>JAPOIF010000001.1:65779-84692 GCA_029979085.1 Methanobacteriota archaeon | reverse complement strand
TAATCCTTGTACATCGAACCGGACGGACGGGCACTCTGATCCGGCATGAAAATCGATGGGATGTCCAATTCAGTTGACCATCCAACCATCGAACGAGTGATGTCAAGATTCTCTTCGTACAGACCATCACAGGTGCCTGTTTCATCGTTGCAGATGTTCCAGGTCGTTTCGATGACGGTGAACGTTGGAGCTATGTCTGTCAGGAAGATGTTTGCCGTTGGTATCTGATCGATGTAGGTGTTGTCCATCTGTACATAGAAGTGACCGCTACCATCGTCGACCTTGGCGATGTAGAGTGGGTAGGAATCAAACACATCAACTGTGATGGTGTAGGTGTTGCTGTCGTATCGGTCAATGGTGTTCATGGTAACCGTGTGAAGTCCAGAGGTCTGGAAGTTCAGCGTCATGGTACCATCGATTGGGTTGTACTTTGCAGCACCTTGCTCATCAGATGATACAGTGATGAATGCCTCGTTTGCTGGGTCGTCAACATCGGTCAACAACGCCATGAGGTTGATGACTCGCTGTGTGCCCAGTTTGAGGGTTGTCTCCTCCAGACCAGTGAGGTCGAGTCGTGGTGCGTCGTTGATCGGGTTGACTTTCACGAGCAGTGTTTGGTCTGAGAATTGTTCGCCATCACTTGCACGAATCGTAACGGTAACCTCGCCGTTGACGTCGTCATCAACTGTTTCGAAAACGATGTTCGTCAGGTCGAGGTAAACATCGAACACATCCGTATTCGAGGTTGAAATGATTTCAAGCGACAAGGCTGATGCAGGAGCTGAGTTACCCTCATCATCTGTATCGGAGAGGAATGGGAGCAAACTGAGTGTACCCATTGAACCTTCATCGACCACTTGCGTTGGCAATGCTTGCCAGCGGGGCTGACCGTTTTCAAGAACGTTGAAGAGCAAGGTTCCGTATGGGAGTTGTCCTTGTGCAGAATAGTCGCCACCGTCATCCATGAAGATTTCAATGCCCTGTTGGCCAAGTGGACATCCTTGTGTTGGACTCCAAGCGAAGAGAACTTCAATTTCGGTTGTTGTAGGATGCCATCCGACGAACGATGCATCGTTGCTTGTGATGGTCAAGTCCGAAAGTGGTGTCTCCGGGTCTGAAATGATACCCGTCATGTCGACCTTTGTTGAGATATCACACTGGACAGGGCTGACCTGGTTGGGTGTGATGGATGGTGGTGCATTCATGAGATTGAATGCATCGGTTGCCATAGACCATCCAGAAGTCTGGCCACGAGCGTCGACAGTTCGTGAACGTAGATCGTACAGACCTGCAGGCATCTCCATAGTCGGTAGAATTGAGTATTCTCGTCCTTCGTTGGCGGAACCGAGGTAGAGGATGTTTTCCCCACCGGTTACGACATCACTGTTCCATTGATTCATGCCTGCTTCAGAAATCTCGACGTCGAATGTCAGTGTGTCAATGCTGTCAACGTTATCGTCTGCCTCCCCCTTGGCAAGGACTGAGAAATACTGACCACGGTTGATGTCGGACGTGCCAAGCACCTGAGGCGTCTTCGAAATTGGAGGACGATCATGGTCAAGTTCGGAGGTTGCTTGATTGTTGGATGTTACGCTCTCACCAGAGGTTGAAAGTTCAACTCCAAAGACTGTTTTCCATCCATTGGAAGGAAGAACGCTTGTGTCAAAAGTGGTTTGTGCGGTCATGGAACTGGTTGCGCCGGTTGTAGCGAGGGTGCTGATTTGGGTACCCTGACCGATGTAGTTCTTGTTGCCGTTGAGGACATAATAGAAGTCGACTGTACCACCGCTGTTGTACTCGAGATCACCAGTGTTTGCGACGGTTGCATCGAGTGTAATGACGTCACCGAGCATGTAGGATGCGCCTGCAGGGCTCGTTGCTGTGAAACTTGGGATGGAGAGATCCATCTTTGGACCCATTGTGGAATCAATGGCGTGGTAGACGTGAGGGCTGGTTCCACCGACTGAAACGGTGTTGCCGCTCATCAATACACCCACAACGATTGCCTTGCTAAGTCCACCAGGAACGACGGCTGCAGGGACGCTCGTCCATGAGACCGACTGAGATGTGGCGGTAGGTGTAACGCTAGCGAAAGCGCTACCTGAACCTGAACTCTTCGACTTGTAGGTATCACCTGCGGTCAACCAAGCCATCCAGCAGTTGTAACCGTGAGGGATTCCAGATGAGTAGGAATAGCCTGTGCAATCCTTGTCAACAAGAGCGGCATAGAGTTTCATGTTGCTCGCAGCGCTTCCCGAACCTGTGTACTTGTAGGTGATGTCGATGTTGTAGTTCGTACCAGACTGGCTGATGGAAGCGGTCATGCCATAATCATTGACAGTGGGGTGCATTCCACCGCCACTGGAGAAAAGAGAGTCGTATGTGGTGTACTGATTGTTGGCACCGCTCTGACGCTTGTCGGTTCGATCTCCGAAGTACGCATCTGGAGCACCTCCAGTTGTCCATGCCCAGTTGTAAGGAGCGACGTTACCAGCTCGTGCGGTGTCAGTATCACCGTACGATGCGGACATGTAGGTGACATAGACGTATTCGTCAGGGTGATTTTGCTTGATGGAATGGTGAGCATCAGAACCGCCACCTGTCTTTGAACAGTGGCCACAGTTGTCAGAAGAGATGTATTGGCCGAAGACGACGTGGCCAGGACTTGTGGCTTGTGATGGATTTTGGATGACGATTTCCTCATCGAGAAGTTCTGGTTCAAGACCGTTGTACTCAGAGGTTAAACCTGCCATCAAACTTCCAACAAAGAGGAAGACGATAGTGAAAGCCATGGTTCGGACGCTAATTTGCATGATAAACGGATGACTACTCGATATATAATGGTAGTCTGTTCTCGTCTGAGAATTATTATAGAAAAAATATCATTTATTTTGCAAAAACCTGATGTCGAGAACGGCTTCGGATAGCCATGGCAGACCCACCCCTCGCTGCACTGGTCGAGGAAAATGGACGCGTACACATCATCGCACTGACCGATGAGAGTTTGAAAATCAAAGGAATTGGTGTTTTCAATCCATATGCAACGCTCAATGGTGTTGAAGACGGACAAGAAGTACAAATCGGATCGAAGGTTTTTACGCGTCTTCCTCCGCGATTGCCTGAACTTGTCCAAGGCATGAAACGGAGAGCCCAAACGATTGGTTCCAAAGATGCGGGCGTTCTCATCGCCCGCTTGGGAATAGGCTCAGGCGATGTTGTTTTGGAGGCAGGGTTAGGTTCAGGTGGCCAATCCATGCACCTTGCACGTGTACTCGGCTCATCCGGACATTTGATCACCGTCGAACCGAGAGAGGAGCACAGTGATGTTGGTCTTGAGAATCTCATGACGCTATCAAAAGCAATCGAGGCGTTTCCACAACACTCCCACGTTCATGGTCGAATCGAAAGTTGCGTTGAAGAGATTCAGAGCATTTCTGAACAGGTCGATGCGATTCTTCTCGATCTTCCTGAACATCCAGTTGCGATCCGTAGCGTCGCACCGTTGTTGACAATTGGTGGACGATTGTCTTGTTACTGTCCTGTTTCAAGCCAATTGGAACAGGCATGGGCTGCTTGCGAAGAAGTTGGCCTTGAAATTGAATGGGCAGGAGAAGTCATCGAACGGGAGTGGGGGAAAGCCAGCAAAGGCGGCGTACGCCCAGTCAATGGACCATTCGGCCATACTGCTTTCCTTCTCATCGCTCAGCGAAAAGCGTGATCAGAACTTTGGCGAAGAACCGTATTCGACAACACGGATGCTTGAGTCACACGTTGGACACGTAAATCGGAACGGTGGTTCGTTCCCACCGGGAACGGCAAGTCGAGCATCACATGAAGGACAAGAGATTCGCCTGTTGGTATCCATTCTGCACTCATTTGGACCAAGAGCGTACTGCTTGGTTTCCTCTTCTTCAACATCCTCCTCTTCATCAGATTCTGTTGCTGGTACACGGGGTTTTCGATAGCGGAGAACCATCAATGCAAGAGCGAAAAGAACGTATCCTGCAGCGAGCAGTTGTAACGTTGTCTCCCTTCCAATCTCCATTCCCAAGAGCGTTAAGCCCTGTGGAGGAAGAGATTCTCCTTCGACTTGGATTTCAAGCGTCTCGGATTCAGCGTCAACGCTGCTTCCATCGATTTGGACCAAGGCTCTCACGCGTAATTCAGCATCCGTTTCATCCATCGTCAGAGAATTGAAACGAACCACAAAGATCTCCGAAGCACCTGGCTCGAGCGTGAAGGCATCGGTAACTTCTCCCAGAGTGTTGTTCCATCGGATATCGAAAACACCATCGCCGACTCCAATCATGGTTAGTTTTCCAGAGATTCCAATGTTGGCAAGATTCGTTACGGTGATGGTGGTGGAAGAACCGCCGAGGTAAGGAATCGATAACGTTCTGTCACCAATGCTGATGGCAACCACTGAAGAAGCGTCCCACGTGGCTTCGATCGTGTAGACGACGACTTCGTTCTGGAGAGCATCCGAACGAGCACTTGAGACCGCACGGAAACTGAAGGCATTGGTTCCAGCGAGAGCATCGTCTGGAACCTCACAACTCCACGGTAATTCAAGCGACGATGCTCCGGGTTGCAACAGCACAGAAGATTCCAGCTCACAATCCAAACCAACAGAAGAGAGAGAAAACACATCAACGCTGTTCCCAGTGTTTGTAACAATAAGTGTCCCGTCAATGGAACCCCCTGCCTCGGTGACCGAATCGTCTGCGAGCACGGTAAGATCTGAGCCGGCAGTCATTGGAATCAGTGTCAGTAACGCTACGTCGGTCGATGAGGGATCAAGGGTTGAGGTTGCAACGATGTTGATTGGCAGACCACTAGCAATCGCTCCAGCAGAGGTTTCACGGATACTCAGCACAACGCTTTCAGATTGACCAATGCCGAGATTGACAGATGTTTTCGAAAGTGAGAGTTCAAAGTAATTTGAGGTCTCACCCGCACCAATCGATAACAGGAAGGTATCTTGAAGCGTTCCAATGTTGGTCACTTCGATGGTGACGTTTGTTGCAGCAGATGGTCCTGCGATAATCTGATTGGTGTTTGGGCTGAGTTGGGCGAGCGTTCGATCAACAACTTGCAACTCAATGGAAAGGGATGTACTGGCCGAGTCTGTGAGCAGTTGAAGGGTCAACGAGTCCGTACGAGCACCCGTAGCGGCAGATGCTGAAACATTGAGTGAAACGTTGTATGAGGTTCCAGATTCGAGGAGATACCCATCCACATCCGGTAGTTGTGCATCAACGCCACCAGGGAGTCCTGAAATGGTGAATGTATCGAGTGTGATGCTTGAAGTACCATCGTTTTCAATGGTGAGCATGACCGAGGCGTCTTCGCCAGATTGAACGACAATCCTGCCGTCCAATGGACCCATGAGGTTCAGACTTGCCTGCTCTTGAACATCGAATTGCAAGGTGAGATCCTGATTAGCGAGAGAGTCGTGCGTTACTGTTACAATACGTTCAAGGAGACCGAGAGAGCCTTCGGAAGCGGTTGCTTTTAGCGTCCATACAGCCGATGCATCAGCTGCTACAGAGACACTTGAGGCGCTTTCAAGCACTAACGATACAGGTGATGTCGCATCACTGTTGATTTGTAACGAGAACGTTTCTGTTTCACTTCCAGTGTTGAAGACGCGAACCTCCAGCATTGTTTCAGTCTCAGGATCGATGACCACGGCACCGTTTGGACCTTGTAGAACGAAATCAATCTCGCGGTCGACTTCGAATGAGAAGTCTCGTACAAACGAAACTGATTCGTCGGAAGCGAGGGTTGAGGTGAGTCGGAGCGAACAAACATCACCAACACTGGCGGTTGTTCCGACATCGACTTGGAAGGAAAGATCATCACTTGCATCAACGTTGAGTGTCGAAGTATACGTCAACAAGGCTGCCGTGCACGGACCGGATAGAACGGACAATGCATACTCAAACGACGCATCGGTCGTACCGATGTTGGTTAAGCGAACTGAGGATGTGGTTTGCTGACCGGGTAGGAAATCATCGTCAGCGTTCAGGAAGTCAACTTGAAGGTCGTAATTCGCTTGAACATCAACAACCATCAGCGTTGAAGTCGTGAGATTTCCAAACAACGAACCAGCATACAATCGAACGCCTGTTGCCCCTGGGCTTGCATCCGAAGGAATGGAAATCCGGAGGGTGGCGGTTTCTTGACCGTTTGCTGAGAGATTCTCAATTTGGTCATCCAACCATCGCACTTCCCAACCTGCAGGGAAACTCGAATGTTGACTCATCGCTTGAATCGTGCCAGACGACTCCCAAGGGTAACTGTACGAAGAGGTCCCGTTGAATACGACCTCTGCTGCAGCTTGCTGCAACGTTTGACGAAGTGTTGAATCCATCGTCGTATTGTCGGTTAAACCAACTGGAGAGTCGCCGGTGAGGGCTGCGAACAACACACAGGCTGCCAAGTAAGAACCGGATGTTGACGGATGGCTTCCATCTGAAGAATACAGACCGTAGAAGGTTGATGTTGGCGACAAGGGGTTACCACCTGATGCAACAATGGAATCATGGATGTGTTTGAAGGCAAGACCGACTGGTGCAATGTAGATTTCAGCAGATGTCGAAAGTGAAATGTTGTCTCGGTAATCGATGTATCCGTCTTCAAGTCGATCCTGCATGACCGTATAATTTGGATAGAGTGTTGGATTCATGGCATCGCCGTTGCGACGTCCCCATGTCATCATGAGCATCATTGCAGCCCCCTCGGAATCGATTCGGTCTGCAAGATGGATGCTTCCGTTCTTACTCGCAAGCCAATCCGAGTTGGTGCGGTAAAATCCTGGGATTTGTGATTGATCTTGAATGATAACAGTATCCCAAACGCCCGAAGCAAGTGAAAGATTTTGCGAACTTCCAGATGTATTGACATCATCCCAATGATCTGCAATCGTCCATCCTCCTGTCGTGAAATCAGAGGTGTTGCTTGGACTGTTCGCACTTCGGAGCAATTCTTCAAGCATGGATGAGAGGCTGTTCGCAGAAGTGTAGGAATTTCCAAACGTGAGGACATCACTCACAGAAGTTGACCAAGATGGAGGAGAAGTCGTCGTGTTTGAAGAACTTCCAGAAGAATAGTTTGCCCACCATCCGGAAAGGTCTGGCTCTTCGCCGACACCAAGAAGGTACGAATCCGTAACGCTTCCATAGTTGCTGACTGGAATTGAGAGGTCGACAGATTGTCCTGGTTGGAGCGCCAACAAACCTTGGTCACCAACTCCCGTTGCGTCAAGGTATGGGTTGTAGACGATGGCGACACTGACAAAGACATCGATTGAGGAGGAGGCAATGCCGTCGCTCTCGTTCACAAAAACGGTGAACTTCCCGTTATCACTTGGAGTGGCCGTCTCGGCGAGTTGAACCACGATGGTTGTGGTTGTGTTGTATGTAGGTAAGACATTCGAGACCGAACTTGATGTTGGTGTTGCCGTCCAAAGCGATGAAAGACCGTTGGTTGAAGTTTCAACATCATACGTTTCAATCGACGACCCATTGTTCTCTATGGTCAAGGTGAGATTCATCGATTCACCGGGCGTTAAAATCATGTGACTCATGTCAACCTGTAGTTCGATTTCAGGATCCGCTTTGGTGAATTGAGCGAGTGGAGATGCGCTTGCAAGAAGCATCATTCCGACCAAAACGAGCGCTCGGATGGAGAGTTGCGACATGGGACCAATACCAGCGAGGTGTTCTCAGCACTTGAGCGAATCGGCTCGAAAACTGAGAAATTCACGATTGAAGTAAGTTCTCAATTCGGCCGGCATCGATACGTTCCCATGGGAAGAGGCCATCATCTGTAGGAGGCCTTCCAAAGTGTCCACCGGAAGAGGTTTCTTTGTAGATCGGACGCAAGAGGTCAAGGTCACGGGCAATCGCTGCTGGACGGAAATCAAAGGTCGCTTGCACACGCTCGGCAAGAACATCATCGGAAAATGTGCCGGTTCCAAAGGAATCGACCATCAAACTGACAGGTTCTGCAACACCGATTACATAGGCAAGTTGAATCTCAAATTTGCTCGCCAATCCTGCTGCTACCACATGCTTTGCAGCCCAACGAGCAGCGTAAGCGGCACTACGATCGACTTTCGATGGGTCTTTGCCACTGAAGGCGCCACCTCCGTGGCGTCCCATCCCGCCATATGTATCGACGATGATTTTTCGACCCGTTAAACCCGCATCGGCATAAGGACCACCCGGATCTGCGAATCGCCCCGTTCCATTGACAATGAGTTTGTAGTCTGGTAGAAGCAATTCCTCTGGAATCGTGACTTCAACGACCTCCTTCATGATGGATTCACGAACATGCTCCAATTCTGCTTCAATAGATCCTCCGAACTGATCTTTGAGATATTTGTCGTGTTGAATAGCAATCACGACAGTATCAACACCGAGCACAGAACCATCCTCGTTGTACGCAACGGTTACCTGCGTTTTTCCATCCGGACGAGCCCATGGTAGAATGTTGTCTTCTCGAACGATTCTCAATCGGCGTGAGAGACGTTGGGAAAGAGCTGCTGGGAGTGGGAAGTATCGCCCTTTGAGTTCGTCATAGGCTTCCGTCTCATTGCAGGCATATCCGAACATCAATCCTTGATCGCCTGCTCCTTGAGAGTCAATATTGTCACGGTCAACACCTTGGTTGATGTACGTCGACTGCGTTGTAACATACACCAACACATCACAACGGGAAGGTTCTGTTGCATCCATCCCAATATCATGCGACGTGTAACCAATATCGGCAGCCGCTTGACGGGCAATTGCTACATAATCAGGAACCTGTCCGTCGAGCGATACCTCTCCAGCGAGAACGATGACACTCTTCTCAGGCATACCTTTGATGCACGTTTCGACAGCCACACGAGCATTTTTGTCGATAGCCAAACATGCATCAACAATTGCATCGGAGATAGCATCGCAAACCTTGTCAGGATGTCCACAAGTTACCGATTCGGAACTGAACATCCTTTGTGTCATGATTCTTGCCCCTAATTTCATGTTATCAAAGGTTTGGTTTTCGTTAGGTGTTGGTTTTTGCGATTGCTATTTTAGGAACATCACGCAGGAATTGACATGGCTGACTGGCATCCTACAGCATATCGAACGCATACCTTGGGCGAAATCCAAAGCAAAGGTGCAGACCTTGTCGGAAAGGAAGTCACCGTTTGTGGCTTCATGGAGGCGAATCGTGGAAAAGGTGCCATCTGCTTTGTTGATTTACGAGACGGAACTGGTAAACTCCAGGTCTTCCTCAAGGGCGATACCGTTGGTGAAGAGAATCTCGATCTTGTACAGAGAATGACCCGAGAGTCAACGCTCCAATTTACGGGAATTGTTGCCG
The DNA here is from genome assembly GCA_029979085.1 of Methanobacteriota archaeon. Taxonomy (GTDB): domain Archaea; phylum Thermoplasmatota; class Poseidoniia; order Poseidoniales; family Poseidoniaceae; genus MGIIa-L2. The sequence continues at coordinate 75,317 of JAPOIF010000001.1, read as the reverse complement.
AAAAGCGACCTCCTAAGTTGAAGGAAGGAGAGATGCCTCCTCCTCCTGCTTACGAAGTTGTTGCAAATCACGTGAATGTTCTCACACGAGCGAACGTTCCCCTTCCGTTGGGTATCACCGACACCGTTTCCATTGGCCTTGATACTCGGTTGGACAATCGATTCCTCGACCTACGTCGCGCTCATGTGAACGCAATGTTCACCCTTCGAGCACGAGTTCTCCAATACGGACGTGAACATCTCATTACGGAAGGATTCAAAGAAATCAACACACCAAAAATCATCGCTTCTGCATCCGAAGGAGGTACCAACCTTTTCCCAATGATGTACTTTGATACGCCTGCTTTCCTCTCACAAAGTCCACAATTGTACAAGCAACTCGCCGTCCTCGGAGGTATGGAGCGTGTGTTTGAGATTGGGCCAGCCTTCCGTGCTGAAAATCACGACACCTATCGTCACTTGAACGAATTCATCTCCTTCGATATCGAGGCTGCCTGGATGACCGATGAGGATGTTATGGGTGTTCAAGAACGCATGATTCATCACATCTGGAAGTGTGTTGCTGCAAACGATCAAGAACACATTGACACGATCAATACGTACCGAGAATCTCAGGAATTGGAACCGATTACCGTTGACGTCCCAAGCCTCCCATTCCCACGAATCGATTATTGTGAAGCAATTCAAATGATTCAAGATGCTGGAGAAGAAATTCAATGGGGCGATGACATCGATTCATCGCACTGTGATATTATTGCTGCAAAGTACCCCGGTTTCCACTTCCTTCCAAGATGGCCAATGGAAATGAAGCCGTTCTACATTCATCATGTACCTGGAGAAAACGGCGTAACGGGAGAACAACTCAGCCGTGGATTCGACCTCAACTATGGCCGTGATGAGATGACAAGCGGTGGACAACGCGAACACAACGTCGACGTCCTCGAAGAAAACCTTCGAAGCAAAGGACTCAACCCTGAAGAGTTCTCATTTTACACGGATGGTTTCCGATTCGGAGCACCCCCTCACGCTGGCTGGGGGCTTGGTGTCGCCCGTCTCCTGATGGTTCTAACCGGTTCACGAAACGTACGAGAAACCGTCTTGTTCCCACGAGATCGACATCGTGTTACGCCATGAGTTGGCCATCATGCCCGTCGATCGAATGCAATGGGGCGCAAAACCATGGCAATTCGCAGATTTGCATATGCCCGATGAACCTTCACCGTTCCAGAACGATCATGGCGTACCTTGCATCATGCTCATTCACGGTGGATTTTGGAAGAAGCAATACACATCGGAATTGATGCAACCGATCGCAAATGCACTAAGCGATGCGGGTGTTGCCACTTGGAACATTGAATTCAGACGCTGGGAAGATGGTGATGAAGGGGTTTGGATGGATACCCTTTCCGATGTACTTCGTGCCTGGGGGCAACTTGCACTTCTTCCCGGTATTGATATCACTCGAAGCATGGTCATGGGTCACTCAGCCGGAGGGCATCTTGCGCTTCTCATGGCCAGTAAAGCCGAGCGAAAACCATGGTTAGCCATCGCCCAAGCACCAATTACAGATTTGTTTGGAGCTGATGATGCAAAACTCAGCGACGATGGAGATGCAATCCGCAAATGGATGGGATGTTCGCCCTACGATAACGAAGCATTGTGGAGAAAGGTCAATCCAGTTGATTTACCTCCAAAGTCACCTGTTCTCCTGATTCATGGAGAGCGCGATGTTGACGTTCCTCTTGAACAGAGTGAAACTTATGCGCGTGCAATGAAGGCAAAAGGATGCGACATTCAGAAAGTCTGGCTTCCCGGCGATCATTACAGCATCATTGATGCGGCAAGCGATGATTGGCTGGTTCAGCAAGATGCCATTTTGGATTGGCTGTGAGAGCGAACCACTAAGATAGGGTGGCTCCACGACGGTTCATGGACCTCCTCGGAGATGATGCCGTTCTCCAGAACAATGCACTCGATGGAAAGACTGCCCTCATTTGCGGAGCTAGTCGTGGAATAGGCGCAGCCACTGCCAAAATTATGGCCAAGGCGGGTGCAAATGTCATCTTGGCATCTCGCAGTGAAGATCAACTCATTGCATTGCTCCAAGAACTCTCAACACTCGGAGGAGGGCATCATCAAATCGTGGTCATGGATTTGGAAGATACTGACAACATCGCAACCTGCATTCAACCCATTCTTGACGATGGACCAATTCACATTCTTGTCAACAATGCAGGAGGTCCTCCGGGTGGACCGTTGTTGAATGCAAGCGTGGAGGAACTCGCTCAACCGTTTACGCGCCATCTCCACGCCGCTCATACCTTGGTGAAATTGCTCACTCCAGGAATGGTCATGGCCAATTATGGTCGAATCATCCAAATCGTTTCGACGAGTGTGCGGGAACCCATTCCAAACCTCGGCGTATCCAACACGCTTCGTGGAGCAATGGCCTCGTGGGCAAAATCACTTTCACGAGAACTCCATCCTTCCATCACCATCAACAATGTCTTGCCTGGCTTCACCGATACTGAACGTCTGGGAAGTTTAGCCAAATCCATCCATGAGCGAACGGGTCAATCCATCGAAGCCATTCACGATGGCTGGATGAGCCAAGTTCCTATCGAGCGATTGATTGATCCCCTTGAGACAGCATCCGTGATTGCTTTCCTTGCCTCACCTGCTGCAGGTGCGATTCGAGGCGTTTCCCTTCCAGTCGATGGTGGACGTCTCCGCAGCATTTAGGAAAGTAAGTATTGCTTTGAGGAACTCGAAAATGAGGATAACCTCAAGAAGAGTCCCCAAGTAGCTTCCTTATGGGACATCTCAAAGACGTCGGAATGGGCTATTTTCAACACCTTCTCGGAGCGTACAAGCTTGCCTTTCGTTTCGCTGTTGGAACACTCCAACTTCTCATCCATGGATTGATTCCTGGCATCTTTATTGATGCTGGAAAAAATGCTTCAGATGCCTATAAGCGTTAATCCAACAGATCGCCCTCAAAGGCCATCAAGAATTCATCAATATCGATGACGCCGTTCTCATCAGAATCGGCTTCGTGAAAAATTGACCTCGATTCATCACTCGTGAACGAGAAATCCAGTGCACGCAATGCATTTTGGAACTCTCTCACTGTAAGGTGATTCTTCCCGCCTTGATCCGCTGCTCTAAATGCTGCAAGTCGTCGTTGATGTTCGGCATTTGTAGGATTCAAAAACGATTCTCGGAAGGTCTGAATCGGAGTTTGAGTTTGAATTGCATGTTTGCGTCCGTACAGATAGTACGTAACAAGACCCGCCGCAATGGCAGCAGAAGCACCGATGAATGCTTTATCGCCAATGAAGTAAATCAAGAAAAGACCCGCAAGAATGCCCCATAACTGCATGTAGGGGTACAACGCTCCTTTGTAGGAAGGGTTCCAATCATGACGGTCGCTCGTCTGACGGAGGATAATGACGCATGTGTTGATCATAATGAAAATCATGATTTTGAAACCGGATGCTAATTTCACAACGTCTTTCAATGGTACGAAGAAGATGGCAAGACCCATGGCCACACCAGTTAGAATGATTGGCCAATGAGGTGTCTCGTATTTTGGATGCACATCTTCCAATGCCGTAGGAAGGAGGTTATCCTGAGCCATTGCAAACAAGAATCTTGAGGAAGCGAGAATTCCTGCCAAAGCCATTGAAATCATAGCGAGAACAGAAATAATTGCAGCAAAGATTCCAAATTCTGTACCAGCAACGTGTTCTGCGAAAACGAAGATCGGATTTTCTACGATTTCACCATCAACTTCCCACCAGTTGCCAGGAACAGCGGCCATCATCAGATAAGCAAGCATTGCGTACAGTATGGTGGCAATCAGAAGGGAGAGAAGCATTCCTGCAGGCAGATTCTTCTCAGGGTCTTTGACTTCTCCTCCAATAGCAGCGACCTTTGTCACTCCAGCGTAGGCAACAAAGACGAACGCTGAGGTTTCTGCGAGCGTCCAAATATCGGTATCAAAAGCTGCCTTGAAAGGGCGAGAACCATCGAAGTCATCTGAGAAGAATGCAGCTACGCATGTGATGAGGAGCATACTCAATGTTACAAGCAAGACTGGGGTTTGGATTGCCTTTACTTTCTTTACACCAAGAATATTGACAATCGTGATAAGAACCAAGGCGCTCATGGAAAGCACCATCATCTCCATATCGATGTCGAAGTAGGTTGTTACTGCAATGAAGTACGCGGAAAATCCGATGAGGGCAAAACCTGATTTGAGCAAAAAAGAAGCCCAAAGCCCAAGACCACTGATGGTTCCGATCATCGGGCCATAGGTTCGCTCAAGGTAAACATAGGAGCCACCACTTGATGGCATCCCCGATGCCAATTCTGATTTTGAAATGGCAGCAGGAAGAACGACGGCTGCGGCAACAACAAACGCAAGCCAAATGCCAGCACCCATGATATCTGCTGCAAACGTGGGAGTCACGAAGATTCCAGGAAGCATCGCAGAGAGTGAGATAATCACAACACCAGCAAGGCCAACGCTCCGTTTCAACGTCTTCTTGATGGTTTCAGTACCCATTTCCACTATAGAATCGAGTTTTGAAATTGCCATGACAACATCCCCGAAATTATGCACAAAGAGTGCTTGCATTTCCCCTCAAGCAAACTCAGCGTATATTCTCTTGCATTTTTTGTAGATACAATTTGCCGATTTCCGGAAATCATATCTTTGCGATGACCTTCATTTCAACGGCGATTGGCGTAGGTAATGCACGAATGGCAAGTGTGGTGCGCGTAGGACCATAGTGACCAAGCGTTTCAGCCCAGACTTCATTATAGCCCGCAAAATCACGATCCATGTCGACAAGGAACGACGTTACATCGACGACCTTTTCCATCGAAGAACCAGCCTCTTCAAGGATTCGAGCAATGTTTTCAACCACAGCTCGAGTTTGTGCCTTGATGTCGTATTCGAGCGGATTTCCATCACCATCTCGAATCGCCCCCCCTGGGATTGCGTTGGTTCCAGGTTGTCTGGGACCGACTCCTGAAAGATAGAGAAGATCTCCAACTCGCCGTGCATGCGGATACAAACCGACAGGTTTTGGAGCCGAGTCCGTATTTACGGCGTCTTTCCCTTCTGCAGGTTCCCACAACGCAGGACCGTGTTCGTTGACGGAATCAGATGCTTGAGATTCGTCAACACTCTCCGCATCCAGAACGTTGCGCTCTCCATGATAGACTTCGACATCGTCCTCATCGTATTCCTTATCGCCCATCCCGTTTGATGTTGGGTCAAGATGTACGACGGCACCTCCTGCTCCATGCAATGCTTCGTAGGCAAGAACTCGGCCTGTGAGATCGTTTCGATTATCGTTCATGGCAGACAGCCACCACATCGGTTTGAACGTTACAACTTTTTGCACACGGATTTGTTGGTGAATGGTTCGAGAAAGTTGAGCCACATCTTCAAGTCGCCCTTCTTCCAAAAACTCCAGTACTTTGCGATTCCATTCATCATCTTTCAGCGAGTGGATCTTATCATCGGATGCTTCAATGAATTCTGTAAACATTCGATTGGACATGGACATGGCTGTCACAGCAACGGCTTTCTTTCCAGTTGATTGAAGGACATCGAGGCACGATTTTGCAAGAACCGTTGTCTCAGCACGGTTTGCGTAAACATTCGAAGACACAATCACTGCAGGAATCGCATTATCAGGATTCAGGAGTTTGAGTGCTACAACCGAGCCAACATCGATTGGGAATCCATTGTAAGCAACGGTTCGACTTTGCAAGCCTCTGGCATGATTCGCTTGATTCCAAGCTTCAGCAAATTCGGCATCGATTCGGAACGAATAGTCCATCGAGCCCAAATCGTGGAAGTCTTGATCCACCAAAGTCCATGTTGGGTTGGGATCCGCTTGTATTTGATGGCCAATAATACTCGGCCATGTCGTCGAATAAATGATGATGAGATCAGCGCCACATTCTTTGATGTGGTCACGCGCCTCATCGAAGGCATCACGTAGCCTCTGCCATCCTTCATTCTGCTCGGGCACCAACAAGGGATGAGGGTGAACGGGAACGACATACGATGCGAGAATTGGGTTGGTCAAGGTCAAACCTCCTCATGTGCATAGCAAGGCCATTCAACGATGGCATTCCCTGTACCGATGATGGTTCCATATCCGTGCAGAATCGCCGGATACGACGGCACAGTTAGCGTACTGAGGAGCCAAGTAAGCCCTCCACCGTCAGACTCGGCAATCGCTTGCTCCGTGAATTCAGGCATTTCATCGATAATGCGTTGGGCTTGACCCGTACGCATATACTCAATAATTCGCATGTCCCAAAGATGCATTGCGTGACTCGTAATGTGCTCTTTACTCATGTCTTCAGGAACGTCAGATTCTGTCGTAAAGTGACGATGTGAGAGAGAATTGGAAGCAAGAACGACGGCTTTCTTTCCGCTCTCAAGAATCGCATCTCGAGTCACACGTCCAAGCTCCATCATCATCTCTTGCATCACTTCGACGGAGTAATAGTGGCGTGAACGATTGGATGAAATGACAACAAGAGGTTTGTCGAAAGCGGGGTTCACCATGTGGCCAGTCGTGATGGTTCCATAGTCCACACGGAAATCTGGATTTTCCATCATTTTCACGGCTAGACCAGCATCTGCAGCCTTGTCGTGAATGGCTTTACTCAACTCTACATCGATGTTGAGGTCGTAGGAGTAACGGAAAAGATTTGGGAAGATAGGATCGACTGAAAGACCCTCAAAATGAGGGAGGCCAAGGAAGTGCGTACCAACATAGGTTTGCCAATGCGGTGAAAGAATCACGAGCACATCATGATCGATTTTGGAAAGAGATTCACGCAAGCGCTCGTATCCCCATCGGAGTTGTTCCCAACCACCTTCAGATGTTGGCTCATTTTGTGGAGGGTTTTCGGCATAGACGAGATGGGGTGGGTGAGGTGCAAGACAGCCTGCAACAATCGAACCTTTGGCCATGGTTCGACCAATCATAGGTCGCATATGGATGCATCGCAAGACAAGGCTAAACCTCAAACAGGAAGGGACTGAGCGCAATGCATGCCGGAGATTGCTCATGATGCTGTTGCATCCGGAGAATCCCTTGAAGCGGACGTGAAAGAAGAGAGCGTAACAGGCAGCGAGATTTTCTCAGATATGCTTCGTCATATGATGGCTCCACTCCTGATTGGAATGGTTTTTGGTGCCATTTGGCAACTCACTGTGATGCCTCGCATCGACACCTTCGTTCCAAATCCTGTGCATGGCGCTTTCGCCATGTATCTCCTTGCTTCGCCTCTGATCTACAAGCAACTTGTTGGAATGGAGATGCATCGAGCAGGAGAATATGCAATGGGTTTTGCTGCCACAGCATGTTTCCTTTCTTTGGTCTGGATGTTTGGCACGTCTTCCGTCTATCTTGCAGGGTTCCTTCCAGCAATTGCCTGGTTGTTCATCAGTTCATTTTGGCTTCAATTTGAGTTCCCACCGTTCCGTTACGGACTCTGGCATGGGATGGCAGTGAACGTTGGTGCCTTTGGTGGCAGCGTCCTTGCCTTCATCTATTTCTAGGACGTGTAGGATTCAGACTCGTTCGGGAAATCGCCTGAACGTACATCTTCACAGTAGGAACGGATTGCTCCATCGATGTCCTCTGCAAGATTGAGATATCGTCGAAGGAATCGAGGCGAGAAATCCATAGTGATGCCGAGAAGGTCATGCAAGACAAGAACTTGTCCATCACAATGAGGCCCTGCTCCAATACCAATAACCGGTATGTTCAATTCGCTTTGGACGCGTTGGGCGAGTTCTTTTGGAATCTTTTCAAGGACGATGGCAAAGCATCCTGCTTCTTCCAGCAGTTTTGCATCCTCGATGAGTTTCTCAGCTTCTTCATCTTCTTTCGCTCGAACAGTGTAAGTTCCGAACTTGTAGATGCTCTGAGGCGTCAATCCGAGGTGACCCATAACTGGGATGCCGGCTGTTAAAATGCGCTCAATGGATTCGACAATTTCCGAACCACCTTCGAGTTTGACAGCATGACCCTCTGCTTCTTTCATGATACGGATGGCGCTTTCGAGGGCTTGACGTGAATTACCTTGATACGTTCCAAATGGCATATCGACAACGATAAGAGCACGATCAACAGCGCGTTGAACGCATTGTGCATGGTAGATCATGTGGTCAAGGGTCATGGGGACGGTCGTAACTTGACCAGCCATAACATTCGAGGCTGAATCGCCCACGAGAATGACATCAACACCTGCTGCATCGACGAGTCGTGCGAGCGAGTAGTCGTATGCAGTGAGCATTGTTATGGGCTCATTGGCTCGCTTCATTTCTTGAAGCGTATGCGTGGTTACTTTCGTCGCCTTACTGTGAACCGACATTGTTCTCCCTCATGCTTCCGATTGAATTCAACATTTCAAAGGCTCGCCATCATCATGCATCATGTTTGACACAAACATTGAGGGGTTCTGAGAAGAAACCGAGACTCCATGTGCCACCTTCTCTGCCCACACCTGAATTCTTGACACCACCAAATGGTGTCCGCAAATCACGATGCATCCAGGTATTCACCCAGATGATTCCAGTCTCGATGTTTTGAGCGAGTGCATGTGCTCGTTGTGTATCTCCTGACCACACCGATCCAGCAAGTCCATATTCCGTCGAATTTGCAATCGCAATAGCCTCTTCATCAGAATCGAATCGGTGGATGGTGACGACCGGTCCAAAGATCTCCTCGGTTGATGTTCGTGACAAGGGATCGAGGCCATCAATAATGGTTGGACGCAAAAATGCCCCATGCTCTGTTGGCCCAACCATCCCAGTCATTTCTCGAGTTCCACCAGTGAGTACGGTTCCACCTTCCTCGACGCCAAGTTGAATGTAAGACTCAACTTTCTGAAGGTGATCCATGCTGATCAAAGCACCGATTTGGGTTGCTTTATTTCCGGGTGAACCACAAATCATGGCATCAACCGATTCGACGAGTCTGTTGGTAAATTGCTCGGCAATCGAACGATGCACGAGGATTCGAGAACCACACAAACACACCTGTCCACCGTTGGTAAATCCAGCCCGAACAGCGCCATCCACAGCAACATCGAGATCCGCATCATCGAGAACGATCGTTGCATTCTTTCCACCCAATTCCAAGGAGAGTTTCTTGAACATCGGTGCAGCAGTCGAAGCAACATGTCGGCCTGTGGCTGTTCCCCCAGTAAACGATATGGCTCGAATCGAAGGATGTTCAAGGATAGCTTGTCCGACTTCTGGACCATAGCCGTGTACGACATTGAGGACACCTGGCGGAAGACCGATTTCCGATGCAACCTCGCAAAGGAGGTTGGCAGTCAGCGGCGTCATTTCACTCGGTTTTGCAACGATGGTATTCCCCATCAATAATGCAGGAGCGACCTTCCAACTGAGCAAGTAAAGTGGAAGATTCCAGGGCGTAATCAATCCGACAGTTCCAATCGGTTTCCTGTGAACAAAGTTGGTGGCATCG
>JAPOIF010000001.1:0-65682 GCA_029979085.1 Methanobacteriota archaeon | reverse complement strand
CGGACATTTCAAACACTTCAGGCTCTTGTTGCCGAGCAAAATCTGCAAAGAATCGGAAATTATCGATTGAACGCTCTGCATCGACTCGGCGTGCAAGACTGAGAGGTTTTCCTGTATCCTTTGATTCACGTTGTGCGAGTTCTTCTTTACGTGCTTCGAGTCCATCAGCAATTCGATCGAGCCAATCTGCACGCTCCAACATGGAACGTGAAGACCAATCGTTTTGCGCCTTCGAGGCTGCTTGAACAGCAGACTCAACATCGGCTTTCTTCGAGCGAGCGATGGTTCCAATTTCCCCACCTGTTGCAGGATTGATGTTTGGAATCGTTTCGCCTTCAGCAGCATCAATGAAGAGGCCACCAATGAAGTTCAAGGCGTTCATGATTCCAACTCCGCATCGTACATCCAACGGTCTTGATCAGGATCCCACTCATCCCATGTCGGGATGGTTTCGAGAACGTTGAGGTATCGATCTGGGACAATTCCAGGAACGATGAAGGCTTTCTGACGATGAAGCGGATAGGGGTTTCTCAAATCGATACCAAGTACGCCGAGAATGGCTCGAGCAACGTACCATGTCGCCTGAGCGTTCCAACCATGAGCGATTTTCACGACGATGCCGAGTCCCTTGGGATAGTCTGGATGTTCGATGGCAAGTCCAAGCAAACCGTCTGCACCTTCTTTGGCAATGACGGTTCCTTCACCTGCTTTGAGAATGGTCGAGTCAAGCCGGTTGAATCCACCGACAAGGTCGGGATGACGCACCATGGATTCCCAAATCCAATCCGCATCTTTGTCTCGAACCAACCCCGCATAAATTTGAGCAAGTTCGGCAACTGTATTCGATACTGTGGGCAGTCCACAACCGTCCTTTGCAATTCGTAACGGCTTCCAATCTTCGCCGAGGAAACGACGAATCTGGGACATGTAGGCATCGAAGACTTGGTGGCTTGGAAGCGTATACCCTGCACGATTCCATCCCTTTTCCCTGCATCCTCGAAGAATCGCAGCGTGTTCCCCTGAGCAGGTATGATACCAGCGTCGAGGACGACGAACTTGACGTCCAAATTGAATCAATGGAACGTCCAAAGGTGTGAGCATGAGCGGCCATTCAGATTCTGACAACAGGGATTGTGCAGCAGCAACGTGTTCCGTATCCCCATTGTGGCTTGCGACGGAAATGGCTTTTTGCTCCCAAGAGAGGTTCGCTAATTCTTCGACAAATGCCTTGAGCATGAATGGTTTCATCATCGATCGGCCATAACAGAGAACGTTTCCTCCAAAGGAATGAATCACTTCATCACCATGTGCCCATGCTACCGCTCCGTGAATGGTTGTCTCAGAGACGCCATTTCGACGATAGTCAACCAATGGTTCCCACGCAACATCCCGCCCAGTAGGAATACCCTCGACCTGTTCACCGAGTGGAGAATTCGGAAACAACTCGCTACCAGGACGACCCGGTTTGACGGCAGAGTGTTCATGATGATTGATGTTCAAGTTCAATCACCTTTCAGAAGTTCTTCGACGCGAGGAGCGACTTTTTCCATGTATGCGCGCATGTTACGACAAACTCGAGCACTGTCATGATTGAAGAAATCAAACCATGCCATAACACGATCATCAGGGTGGAAACGTTCAACCAATTGCTGAGCAACATCCTCAACGTTTCCAATCAAAGCATTCTGTGCAGCATTCTGAACTTTGCTCGGATCGATGGTTCCTTCGAGCGCGTTCCAATATGCACCTAGGGCTTCGTCTGCTTCTCGATGAGCTGCATCTCGTTGCTCCTCTGGCGTCAGTCCAGGCTCGTCATTCACAAAGACGAAACTTGTTCTGGGCATATCAGAACGCTTCCATTTCCCTCCATCCGGATGGAAACAAGAGCGCATCCGATCGTGGGTTGCTTCAATGACGTCTGGTTGAGTAATGGAGAGATTGAACACCCGCACGGGAAGGAATGAATTCACGAACATCTGGGCTTTCGGATCGTGTGTTCCAGCAACAAGAACAAGTTGTTCTCGATTGAAGGTGTTCGGAACAATTCGTATGTCTTCAAACACGTAACGTCGGTCGATGGCAATGGTTTCATCGTTGGAACCATGAGCATCCTGAACGCGTTGCCAATCCTCATCGCTTCTGAAGTTCTCTCGAGTCAAAATGGTCGAACGAACCGTCTGTGATGAAACCACATCGCCTCGCAGCAAACGTAAGAAAATCTCACTGGCCTCAAGGAAAATCTGACCCCGCAAGGCTGGCCAAGCAGCCTCTTCAACCGATGTACGTGGAACGATTCCGTAAGGACGTGCCATGAATTCAAACCGACCTGCGGAAAAACCGACATGGAGTTTACGTTCATCGCCATTCACCGCTAAAAGTTGCAACGTATTGGCAATTCGTTCAGCCTGTGCAATCGGTCCACCCGATGCGAGAATCGATACAACTGCACTTCCAATTTCGATGTTGGTTGTTCTTCGGAAGGATTCCATAGCCAATTGTGGAAAGTCCGTGCAGAGTCCTACCTCTCCCTTCCAATGAGGAACGACTGGTTTGCTGTTCGATTTTTGCGTTTCAGTTGAGAGGTGCGCTTGTGCAATCCATCCAACGCCGAACCCCAATGTATCCGCACATTCCAGTTGTTCGAAGTAATTTCGAAGCATCGTTTGTTCATCGGGAATATGGCCTTCAGCATCTGGCGTTTGACTGATGGAGAAGAAAATATCGTGCTCCATAAATCTCGCCTCATTTTTTCCAGAACGTCAAGGAACATAACCCGTTCGACCCTTACTTGACCTCTTCACCGAGTGAAGTGAGGGCGTGGAGCCGTTGTTTCAGCAAGTCTGGAGCAGCGATTCCCATCTGGATGAAAAGATGCATTGTATCGGACAATGCAAGAAGGGCATCATCGTATCTTGTCTCAATCTCTGCAAGATCGGCAATGCCCCAACTTGCGACAAGATGACCTGCCGGATGCTCAAGACGTTTGGCAAGATCAAGACTCTCCTGATACAATTCAGAGGCCGTGCCAAGTTCACCCAAACTCGCTTGAGCATGAGCAACATCTGCTAGGGCTTCCATGTGGAGGACATCGTTTTGCATCGAAATCGCAAGTTCAAGGCGCCGCGTATCATGAAGGATGGCTGAATCCCAGTCTTGATTCAATCGTGCACACCTCGAGAGAACAGCCAATCCATAGATGATGCCTTCCTTGTCTTCGATGGATTCTCTCAAGGTCAAGGATCGACGAATGGAGGTTTGTGCAGAGTCAATCTCCTCGATGGAGAGCAACATCAAGGCATGGTGATGCAAAACTGCGGCGGCAAGTGGCGTACCCTTGTCGAGGGATTCAGTATGGAAAGCAAGTTCAGCAACATCATCGATGGAACCTGCATAGCGCTTTAGATGTTCGAAACGTGCCCAACCTTTCTCAATATCGTCCTCCGCAACCATTTCTGCATGGGCGACCAATCGGTCGAGGAGTTCCGTATCACCAAGGGATTCAACCAAAGGCAAAATCCCCAAGGCGAGCGATGTATTGATCGAATCAATTGAACCACCTCCCGTCAACATCTCGACGATTTCTTTCGCCTTTTCAGGAGAGACTTCTTCAGCCATGATGCAACCAAAAGGATTCGCGTCAAGAACCTATGCTTACCGATAGATGAACCTTGATGATTGATAACAGAGAGGTTCATCCACAGCCATGGCACGGCATGACAGCGCTTTGCAAGGCGTTATGCTTGTTGCATTGTTGATTTTGGCCCCTATGACCATTCAACTGTTGGTGCATCAGGAAGAGAGCCCACTTTGGAGGACGGTGTATGTCGAGGTCGAGCCTGAACAGGAGGAGGATACAGAAGCACGTTCTGAGTCCCGTAGCCGAGAAGATGTTGCACGAATTGCAACCTTTAACATCAAAGTTTTCGGCGAAACAAAAATGGGGAAATCGGATGTCGTTTCCGAACTTGTGAACATCACCTTACGTTACGACATGGTGGTTGTTCAGGAAATCAAAGATCTTGATCAAACCGTGCCTTACGATTTCTTGAATGCTATTAACGCAGCGTCAAATGAAACGTATGAAATGGTCTTGAGTGAGCGTTCTGGACAACAAGAAGACGATCAAGGAGGTCAAGAACAATATGCGTTTTATTATCGAACATCACGATTTGCTTTCCAGTCTGCATGGTTGCACAACGATTCCGAACTCGACGAATTCCAACGAGAACCATTCATTGCCAATTTCGACCTGCTCTCAAAAAATGGAACAATCTTGGAAGATTTCACACTCATAACAATCCACACCAAACCGGCCAATGCAGTGAATGAGACTGGCTCATTGCACAATGTTGTCGAAACATTTCGTGAAAATTCAACAGAAACGGACATTGTTCTTCTTGGAGATTTCAATGCTGATTGCAGTTATGCTTCGACCTATGAGTTGAATCAACTTGCGATTCGAAGCCCAGAATACCTTTGGGTGGTTCCAGACTCAGCAGACACGACCTTTTCTGAAAACACGCATTGTGCTTACGACCGAATCGTCCTTACAAGCGACATTGAAGACCGATTCTTCGGGCGATGGGGTGTTGACCGAAACATGAGCGATTCCGACGTATCCGATCACTTCCCAGTATGGTTCGACTTGGACATTGCCGAGGATGTGCTGGAATGATTCGCCGTGCATCCATACCAGGCCGAATTAACATCATTGGTGAACACACCGATTATGCAGGGGGGCGTTCACTCGCTTTTGCTTCACAACATCGACTCGTCCTCGAGGCTGAATTTCTTCAAGCTGGATTTGAAGGCGAGGAGACCGTTGTGGCTTTGTGGAGAGAAGCAGGAGGACAACCTGCACGATTGCATGTATCAAGTACGATACCGATTGGGAAAGGTATGTCATCGTCTGCTGCTTTGTGCCTGAGTGTCGTTCTCTGTGTTCATGGCAAGAGCATCGATAAACAAGATGCATGCATTGAAGCTCAACGATTGGAACATGTCGTTCTTGGTACACCATGCGGATTGCTCGACCAAATGACAATGATGCATTCGCTTGAGAATCATTGTGTACTGATCGACTTTTCAACGATGGAAACAAGTGTCATTCCTTTACCCACAGATTGGAGGTTCAAACTGGTTGATTCAGGAATTCATCGAACATTGAATACGCAACAGTATCGCAACACTTCAAACGAACACACCAGGACGAAACATGTTGAATCCGAAAATGCGCGTGTTCTCAAGGCCATGAAGGGTACGAACAACGAGTTGGGCCACTTACTGAATGAAACGCATGCATCATTGCGTGAAATGGGAGTCAGCACACCCGAAGTTGATGCCCTCGTCGCATCATTGCAAACGACCGATGGTGTTCATGGTGCACGAATGATGGGTGGGGGATTTGGCGGAATGATTCTTGTTCTTGTCGAGAATGAAAAGATACTACCAGACTGGGAAATCGTGGTTTCATCACAAGCCGGATTCGTTGAAGAAATTCTCTAGTTGTTCAAGCCGCTCCGGCGTCCCCATATCCCAGAACTTCGTTGAATCGAGATGAACATGAATTTCTGTTGAGAGAGCAGGGTAGACCGTTTTCTCCCACGACCATGTACCTTCTTTTCCAAAGTCCATGACGACGGATTTGTTAACGACTGAAGTTCCTGCCTCATATCCGTTGAATCCTTTCGGAATGTCTCCGGTTTTTGCATAGTGAATGAGGCGTCCTGCTTCGTGTTGCAAATTCATTTCATCATGTTCTGTTGTCACGGTCATGGTCAGGCGAGAGGATGCTTCTCTGTGATTGTGAACCAAAGGAGTGTAATCGATTGGATGATAATCATCACCCCATAGCAAAATGAATTCATCCTCAAGGTGATCTCGAGCGTTCCAAAGCGCCCCTCCTGTCCCCAATTGTTCGGGTTCCTTGACAAATGTCAATTCGATGCCAGGGAAGTGAAATCCATCGAATTGATCACCGTGATGACCAGTAAGCACAAGCGCTCGATAGCATCCCTGGCGTTTGACCCATTCGAGAATGTGGGATAAGATGGGTTTACCTCCAACTTCAACCAACGATTTTGGTTGGTGTTTCGTCATCTCACCTAGCCGAGTACCAAGACCACCTGCGAGAATGACGACCTGAGGCATTCGATGGGATTGAGCAATGTTTGCATACAATTTTCCACTCTCGCGAAGGGTTCGTTGTTGTGTCTCAAAATCAACGTGATACAAGCCGAAACATTGCTCATATCCTTCAGCCCACTCGAAATTATCCATCAGGCTCCAGTGGAAAAAACCACGAATATCATGCCCATGTTGAATGGCTTCCGCAGTGATGTGCAAGTGTCTTCGAACATGCTCTGGCCGCATATCGTCATCGTTGTCAGCAACCCCATTTTCAGTGACAATAATTGGTAGATTCAGAGGCGAGACCATCTCAAAGGCTCGCTTCAATCCTTCCGCATACATTGGATACCGGAAATCAGTTCGTTCTTCCCATGGTCGTATCAGAGGGTCAATCTCAACCTTTGTTGGCATGAATGGTGTTGCCAAAAGATGTGTGTAGTAATTCACACCGATGAAATCACTGCTCCCTTTGAGACCATCAATGGAAATGCTTCGCAATGCGGAGGGTGGTTTGAAACGTCCAGTTTTCAATCCATCAATCCAACACCGGTTGAACATCTTATCCAATACATTTGCTTGGAATCGATGCAATGGGTTCCATCGTCGATAAGGATCAAAGAGGTTGATGTTTTTGACAAGTCCAATTTTTCTTGAGTCACCATGCTCCATCGACTTGAGTGTTCGATAACAGCGGGCGTGAGCACGCATCAAGTTGAGAGAAACCTTGCGTGTTTTCTTGAACGAACGTTCACCTGGTGGGAATTCGCCAAGCACATACCCCATGGAAGCATAAACAGCGGGCTCGTTGATGGTGCACCACCATTCGACTCGATCACGTAGCACTTCGAACATCTTTGAGCAAAATCGAATCCAATAAACGATGTTGGATTCGTTTTCAAACGCACCCATATCTTCCCACCAGAGTGGGTTGGTGAAGTGGTGCAGTGTTACCATCGGTTGGATTCCTTTTTCGAGGAGTTGATCTACGAGTTCACTGTACCACTCAATCGCATCTTCATTCCAAGTTCCCATCTCTGGTTCAATCCGACTCCATTCCAGTGAAAACCTGTAATGGGTCACATTGAGATCTTGGATGAGTTCAAGATCCGCATCTTTCCGATTCCAATGGTCGCAAGCATCTCCACTTTCTTGACCACTTTTCGATCGTGGTTCAAATCGAGTCCAATTGTTTGTGTTCCCGCCTTCGATTTGATGGGAAGCTGTAGCAACACCCCACATGAAATCAGGTGGAAACGCTTGTCCATTGAGCAATGAGGTGTAATCCACATCTTCCCAATTTCGATGTTCTTCAACAGCCATAGGACCACTGACCGTCACTGAACACGAGACCAAGAACCGTCACTGCCAACGTTCCAGTACTGCAATTCTGTACTTGCATCCACGTACCAACCCGTTTCACCTTGACTGGTTCCAGGTGCTGCTTGCATCACACCAACTTGTCCCGCCTTGGTCGCCAACTCTTGACGCAACTCAGTAGTGAGATCTGGTTCGTTGTGCAGTTTTTGTACCGGTGCTTCTTCAGGAGGTTCCGACGTGTCTTCATCGAGAGTATCGTCATCCGTTCCTGTTAAGCGTTCCTCGTCATCTTCGGAGACCTCATAGAACTCCTCATCATCCCACTCGACATCCTTCGAATTTCCTCGACGAATGAGAACAACCAAGACGATGAATATCATGAGGAGAAGGCCGATGATGATTGAAACGGCAGTGTTGGTTGATCCCAGTGCACCACTGAGAAGAACGGATTCAACATCATAGAATTGTTGTGAAATCAATCCGTTCCAAGTGACGGTGCAGGATCGATCCGAGCCTGCCTCTTCAAGTTCAATTTCCCACGTATCCGATTTGACATGCGTTGCTTTTCCAGATGTACATGAAAGCCCGGTTTGGTCGGGATTCACTTCGACTCGATTGCCTTGAGAATCTTCAGCCCACACTGTAATGAGTGTGACTTCTCCTTGACTTCGGGTTTCGTTTGTCATTCCTGTGATAACCCGGACAGGTTGACCTGGGACGATGGTCAGTGGAATCGAATGTTCTGCTTCGCCCTCCGCAATTCCAAGTGCGTAAACACCGCTTGTTAGACCTGTGAGTTGCCAATACCCGCGTCCACTTGAAGAGGCCTCAAAGAGAACGAAATCTCCGCTTAAGAGTTCAACATTCTCTGCTGGTGCTGTGTTGCCATGAACATCAACGAGTTCGACAAACACATCGAATGGAACTCCTGCCTCAATCGTAATTCCAGCATCCCCATCCGTGACAAGTGAAGTGCCTGTTCCTGGAATCACGTTGACACGCACAGAGGCGAAGACACCATCTGCGTTGGCACGGATTTCATGCTCACCGGTTTCAGTAGGGTACCACTTCCCATCAGCCATACGAATCTCGAGGGTTCGATCTACGCCTGATATGGTCCAATTCACAGCAACATAGGGAATGGTGTTCCCATATGTATCCTTGAATTCAGGGTCGAAATCGAGGTACGAATCTGCTGCAACCTCTGTCCCTGATTCAGGCAATTCAATGAATGCAAGGCGTCCGGGTTGAATCTCACCTGACCATTCGGCTTGGAACAAGGTGCCGGATTCATCGAGGTAATCGGCAGAGAAACGAAGCGTTTCCATTTGTTTTGGCATGATTGAAACGTACGATGAGAAGATATCGACACTTGCAAACACACCATCGCTTTGTGTTATGTTCGCATCCGTTTGCCACACATTTCCAAACGAATCAATGGCCTCATGAACCAAGGCAAGTTGTGTTCCAGCAGAGACACTGGATTGGCTGGGAACCAAACGAGTTGCTTGGGCTGAGCCATGCATAACATCAACATTCGTCGTTGCAGGAACATCTGAGTCAACGACACGCATACTGAATTGACCTGCTTGACCTGGCGTCCAATGAACCTCATCGTTCACTTGAGAAAGAATTCCATTGTCGATCGTCCAATTCGCAATTGGGATGGGTACGGGTGAAGCGTAACCTTGAGAATCCGTGCGGATTGCATCAAGTCGATACGTTTGACCTGAAACATAGACTTCTTCTTGGGGTGTGATTTGAATCTCGACGATGGATGCATCGGCAGGAACGACACGAATCGTGCTGTTGCCCCAAACAGCCCCAGCACGTACGGAGAGGTTCCAGATGCCTGGGGCTGACGCGTAGTAATATCCGACGGGTGTAATCGTCCCGTTCTCAACCGTCCATACCTTATTGCCAGCGAGCGTATTGTTCATCTTTTGACCAAAGGAATCAAGCAAATCAGGATAGAGTTGCAGCCCTTCGCCACTTCGTAGTACCAAATCTTCTGGGAACGCGAATTCGTATGGGTCACCTGCAATAGCTTCCATCGTCACCTGTTGTTCCAGTTGATCGTATCGGGCTACCACTTCGTACAAGCCAAGTGAAGGTGGTGTCCAAGATGGCTCTCCCTGACCGACGTACATGCCATCAACCGTCCAGACGACATCTTGTCCAGAGCGAGGATTATCGTGTGAATCAATGAGATTGGCTTGCAACGTGAACGGGAATTTAGCGCGAGGTTGAGCGGTTGTGTTGATTTCAATCGATTGGCCAAATCCTGCCTGTACCGTTACAACAACAGTATCGTTGAATCCAGCGTGTTCCGCACGAATGGTCACTTGACCGGCTGACCATGGGAAAAAGAGGCCACTATCCTCGATGGTTCCATTGCTCGTTGACCATATAATTTCGCCCTCAACCACGTTGTTGAGAGCATCGTACAACGTGGCCTCCATTTGCAAAACGCCATCTGAAGAAATCACGGTCGAAGGTGTCGAGATAACGATTTGCGCAGGTGGACCAGCGGCTGCTCCAGGGAGTGAAGCAAACACTGAGACAAGAAACAGGCTACACAAGAAGAGTGCAGTCCGTTGTTGTTTCATGATTTCACCTAGTCCTGCCACTCAACCCAATCGCTTTGACCGGGTTCTCGGTAGTACCACGTCTCATCTTCGCTTTGCGCCCACTCGGTTCCATCATCATCGGTTCGATGATCGACCATCCAACTGGTATCTTCCTTTTCTTCCTCCTCTTGAGGAGGTGGATCTGATGGACCAGTACCCGGAGCAGGGCCGCTAGGACCAGGTGCAGGACCGGATGGACCTGGCGCAGGGCCTGACGGGCCACGAGCGGATCGTGGCTCGTCTTCATCATCTTCATCATCGTAATCATCGTCCCAATCATCGTCACCACGACCGGATCGCATTGCCATTACGAGCAGACCAAGAAGGACAGCACCAATAAGTCCAATCAAGACGGCTCCGACGTAGTAAAGTGCACCACCAGCAGCGAAGAAACCACCGAATGTACCTGTGACTTCAATTTCGAAGTTTTCACTGACTTGACCAGCCGAGACGGTGATCGTTTGAGCGCCACTGTCCAATGTCGTAACCTTCCATGTTCCCAATCCTGTGCTTTCGACCGTACCTCGACCTGTTGCGTCAACACGAGCGCTGCTTGGAACAGGGATTGGATTTGCAAATCGATCAAAGGCTTGAACCGTTACAGTGATCGAGGCTTGTTGTTCAACGGTAATCGCTGAAAGTTCGACCTCAATGAAATCAACGATCATCTGTGGTGAAATCTTCAATTCGAAGGTATTCGATGCGCCCGGCGTTGAGTATTCCATCACGTGGTCACCAGCTGCAGATGCTTGATAGACATAGGATCCAGTTGTTGAACCAGGAATCACTCGATCGGAAGTCGAGCCATCTTCCATCCACTCAACGTCCTGAGCAAAGGTGTTGCCATCACTGTCGGTTCCAGTAATGGTGATATCGATCGATTCACCAGCATCCTCATCAAAGGTGTTGAGTTCATGATCAAGAGAAACTGCAACACCATGGTAGATGGAAATGTCGACCGAGCGAGTGTAATTGAAACCATCCGCATTTTCGACATAGGCTAAGATTCGGTAATTTCCAACCGTGGTTGCGTCCCACTGGTAACCACCAGCAACAAATTCTGTCGTCATGTCGGTTGTTTCACCCGAATCGGTGTCTTCGAACAACCAGGTCAATACATCCACATCGAGAGGATTGAGATCCCCATCACTCAGAGATACCGAGAAATCAATCGAGTGATCGGCGCTGATGTTGTAGACAGTTCCAGTATCACCATTCGAAGCAATCGTGTTCATGGTGAAGACTTGAATGATTCCTTCAGAGACTTCGACATTCACCACTTCGCTGAACAATTGTCCATTGAATGTGTATTCTGCACGAACGACGTATGCTGTAGATGAAGAGAGAATTGGCATGAATTCAGTTTCATCCGACAAGGTGTACAACAGCACGGATTGATCGTTCCAATCGGGGTGAGCAACAGTCCAATTGACATCGATTGTCCATCGGTTTCCTTTCCCATCGCTTGCTTTTGCTTTCACGACCAGCGTATCGTCTGCCGTTATTGCAAACGTGAGGTCATCGGCATCCGATGAGTCGACGATAAGAACCATATCGACCATGACACCTTTTGTGACGTTGATGGTAATTGATGCAAATGTAGTCTCGTACTGTGCTGTAATGACACGACCGCCCAGGCCACTTGGGATCCATTGGACAGGGTGATCGACAGTGATGTTGAGAGCACCATCGTCGATGGAGGTCCAGTTTGCAAGTGGTAGAACAACAGGTAATCGGTTTCCTTGGATATCGATACGTGTCGTGTTGAGGAAGACAACTTCATCGGCAGTGATGTCCCAAACCGACGGCGTAATCTCAAGGGAAGCCATCTGACCATGTCCGGTTTGAATCGTGATTGAATCCGAGAGACCAATCGCAGATGTCAAGGAGAGTTGCCATGTTCCGACCGTGTTGGCGAAATACATGCTTGTTGCTTCACTGTAGAATCCATCGTTCACAGAGTAGGAAAGAGCTCCTGCTTCGGTAAGAGGAATGACGTTTCCAAACTGGTCATACAAGGTGGTTGTAATTTCACATTCCGTTCCAGCTGGGACGACACCTGCGCAACCTGTCAATTCAATGTCGGTTGGTGCACCCAACTCAACGAGAATGTTGACAACAATGGAGGTTGTTCCCCACGTCACGGTTACGGTTTGTCCACCGACGGTGTATGGTTGGAATACATCTCCAAACGTTCCACCCATCGTACCGTTGCTCGGGGTGAAGGTGATGCTTTCGCCAGGCACTGTGTTGCCGTGTTGATCAACGACATTCGCAGTCAAAGCAAGGGTGTCATCAGCGGTAATTGTTGCCGTTAGAGGTGTAACAACCAAATCAATTGGAGCACCCGGAGTCACGGTCACCGCTTCATCCTGACAAATAACGCCAAAGCAAGCTGTGATGGTGTGGCTTCCAACTGCGGACGGCGTGAACAATCCAGTTGAGTCGATGGTACCACTGCTTGCAGACCATTCGACTGGAACGCTTGCCACCAATGAATTGTAGTCAAAGGTCGAAGCGCTAAACTGAACCGTCGAATCAGCATCGGTGGTGGTTGCTGTTGGAGAGATGGTGATGGAATCAATGTCCGTGTAGTTCATCAACAGCAGCGGTCGCTTCGATGAGGTTGCATCACTGTTGTCAGCAAAGTCCACTTCCATCCATCCTTGCGTCGGCGTACCAATAATGACCCATTCATGGACACCATCAATGTACATCATTCGGTGTCCCAAATTGAAGAAAATCGTCGTATCAATGGCTTGTCCGTTGCTGATGAAGACGGTGTCAATTGGTGTTGCATCATAATCGACACCGGATTGCATACCAGGAACTGCCCACGTCGTAGACCCAGTTCCGTTCCATGTTGCCGTTGTCTCAGACCATCCAGAGGTGATCATTCGATGAACTGTGAATGTCATTCCAGTAGCACCAGATCCGAAGTTCAAATCCTCGAGATACATGCTGAGGCTCACCGAGTGAACGTTCATGCTTGGGTTGAACGGAATCTGACCGAAATCAGCACTCAACAAGAGACGGTATTCATCCTGACTTGCATCGACGCCAATCACGTTCGCATTTCCATCAAGGTTGGTATCGGCAAGGCCACTGAAGATGGACACATCCTGAACATTGGTGTGTGCAAGTTCTTCAATCTCGTTTCCAGTTTGGAACTTATAGGTCCACGTATGATCGTTGTTGTCCATGGTTTGTGGATCACCAACGCCGACAATCCATCGTGATGAGGATGGACCTGGAATTGAACCATTGACTGCCTGCACCCACCACTCAAAGGTTGAACCTGGGGCAACCGTGTTGGCAAATGTGAAACTTGTGCCTGTAATCTGGCTTGAAGTCGCCGACTTGAAGGTGTACTGGCCTGAAGCATTACGAATCGTGACAATGTATCCGGTCGCACCAGAAACGGTGTTCCAGTTCAGAACTGGCTTATCGAGCGACTCCAGCAGGTTGTTGGTTGTGTCGTACAGTACAGCTCCATCAAGTGGTGAGAGAAGAACAGGTTGGGCAGGAGGAACGACTCCTGCAACGTTATCCACGTAATCGATTCGGAGGGTTGGTCGCCATGATTCGGTTGCATATTCTCCTGAGGCGAACGTGTGGAGACTGCCTCCTGTTCCAACCGCCTTGAGTTGAACGGTCATCGTCATGTTCCCGTTCGCAATATTTGACTGTGCGAGGGAAGTAATATCCCACTCAAGCCATCCAGATGGAGGTGTTACAGATAATGTTGAACGCGTAATTTCAGTTGCACTGCATGTTGGTGATTGAAGCGCAGTAACACTGGATTCTGTAAATGTCGAACACGCATGAGCACTGACTGTGAGCGGAGAAACACCAGCGACTTGGGTACGATACAATTGAAGCATCGTTGAAGTCGGTGTCATCGCACTTGGCCACGGCATTTGCGAGAGATCGAACTCGATGAAAATCTCGTGATCGCCTGCTGAACTTGCACCCAACTTGAGTGTGGTACTACCGCCATAATTCGTGTTTAGTGTTGACGAAATGGTATGCGTATCTGGTGCTGCAGGCAACAATCCTGTATCGGTGAATATGGACCCACTTGAGAGATTCACTGTATGGTTACCCGCACCATCGTCGTATCCTTGTGCTGATGGAACACGGAATGTGTTGACTTGCGACCATTCACCAAATCGAATGTGTTCGTCAACAATCGATTGATAGGACAAGAGTCGCCAATGCAGCCACTCATCTCCTGATGAAAGGTTCAACACAATCAATGTTGAATTTTGGGCATCCCAGCGTAGGTCATCCGCTTCTGCCAATTCTGTACTGTTTCCAGTGTTAACACAGGCGAGATCGTAAATCATTCTGGCGTCTGATGCACTGCATAGGAAGAAGCCCGTGGAATTGGTTGATGGAGGCGTCCATGAAATGTTCACATGATCTGCGCCCGCTGGTCTCACAGAGGAATAGTTCCAAACGGTTGTTGCATCCACTGGCAGAAGTCCGGTTGGGCTTGCATCAACGTATGCGTTGGTCATTCGGTAGGTGATGTTCAGCGATGGACGCAGTGCAGCGCTGGCCTCGTTACTCGAATAGAAGTCGAGTCGGCCATCAACACTGCTCTCGTTTTCTTCTGCTTGAATCAGGAAATCGAGCGACGTAAGTCCGTTTGCTACCGCCTGCTGGAGTAAACCAGTGATGCCACCCGTGTGCATCATGTCTGAAGCGTCAAGCAATTCTGCTCCGAGGAAAGGAATGTCCGTGTCCGTTGAATGATAGGCGCCTGGAGTATTCCATTGCGTTGAATTGGTTGCGTTGTTCCAGTTTGCATCACCATCGAAAGCTGTGTTGATCAATGACGCTGACCAATAGACCTCACCATAACTTGTCGACTTCGTGTTTAGGGTGAAGAAAGCATCCATAATTTCGTAGGTTCCGTTAATTGGCAACTTGGTCAGGTCGACCGATACGATGAACGACGAACGTTGCGATGTTCCAGAACTGTATCCTGAACGACCAACACTGATGGTTCCAGAATTGTAGAGGTTTGCAGTTTGTGCAGCAGAATCGAGCGTTGTATCAACGACAAATCCAGACGGTTCGTTGAGGTCTGGCAAGAATCCACCCTCAGAGACATTGATGTAACCCCAGGTGCTGTTGATTTCATTTCCAATGTCATGTGGGATATGGAAAACGGAACTGGTTGAGCGTGGGCCAAGCATCTCATCGTTGACGGGTTGAACAAACCATCGAATGCTTTGATTTGTTGATAGGTCACTCGAAGGTTGGAACGAGAGGCTTTGCAGGTCAAACAGGGCAGTATCAACTCGAGAATCGTAAATTGTGAATCCCTGCATGATGTCGGTTGGGTCGTTCTGGATAAACACCTTCCAATCATCGATGTTGGCAGCATTGGAATGCGTCCACGTCATGACAGGTCGAGTCGAGGGTTCAGGAACGTGGGTACTAAGATCCCAAGTAATGTCTCCATTCACTGGAAGCGAATTGCTGGCAGCAATTGTAGGAATTGAGGCTGTACCATCCGTCCATGTCAAGTTGAGCCAAGGACGTTGAGTGGAGAGTCCTTCCGTACTCGTGAAGGTGATCAATGCGTCTGAAGAATCACTGGTCATCAAGGCAATTGAAAGATAGGAATCACCATTGGCTAAAGCCGCTTGGACAATTTCTGTTACATCCCAATCCATCCAGTCCGCTGAAGCTGAAGCGCTCAAGTCGCTTAGTGAACCAACGTCCGTGCCAATGCCTCGTCCACCATCAGCACTCCAATTGTTTGTTCCATCGTACGTGGAGTTGTTCAGTCCGGTGGTCCATGTTTGCAAGACAGGACGAACTGCAACTTGCACGTTGGTGTCAGAACCTGCTTGTGCCCACATTGAGAGTTCAGCATTGGTCACCCGAGCATTGCTCGGAGTCGGTAGTTGATTGAGAGGAATCTTGAGCAGTGCGCTGGCATGATAACCACTTCCTAATTCACCAACCTTGAGCGTGTTCGACGTTGAGTGATTTTGTTGACCTTCGGTACCACCTTCGGCAACCCATGTGTCGATAAAGTGCGGAAGTTGGAGATCCGGCATCGCTTCATGATGTCGAATTTCGACTGCTGCGCTGGTTGAGGAAAGATTCCAAGTCACAAGTGAAGGGAGATTGAAGTGGAATGTTTCCGACCAATTTCCAAGTTGATTTGTCGAAGAAATGGCACGAACTCGCCAATACCATGTTTTACCATCATCCAAATCTGATGTAGGCGTAAAGGAGTTGTTTGTCAAATCAAACCCGGAGTTCGACCATGAAGTTTCAATGCTCATATCGTTGCTATCGAACGTATTAACGGTATCCAATTGGACAGCATAGCCACTTACGCTTACTCCCGTTGAATGTGTCCAATTCATGAGTGGGCGATAAACAGGTTCTGGGTTGATTCCGTCGGCAACACTCCAACTTCCATTCAGTGGCGAGACAGGAGTAGGTTCGATTGGAATTGCATTCGAACCTGGAACGTAAACAAACGAGAGTTCCGGTCGCTTGGCGTCGATAGCTGTTCCTGTGTGGAACAAAACGTCGCGAATCTGTCCAGTACCTGCGCCGACGATTCCAAGAATGAAATCTGCTGAGTGGTTGTTACGCATAGCGTTCTGAACAGCCAACGTGACGTTCCAATTCACAGAGGAGCTCGAAGTGAATCCAGATCCAATGCTGACAGAGTCGAGGAGAGAGGAGCGTTCGCTGCCTTTGGCACCAACAGAGTTCCACGTGTTTGTGCCATCATAGGTCGCCCATGTTGCCCCATCCTCTGTCCAACCATGCTGGGTGTTTTCCCAAGCACCGACGACTGGCGTTCCGAACGGGAAATCACTGAGGTAGAATTCGAGATTTGCCGATTCAACCGCATAACCAGATGGCAGGAAGGTCGTGGAAAGATCGCACCCAAACAGTACTGTTGTTTCGGAAGGAATCGTGTTGTAGGATACTTGCAATTCCGTCTCAGAACCATAATTTGAGTTCGGCATACCAGAGTCGATGTACGTATCAGCGCAGGCTGGATGGAGGCCATCTGAACTGGCATTACCTTGCTTCAATCGGAATTCGTATCGGTCTCCTCCGAGCCATGTGGAGTTCATCGCGCTGATGAGGAAGGACGAGTACGACCATTCCCCGTGGCGGTTGTCTGAGTCAACGTGAAGCATTCGCCAGTTGTACATGTGGCCTGCTTCGAGACTCTCCAAACCTGTGAAACTGAGTTCTCCATCACTTGGAGCAAAATCTGTATCGACACGTGTGTCGATTCGTGCGACTTGATCGTGGAACAACGAATCGGTCGACAATTCGAAAATCATGTCGTAGGATGACGAGGTTGAAGAAGACCAGGTAAGTGTTGGCGTCGTGTTTCCGGAGAAGTTGTGTCCGGTTTGATTCCACAAAGTTTCGCCATCCCATGGAGATGTAAGTGAAGGTGCAACCGTCACAGGATTTGACCAATCGTATTTGATGTACAGGTGTGGTTTGTCTGCTTCATTGAACGTATCTGAAGAATGGAAGGTCACTGAATCAACGCCATTGTTGGCTGCATACGCACCGTTCTGAGAACGGGCGGTCATGGCGAAATCGAGTGAATCGGGGCCACTGTTGTCGAGGTGCTGTTGCAGCATGCTGGTGACATCAAATGCGAAGTCGTCACTGGTTTGTGAACCCATCACGTTCGAATCCGTTGCGTAACTGAGATACTCACGGCCACCCTCATCCCAAAGTTGGTTGGTTGTTGGACGACGCCATGTGACATCTCCTTCCGACCAAACATCAACGGTATCCATTTCGTGCAAAGCAAGCGTTGCGGAACCACTTGATGTGGAACGTGTCAAGTTGAGTGAAGCTTCAAGGATGGTCGCATTGGAGTGCAGACCCAATCGATCGAAATTGATGCGGAAGTGGGAAATCGTTTCACGAGTGGTTGTGACTTGGGTCACAAGCGTTGAGACAGAGCCATAGTTGTCGTTCTTGTTGTCCTCGTCAACATAGGAGTCTTCGATGAAATCAACATCATCTGCAAGGTCGTTGATGTCGACTGCAATGGAAGCTGAACCATCATCGTTTGCCGTAACATCGTGCGTGGGCAAGAAGAACGAGCCACTCGTCCACGAACCCAGTGTTCCCGTCGAGTCCATTGCACGCATTCGATAATGCATCGTCGTTCCGTTATCAAAAGCGTCTGAGGAAGGAATATCCAAGGCGCCTGTTGTACCGGATACGGTGAAACGAGAGGCATGGGCATCGGTGTTGTAGAGCCAGTTGTAGTTGTCTTCATCGCTCTTGAAACCATCATTTAACGAAAGTTGAACTTCGGCAAGGATTCCCGAATACGAGTCCCAAGTCATACTTGGAGTGAGATCTGCGGAGAGATAGAAATCACTCGACATCAGTGGTGCTCCATCATCAACAAAGTTTGGCGTGATGGCTCCTCCTGAACCGGCGGTGGATGTGGAGGAATCGATACGGAGGCTTGGACGGTCTGGAATGTTCAAGGTCTCGTTCATCGCACAATCGTATTGAGAACCGAGAGCTGAAACGAGAATTTCAAGGGTGGATGCGCTTGATGAAACCGCGCTCTGAGCAAGGGCGGTGACATTGAGTTGGACATTTGATGATCCACCAGATGGACCAAGAGGGGAGGTGACGATGGGTGGCTCCCAGTCGGAGCGATCCGCACCATCTTCTGCACCAGGTTCAGCCCACATGAGTGTCCCATCACGTGAGTTCCATGTCGCATTTTGATCCCATGAGACACTGGTTGAGGCAGGATAAACGGCAAGTCCGTTGGTCGCACCACCGTTTGAGCAGACGAGGTCGAGACGTGCTGAGTGAATCGTATCCGTGGAAGCAAAGTTCAACGGGAATGAGAGAAGAAGTCGTGCATCACTTGTCCCTGAAATTCCGAGAAGACCCGTGTCTTCGCCCGCATAATCATCGTTCGGATAGTCCGAGTCGATGTATGTATCCAGGGTAGGACTGATGGTTGAAATAACGTGCTGAACGGTTGGTTCTTCTTCGAGAAGTTCCGGTGCCGGGAAGGCTGAAGGAACAAAAACATCGGCAAGAAGGAACATCAGAATTAGAGTCACTGCAGTGAAGACATTTCGATTTGTGGTGCTGTTTCTCATGGCGCTCATTCGACCTAAGATGTGGAAGGTTATGACTGATTCGGCGGACGCCCCCCTTTAGGGGGGCGAGAATATCTCTCAAAAAAATTCAATCCGAATGTTGAAAGATGCTCGCCATTCTCTAGGAATTATGAGCGAACTTTGGGTCGAACGTCATCGCCCACAAAGCGTCGGAGAGATTCGTGGTCAAGCCTCTGTCGTGAGCCGATTGTCCGTTTACGCCGAACACAAAGAATTCCCACACATGCTCTTTGCTGGTCCACCGGGAACTGGAAAAACGACGGCAGCCATGGCGCTCACAAAAGACGTTTTTGGAGAACATTATCGAGACAACCTTCTCGAGATGAATGCTTCAGATGAGCGTGGTTTGGACAAGATCCGCTCAAAAGTCAAGCAATTTGCTCGTACGCAGCCGTATGGAGATGCGAAATTCAAAATCATTTTCCTCGACGAATCGGATGCCTTGACCAACGATGCACAAGGAGCATTGCGCCGCATCATGGAACAATACGCTGAGACATGCCGATTCATTCTCTCATGCAATTACTCCTCAAAGGTCATCGAACCCATTCAATCACGATGTGCTGTATTCCGCTTTCGACCGCTTGCCGACTCTGACGTTCTGGAACAGGTCAAACATGTTGCAAGTGAAGAAAAGGTAACCCTTGATGACGATGCTGCGGAGGCATTAGCAAAGATCGCTCAGGGAGATTTGCGACGAGCCATCACCGCACTCCAAGTTTCAGCAGCCATCAGTGAAACCATAACTCGGAGCATCGTTTACGAAACATCTGCGACGGCTCCACCAGAAGCCCTTCACCAATACATCATGGCCTGCAAAGATGATGGTTTTCACGTCGCTCGTCGACGTTTGCAAGAGCTTCTCAACAAGTACGGGCTGGCTGGAACAGATTTTGTTGGCCAACTTCATCGAGAGTTGTACAACGTCGATTTTATCTCAGAAATGGACAAACTTGACCTGACCGAAATCATGGCTGAAGTGGATTATCGTCTCGTTGAAGGAGGCGGAGAAAAGATACAGTTGGATGCCATGACCGCCAAACTAGTTTCGATGTTGAGAAACTGAACGTTCACTTTCACTTTTTGAATTGCGTCAACGACAATGAGGTCTAATGAACCGTGTTCGGAAGTTCATGAACCAAACAGTCGAAGCCCTTCTTGACGTGTTATCGTGGACTCCCCTTGCCAGTTTTATTCGCACATATCGGATTCAACAATTGCATCAACGCACCATCGAATTACGTATGTCGAAAAAAATCGATGCCGTGTTTGAGGGAATCCTTCATCGCCATTCGGATCTGCTTTCCTAGACGGCAGAATCACTTGTGACGACCAGGTTCCATGTGTACCTCTGAACGTTCTCCCATGGATCTCCTTGCTCAGTGATGATAACGACAATCTTGTGTGTTCCTTCCTCAAGGTCAGACCCTAGGAAGACCGAGAAGGGTTGGTCTAATTCTCCATGCGGCGTAAGATTTGGTGCTGATCTGTTCGATGTTGAAGTGCCGTTGGCGATTCGATCGGCATTATTGGTCCAATACGAGATGTTGTCTTCACGAGCGGTTTCATTGGCTTGATATTCACGGGTGACCTCAACGACCGCCCCGTCCGAATTGACATTGTCCATCAAACCGAACAACAACCATGCTTCACCTTCAAGAATCGGAGAACCATCTGTATACCAGGTCAGGGTTGAACTTGAGGTAGCCATGGCATGAGGATAAGCGATGTCCTCACCATCGTCCGTTACAACCGTCCATTTGCTTGCGAGTTCAGGGGCTGCGATGTCACCAAATGGTGGGTTCACCAGGAGGAAGGATAGAGCAAGGAAGGTGAACGTGTGCAAGAAAGCAGCCTTGAACCACGTTCCACCACCGTAGTGTTCAACAAATCGCTCTGGCATGACAGTGCGATGGAGCGTTGGAATCAGGAAAATACACGTCAACGGCAAGATGTAGAGAATCTTCGAATTCTCAGGGTCGGTTGAATCCATCAGGACATAACGCATGAGTAAAGTAATGGTGAGAGAAAAGGCAAGAACCAACCACATCGAAGCTGTTTCTGCTTTCTCTTTTTGGACATGCTTTACGGGATCAAACGGTTCGATTCCGAGGTTACGCCCTGTTCGACGCACTTTCTTTTCCTTGTCCCCTCCTTGCGTCCGCTGACGGCGTTCGCCTTGAGCCGCAGTCATCGCCGTCGAGAGGTCGACCATGCACCTTCGGATGAGTGAGAGTGAATGAAGGATGCGGTCGAATTCCTTCTGTTTGAACCCGCATTCTTCAAATGGGGGTTTTCGCAGGCGAGGGCAGGCCGGGGTGGCGTAGTTGGTAGCGCGTCGGACTCATAGGGCAGCCTTCAAGGCGATCGTATGACGTGCAAAGCCCCTTGTGGTGTCTGAGACATCCGAAGGTCGCGGGTTCGAGCCCCGCTCCCGGCACCACCATCGCATTGTTGAAGGGCTAGAAACCACTCCAACCACTATGGCACACGCTCCTGATGTCGGTTCTCGCGTCCACATCAAACTCACAACACATGATGGTGAGACCGAGATTGAAGGCGTCGTTCTTCCACCTGCAGTTCAGGATCACATGACCATTAAACTCGCAAATGGGTACAACATCAGCCACCCCCTTTCTTCAATCGAAATACTCTCGATTGAACAACCAATACAAGCTGAAATTTCAGCAACAAGCGTGCCATCGAACAATCCAGATTTGCCAACTGTACGCATCGTTCACACAGGCGGAACTATTGCTTCAAAGGTCGATTATACTACTGGTGCCGTGACAGCCCAGTTCGAACCATCCGAGTTGGTGGAGCATGTTCCTGAACTTCTGAGCATTGCAAATCTTGATGTCCACAAGATTGGAAACATGTTCAGTGAAGACATCCGACCAAATCACTGGAACCAAATCATTGATGCAACCGAACAAGCGTTTGCTGATGGATGCGTTGGCGTTGTTGTCACCCACGGAACCGACACACTCCACATCACAGCCTCAGCGGTTGCCTTCGCCTGGTGTGGCAACGGAGGAAATCCGCCGGGACGAATTGCTTTTGTCGGATCTCAGCGTTCGAGCGACCGCGCTTCATCCGATGCTGCACAGAACCTCATCTCAGCGGTCAAATGGGCCGCAGAGGGGCCGCAACCTACTGGTGAATTGAGTGATGCTGTCGTTGTATCCATGCACAGAACCAGCGATGATGGAGCGTGTTCAATCCATGCTGCAACCGGCGTAAGGAAACTCCATTCGAGCCGTCGTGATGCGTTTCGTCCAGTCAATACGATGCCACTTGCAACCATTCAAATCGAAAACACAGAGGTTGACCTTCAACTTGAACACCATTACAAAGAAGCACGCGCAACAATTCAACCACGTGCAACAACTTCGAAAGCGACTCGTTACAAGGAGGATCTTGTCATTCGACAAATGATTGCTGGACCTTGGCTTTCCACAAAAGAAATTGAAGACGCAGTTTCCTCAGATGTAGATGCCTTGGTGATTCATGGAACTGGTTTGGGACACTTGCCGATTGAAGATCCAAACAACGATGCCCCTCAGAACATCGAATTACGTGATGCGCTTCAACAACTGAAAATTCCTGTCTTGGTCGTCAATCAATGCATACACGGCCCCGTCAACATGAACGTGTACTCAAAGGGACGAATTCAGCAAGAGATTGGACTCCTCGGACATGGTTTGACCTCATCACCTGATGCAGCTGTCGTCAAACTTCATTTCGCACTCTCCAACAATATGGATATCGCCAACGCAATGGCAGAAAATTTGCTGGGAGAACAGCAACAAACCATTTTGAATTAAGCGATTCGATGAA
This sequence comes from Methanobacteriota archaeon, assembly GCA_029979085.1. Classification (GTDB taxonomy): domain Archaea; phylum Thermoplasmatota; class Poseidoniia; order Poseidoniales; family Poseidoniaceae; genus MGIIa-L2. The sequence continues at coordinate 42,587 of JAPOIF010000001.1, read as the reverse complement.
GAACCTTATCGGTTCTGAGCACCTTATGGCGAGCCCAATTGGTGACCCCGTTTCCGAACTGAAGTCGCGTCGTGAACGTGCTCGTTCGGGAGGAGGTCGAAAGGCATTGGAAGCCATTCGAGCAACCGGCCGAGGTACTGCACGAGACCGTATTGACTTGTTGTTGGATCCGGATTCATTTGTTGAAGTGGACACCTTTGTGACGCATCGAACAAACGATCACAACATGTTCCTTCATCAGACACTGGGCGATGGTGTCGTCACAGGCCATGGAACAATCGAAGGCCGTCGAATTTACTGCTTTGCGCAGGATTTCAGCGTGCATGGTGGATCGATGGGTGAAATGCACGCAAAGAAAATTGCCAAACTTGTTGAGATGGCTGAACGTTCGAAAACACCGCTCGTTTGTGTCTGGGATGGTGGAGGACAACGCGCCCATGATGGAATCGATGCATTAGCGGGTACAGGCGAATTGCTCGATCGCTTGGTGCAATGCAGTGGGCGCGTGCCCGTGATTAGCCTTGTTTTAGGACCTGTCGTTGGCGTATCGGCTTTGGCTGCAAGTCTTTCCGATTTCACAATCTTAGGCGAAGAGCATGGGCAACTGTTCTTATCTTCGCCATTGGAGACGCCTGAAGTTCAACGAGGTGAAGTCGATGCTGCCGGCTTAGGAGGAGCAAACCTCCATGCCTCGCGTTCCGGTATCGCATGTTTGGTTGCAGACGATGAGGATGATGCGTTCTTCCTCGTTCAAGAGATTCTCTCCTATTTGCCAGATCATAACGATGCTGAACCACCACATGTACCAACTGAGGATCCAATCGATCGTAGCAACAACGAACTTGAAACGCTTGTCCCAGACAATCCCAACCGACCGTACAACATGGTGAGTGTTGTTGAGGAAGTCGTTGATGATGGGGAATTCCTTGAACTGTTTCCAAACTATGCTGAAAACATCATCATCGGCTTCGCTCGTCTCGATGGACGAAGCATCGGCGTCGTCGGTAATCAGCCGAATGTGCTTGCTGGATGTTTGGACATTGATGCTTCGATCAAAGCAGCACGATTCATCCGACTTTGCGATGCATTCAACATCCCACTCGTCACCTTCGAGGACGTTCCTGGATTCCTTCCCGGCGTTGTTCAAGAATGGGGAGGCATCATTCGACACGGTGCAAAACTGTTGTTTGCTTATGCGGAAGCAACCGTTCCGAAACTCACGCTCGTCACCCGTAAAGCATACGGAGGCGCCTATCTTGCCATGTCGTGCAAGCACTTGCAGAGCGACTACAATGTGGCATGGCCGACCGCTGAACTTGCCGTTATGGGAGCGGAGGGTGCAGTGAACATCATCCATCGCCGGGAAATCAACGCCGTTGAGGACGATCAAAAAGAAGAGGTTCGTCAACGTCTCGTCGGTGAATACAAAGCCAAATTTGGTGACCCATACGTCGCTGCTCGAAACGGTTGGCTTGATGATGTCATCGAACCATCAGAAAGTCGACTACGCCTGTGCCGAGCACTAGCAATCCTTCGTTCCAAGCGAGAGTGGAGTCCTCCGAAGAAACACGGCAATATTCCACTATGATTGATGCGCTTTTGCTTCTGCACGAGCAAGCAGTCCGCCTGAGGAAGCCTCTTGGACTGGTTCTTGTGGTGGTTTACGGAATTGGAACAAGAGCCATCCAATGACAGCAAGAAGTGGAACGATAATCAGTGCTGCAACCAGTGTTCCACCTGAATTTGACTCTGTATCATCACCGGTAATGGATGTTGATTGATCCTCAGGAACGAGGTATTGCAAGCGGGTTGAGACATCTGAAAACGAGGGGTCTCGGGCGATAACATCGATGTTGATGAGTGCACCTGGCTGCAACGTCATTTCGAATCGTTCCGTACATTCTCCTTGTGCATCACAGGTTCGCTCACCCGTTTTGTCAATACCATCGAAACGAAGGGTGACGTCCATATCATCACCATCTGCATCGTCCCAAACCCATGTCACAGTCAGGTTTGAAGCACCTGTTCGCTCAACGGTTGCATTCGAAAGCGTTGGTCGGTCAGGTTGAGGGTTGATGGTCAGATTGAGCATCTTGGAGAACGTTGTCGTACCATCGCTTACATTCAACCACCAACCTGAATCGACGCCCCATTCATCGAGTCGAGCTGAAAGGAGCAATTCTTGGCCAGACAAAGCAGCCACAACTTTGGAATCACCGTCCAACTCGACCGTCCACGTTAACGCATCACCATCGACATCGTAAGCAAAGGAAGCAAGACCAACCAGTACGGTCTCCTCTTCATCCATTGTGATTGTCCAAGCAGATTCATCAACGACGAAGTCATCATCAACTGCTTCAATACGAAGCGGTACATCTGCAAGGATTGGAGGATTGAATCCATCCGTAATCGAAAGTTGAAGCACTTCAGCACCGTTCGCATCAGGTAAAGGAGTGAAGGCAATCAACGAGAGATCGTTTGAAACATTCCAAGAGACTGTATTGCCTACTCCTTGACTTTCCCCATTGATGAGCACGGTGAGAGGTTGTTGTTCAGGGTCTGTGAAATACTGACTGTAATCGATGTACAAACTCTCTCCGTCTTCGATTAACGTTTGTTGCTCGATGGTTGAAAGTTGAATGATTTGGTCATTGACCGGTAGAATTGAACCATTCAGTATCACGCTTGCTTGATCCAGAATTTCACCATCTGCCTCCAAATCGAGATTGATTCGAGTCGTTCCTTCCCATTCTTCATCAACAGAATGAAACAACGTGAGGGAGGTTCCATCAGGACTGATGCTGATGCTAAAATGGGATTCGTTTTCTAGCAATGTTGCATTCAGAATTCGTACAACCTGGCCATCAGGATCCGTTGCGATGTCCGTTCCGTTAACGACGACTGAACCACGTTGTGGAACCAAAAGTTCTGGCAAGGGTTGCTCGAATTCAAGAGGGTCATTGGTACGATTAAAATCAAAACTCGCAAATCCAGTTCCGCCTTCAACAGAAACAACCAATCGCAGTTCATGTGGCCCTGGTGCGATACCCTGCATAGGAACCGTACAAGACACATTCTCATCGGAAATCGTCGCTTGATAGGTCGTCACATTGTCCAATAGGCAATGCCCACCGATGGTCCAAGTGGAGGGTAAATCGGCGTAGACATCGCCATTTCTCATCGACCAGAGCGCTTCAAACTTCGCATCATCTTCAGGGCTGAACACCGTTCCATTGAGACTGGTAACGTTGGAAATCCGAATCAACTTTGCATCATCCAACAACTCGTCCACGTATCCGTTGGAATCCGAAGACGAGTAGAGATTGTTCTCACGATTGAAGGCCTCTCTGAACTTGGAATGGTCGCCACGTAATGTGAGATCAAAGTACGGCAAAATATGATCCATAGCATGATCGATTTGCTCCTCTTGAGTTAATGATGCGTCACCATCGTTGAAGTCTTCCAAAAAAGAGGATGTATCTTGATATTGATAGTGGTTGGCTCCAAGAGAGTGTAAAATTTGCCACGCAAGCCCGTCAACATTCTCCAGAACAGGAATGACGTTCTCCGTTGCAGGAGCAATCTCATCGGCGCTTCCCGTGATGTACAGTGCTATGTTTGGCATAGCTCCACTCGTGACCATAGGGTCCTGGACAGAATCAACTTGCATGGCAAGTCCGACCAATGCACGAGGCGGTTGGAGCATTTCATCATCGACCAAATTGTCCCAATTGATGTAAGCGTTGGACGCCCAAACTGCACCGTATCCATGACCAATGAGACCCCAGTGTTGCTCATCGACCGAACCGTACATTCCGAGAACGACGTCATTGGTTTGATTCGCTTGATTCATCCACGTCTGGACACCGAGAATCGCATCGATGAAACTTTGCCACGTCGGGTTTGTTTCGCTATTGATTTCAGTATGAATGTAAACCATCGTCCCTCGTTGAGCAATTCGCGTTGAAATGAGCATGTAGTTGTCAGGAGATTCATTCTCATCAATGAGCAACAAAACCCAAGGAAACGGTCCATTCCCAGCCATTTCTTGTTCTTCACCACTGTTCAAGGCAGGGTAAACCAATCGATGTTCCTCTTCGAATGCTCCACCTTGTTGAGCAAAGTCAACATAACCGACTGGAAAATCAGAGCCTGTATGTGAAGGTTGGAAATTCTGATCCTCTTCGGGTACTGCTGCAGAGGTTGAGAGCGATGAGAGCAGCAGCAAACAAATGAGTGCAACCGCTCGCTCTCTCATGATGTTCGGTTCATGTTGAAACATTTGATTGTTGCATTCGATTGCATCAACTTTGCTCGAGTTTGCATTCAACAGTAAGAAGCCATGTCATCAGTTGTTCCAGGGTAGGGAGATCACCTGCGAAGTGAGGTGTCCACAAACTGCGCCAACATTCCAGATGTTGTGCAGCAAGCATCCAACGACCGTCGATTGAATTGTTGTCAACAGAGAGCCATTCGACGCGTTCATCATACGACCCGTTCATTGGCTCGTAAACAGGATTGAGCGTCAACGTTGCTTTGACCTCTTGCTCCAGCGTTCCTTCTGCGTCGATAATCAAATCAAACACTGTTTCATCGCTGATTTTTGAATTCACTAATGTTGCTGGAAGTTGTCTTCTCCCTCCAACTGAGGCGACCTTCCCACCTTGTTGGAGCCAAGCTGAGGCGATGGATCGAGCGGCACCTCCACCCCCATGAATACCGAGAATGGCTCCTTTAGAGACATCAATCCCGAAGTGGGAAGCAACGTGAACAACACCTCGACCATCTGTGGTCGCGCAATACCATCCTTGACCATCGTATCGCAATGCATTCACTGAAATGATATCAAGAGCCTCATCGATCGGCGAGAACACCATGCTCTGAATTTGATGCTTAAGGGGTGAAGTCAAGTTAAGCCAGACCTCGTTCGAAGATGAACCATCAGGAAAATTGAGCTTCACTGTTTCGCGTAATGTTGGTTGAAGTTTCGGGGCAAAGTTTGCTTCAGCTTCATGAACGATTGACTCTGATGCGTGCTTCAAGAGATTCGACTGAAATGCCTTCAGTTTCTGATTTGCAGGCTTCCAATGAGGTTGGTGCTTGTCGTGTTCAATGTACGCCCACCCAAGAACCTCGTCGATGTGATTTGCCTCTAAAATGGTGATAGAAGAGACCTTGAGACTCGGAAAATGCCCTTTCTTCTGAAGGTGAGCAAGAACCAAATCAAACAAAATGGGCGAAAGTGTGTGCTCGATTGGGTCGCCACCAACAGCGTACCTCAGACCGAACATGTCAATACTTTGGAGTCATTGTTCATGAACATCTGCTTTCCCTGTCATAGCCGAAAATAGCAAAATGCAGGCCATGTATTCAAAAAGAAGGGAGTTGTCCAATTATCATGGCCGTAGCAGAACGTGGCTCATTTATTTGGTTTCTTTTCTCAATTACCTCGTTTTTGATCTCAATCAAAGTCATGAATGATTTTGAAGGATATGCAACAACCGTTTTTGGAGGAACAGGGGCTGCAGCAATGATGCTTGCAATCATCTTGTTCAGGCAAGAGCAGCGTGAACTTTTACTTAACCCCATGAAGGCCATAGAGCGTGAAGTGCATGAAGATGCAATTGCAAAACAAGGAAAAGGAACAGGCCTCGGAATTGGTGCATGGGCTTTAGGAATGCTTGTCGCAATGATTGTCCTGTGATGGAGTTAGAACATGATCGATGACGATTTGTCCGGGCATATCCACGCCGGCTTTTGGCCATTCATGAAAAGAGCACTCACACTTTTTTTGCCACTTTGGGTATTCCTACTGTGTTATTCACTTGAATTCAACAACATAATTTCTGCCGCCGCTGCTGGAGCTTCTCTTTCACTCATCGTATACTACGAGCAAAGAAAACTCAAACAAATCAACACTTGAATGCTGTCGTGGATAACATCATAAAGGAAGAAGAGGTGGTGATAGTATGGGCCTTTACGACTGGTTAGGCGATTTGTTGGGCTTTGAGGCTCCATCATTGCTTGAAATCGTCTTTATGTCATCAGCAATCTTCGGGGGGCTATTCTTTTTGCTCATGATGCTTCTTATGCTCGTTGGCGATATCTTTGGAGGAATTGTCGGCGATATTACCGGTACGGATGGAGGTCTTGGCGCCGATGCAGCGTTCGAATTATTCAGCATCCAAGGAATTGCTGCAGCTGTTATGATGTTCGGAATCGCTGGAATGTTTGGCATCTCTGCAACAGGAAACGATGTCGCTGCGGTTCTCATCGGTGGTGTGGCAGCATCCGCTTCGATGTACGGTGTAAAATCCATGATGCAAGGCATCTCACATCTCCAAGCAGATGGAACCGTGGATTATCGAGATGCGATTGGTGAACGTGGCCAGGTATACTCTCGCATCAAGCCAAACGAAACTGGCGAGATTCAAGTTCCAGTCGATGGGACACTCAGGACACTGCTCGCCCGAGCACAAGACAAAAAATTGTATCTTCCATCTGGTGAATTCATCACTGTCGTCGACGTGATTGGATCAACCATGATTGTGAAACCACTGGAGGACTTGTCCTCTGAAGAATAAGAAAAGGTGAAAAAAATATGTCAGCAGCATTTTGGGGAACAATGGCCGTTTTCGGCGTAATCGCAATTCTAGCATTCGGATTTTTACTACTTGTCACTCGTTACAAGCGCTGTGCATCCGACGAAATTCTCGTTGTCTATGGACGTGTTGGAGGAGGACGCGCCTCGAAGTGTATCCACGGTGGTGCGACAATGGTCTGGCCACTCATTCAAGATTATAAGAAACTGAAATTGACGCCTTTGACTATTCCGATCACACTCGATAACGCTCTTTCCCAGCAAAATATCCGTATTTCGCTACCTTCCACATTTACGGTTGCTATCAGCACAAACCCATTAATCATGAACAACGCAGCAGAACGATTGCTTCACCTTCCAACCAATGAACAGGAAGCTCTCGCCAAAGACATTATTTTGGGGCAACTCCGTTTGACCGTCGCAAGTTTGACCATCGAACAAATCAACCAAGACCGAGATTCATTCCTTGAGCTCATTCGTGACAACGTTGGTGCGGAACTCCACAAGCTGGGACTCTATCTCATCAACGTCAACATCATCGATATTACTGACGAATCGAACTACATCGAAAGCATCGGTAAGAAGGCCGCTGCAGGTGCAGTCAACAAGGCTCTCGTCGACGTAGCCAATGCTGAGCGAGACGGTGCAATCGGTAAGGCAAACGCTGACCGAGAGCGTGAAGTTCAGGTTGCTCAAAACGTTGCTGAATCCGAGAAAGGAAAGAAGTCCGCAGAAGTCGACCGACGTGTTTTCGTTCAGCAACAAGAAGCAACTGGTGTACAGGGTGAGAACTTGTCTCGTGCTGAAATTGCTTCGTATCAAGCAGACCTCGAAGAGAAGGAAGCTGAGGCAATGCAACGTGCGGAAGTTGCTCGACGTACTGCCGAGATGGAAGTCCAAAAGGCGCAATATATGCTTGAACAAGAGCGACTTCGTGCTGAAGAAATTGTCCGTGAGGAAATTTCCAAGACACAAATTGAGATCGCTGCAGAAGCAGAAGCTGAGCGTCAACGCCGGATCGCCCAAGGTGAGGCAGATGCTGTGCTTGCTCGTTACAATGCTGAAGCTGAAGGTACCAAGGCGGTTCTTGAAGCAAAGGCGAACGGTTACAAGCAACTCGTTGCGAGTGCTGGTGGCGATGTCAAAGCCGCTGCCACGCTCTTGATGGTTGAGAAGATTGAGGAGATTGTTGCTCGACAAACTGAAGCCATCGCCAACCTCCAAATCGACAAGATTACCGTTTGGGATTCAGGCAATGGTGGCGAAGGTGGAAGCACTGCAAACTTCGTGTCTTCCTTGATTCGATCACTCCCTCCTGTTCATGACGTAGCCAAGATGGCTGGTGTAGACCTACCGGACTATCTCGGTTCAATGAAGGAAGAGTGAATCCGTTAGATTGAAACTCATCGTAAAACGATGGGTCAACCCAGAATACAGGGGTTGATTTGATAGCCGAATGGACATGCAGATGTTCATGGCAAGTGATTTGGAGATTGCTCGGGCAGCCCAATTGGAACCCATTGAAACCATTGCATGGAAGTTAGGCATTCCTTCTGGTGAATTGATTTCACATGGCCCATACATGGCAAAGCTCAGTTGGGACGGAATGAAGCAACGCTTTGAAACTGCAAAAGGGAATCTAATTCTGGTTACATCCGTGAATCCAACACCATTTGGTGAAGGAAAAACTGTCACAACCATCGGATTGACCCAGGCGTTGTGCCACATTGGCAAGAATGCAACATGTGTGATTCGAGAACCTTCGATGGGTCCCGTTTTTGGAATCAAAGGAGGTGCTGCAGGAGGAGGTCAATCTCAGGTACTTCCGATGGAAGAAATCAATCTCCACTTTACTGGCGACCTCCATGCTGTTACGTCTGCACACAATCTTCTCTCTTCCTTAATTGACAATCACATCAAGCATGGGAATGCATGCAACATTGACGCGAATCGAGTGTTCTGGCCTCGTGTGGTTGATTTGAACGACCGTTCACTTCGAGAGGTTGTGATTGGATTAGGAGGACCTGCAAATGGCAACGTTCGGCAAGATCGCTTCGACATCACAGCAGCCTCTGAAATTATGGCCATTCTCGTTCTTGCGAAAGATTATGCCGATTTACGAAAACGTCTCGGAGAGATCGTCATCGCCGAGTCAATGGAAGGGCACCCCATCAAAGCAGAGCATATCGAAGCGGCTGGAGCCATGGCGTTGCTCCTTCGGAATGCTTTCTTACCCAATCTCGTCCAAACGTTGGAAGGAAATCCTGCGTTCATTCATGGAGGTCCTTTCGCAAACATTGCCCACGGAAATTCGTCCATCGTTGCTGACCGAATCGCTCTCTCATGTGCAGACTATGTTGTCACAGAAGCTGGGTTTGGAAGTGATATGGGTGCTGAAAAATTCATGCATATCAAAGCAAATACTTCTGGAAAAGCACCAGATTGTGTTGTCATGAACGTGACCGTTCGCTCGATGAAGTTGCACGGGAAGGCTTTCGGAGAGCGAGGCGGTTATCGGCCCTCAAAAGAAGAATTGGAGACTGAAAATGTTCAGGCAGTCATTGCAGGAGCAACCTCCAATCTTGATCGCCACATCAAGAACATGGCACGATTTGGTGTCCCTGTTGTTGTCTCCATCAATCAATTCACAAGCGATACTGAGGCAGAACTTGAGGCAATTGAAACTGCAGCGAGAACGAGCGGTGCTGCACGGGTATGCCGAACGGAAGTCCATGCAAAGGGTGGAGAGGGCGGAACAGCCCTTGCCAATGCTGTGGTTGAAGCAATACATGATCATGTAGCCGCAGGACGGCCATTCCTCCCACTCGTTGCACCTGGTGATTCGATTGAAGACAAGGTGAGTGCGATTGCAACACGTATGTATGGGGCAAATAGTGTTCAAATCGAGACGGCAGCAAAGCGCCAATTGAAGAAAATTCAAGATTGGGGCTATGGAAATCTACCGGTTTGCATGGCTAAAACCCAATATTCGTTTTCTCATGATGCGGGAATGCTTGGTGCTCCGAGTGGATTTGATTTACCTGTTCGGGAATTCCGGCTCAATGCAGGTGCAGGATTCGTTGTCGCCATTCTTGGTTCGATGATGACCATGCCCGGTCTTCCAAAGCGACCTGCTGCAAACGATATGGATATGGATGAGGACGGACACCTCAAGGGTGTCTTCGGGTGAACATCGATGCAAATTCTCAATCAGGGCGAAAATCACTTGAAGCTTCGGATTGAATCTGAAGATGATTTGTGGGTTCTCGCACGACTTGCGAACAAGGGTCGACGTTTAGCCATGCTTGGGGAACGTCGAGATACCACTACAGCAGAATCTGGTTCGAGAGCAAAGGCAGCCGAACGAAAGAAAATGTGGATTGAATTGCGAATCCTCTCGAACGAATATCAATCGTATTCTGGTTTGCTACGCGTTCACGGAACCATTGAACAAGCACCAATGGATATTGGCTCGCATCACACACATCTCATCGAGGCAGGTGATGAGATTGAACTCACATCAAATGACCCATTTCCAAACTTCGACATCGATCTTCTCAAAGATGCCATTGATTCCTCAAACAGGAGTAACGTAGCAGTTGTTGTTGTTGAAAATGATGAAATTATTTTGTTTGAGATTACATCTCGAGGACTCCGTGAGGGGGCAACCTGGACAATGCGAGGGGGAGGAAAACGTGGCGACGTTCGAATGAGTGAAAGCGTTGCTCAATCGTTTCAAAAACAGGTTGCAAAAGAAATTCTCGCTGCTACAGATGCACAATTGCCCATGATTCTTTGTGGCCCTGGCCATGCTCGTGAAAAACTCAAATCAGTCATTCTTGATGCTGAACCAGAACGAAGTTTACGATTGATTGCCACATCAATGGCAGGACGTGCAGGAGCAAATGAAATCATTCGTGACGGTTTAGCGAACGAATTTCTTGAGGATCATGCCATTCACAAAGAAATGCAATTGCTCGAACAAGTTTGGTCTCGTATCAACTCAAACGGGGCGATTGCATACGGTAAGAACGATCTCATTCGAGCAATGGAAGAGGGGGCTATCGAAACGTTGCTTGTTGCCATTGACCTACTTCGTGATGACCAGACAGAGATTGATGGTATGTTACTCAGCAATTGGATACGTGGGTTGGACGACATTGGAGGGAACCTTGTTCAGTGTTCAACAGAACACGACGCTGGAGAACAACTCATGGGCTTAGGCGGCGTGGTAGCTTTGCTTCGTTACAAAATGGTGTAAGACATGAAAATCGTACACTTTTCGGAACTCGGTTCAGACACCCGAGAAGAGATGAAAGGTGCTCGGTGGATTCTTCTTGAACAAGATGACATCAAGAATGCCCTCTCAGCACTCATGTTCGCAGAATTGGATGGTGTGTTGGTCGCTGTTGACCATCGAAAGTCACCTCCAGAGGAAGGATTGTGGCAACGAGCAGTTCATTTGCTCCTCGTATCAAGTTCGGAAAATGCAGAAGAAATTCGACTGAAAAGTGGAATTACCAAGGTTATTTCAAGCGATGAAGCATCATTCGAGGATCATCTATGGTAATGGGTCCGGAGGGAATTGAACCCTCGATCTTCGCCTTGTAAGGGCGACGTCATAAACCCCTAGACCACAGACCCAACCCTCCGTCGTTGGTGACGTATTTGAAACGCTTGGCAATGCAATAACCTCAAAACGGATGCATCATCACGGATGAACAATGGACGAAGAGGCTCAAGCCGCTGCGGCCCGATTGGTTCGCCGTCTCAAGGATGGTTACACCATTACCATCGCTGAGTCCTGTACAGGTGGACTATTGGCAAGTACCCTCACGGATATTGCCGGTGCGAGCAAGTGGTTCAATCAGTCTTGGGTCACGTACTCCTATGATGCGAAAATTCGAGAACTCAATGTTGATCCGAAGACGCTCGAAAAGCGAGGTGCAGTCTCTGCTGAAGTCGCCATACAAATGGCACAAGGAGCCCGTGCCCGAGCCAATGCAGATATTGCAATTTCAATTACAGGTATTGCTGGACCAAGCAATGATGGAACGAACAAAAAAGTCGGTTACGTCTATGTTGGAATCGCATCCCGCTCATGGGCGATTTCAGAAGCGACACAAATTGGAGGGAGTCGTCAAGAAAACAAAGAAGGATTTGTCCACTTCGCTCTCCTCACTGCCATTCGACATTGGGATCAGGCAATGGAAAAAGCTGAACAAAATCTCCAAGATGAAATCAAACAACGAGAAGAGCAAGCGAGAATCAAAGCGCTTGAAGAAATTGCCAGAAATCAACGTGCAGCGGCCGCCGCCGAATCCGCAGAATGGCAATCACAATCATGGTCGGATAAAGCCGGCACAAATTCTGAAACAAATCTTGGAACTGATGTTGAATGGTCTGATGATTCAGCAAACGAATCAACATGAAGCCTTTTGGAGGGTCGCCTCCCATTGGTATTCATGACTGCGGAATGGGGGTTGATTTCGCAGGAATTAATGAAACGCGGAATTCTTGTAACCACGGGCGTCAAAGAGAAGTTACTCTCACTCGATGATCCTCTTCACGTGCTGAACCAGGCACCGAACGTGGGCTTTCAACGAGGAATGCTATCAATTGAAGTTCTTGAAAAAATGATTGGAGCAGTTACTCCAAAGCAAGCAGTAGAACTTGATTCCAAAACCACGCCCATTGGAAGAACAATTGCCCCAATCAAGGAACCTGAACCAGTTCAAATCCAATATCGGAACAATTTGCCTGATTGGAATGAAAAGGACTTCTCGGGTATAGCAACAGACGTTGACAATGATATCTTCATTCATTATGACATCACAGGAAACAGCACGACAGAAGGGAAAATGGGTCACATACAGGCGTGTTTCAACGACCGTTTGGACAGCATCAGAAAGATGATTGTAAAGAATTCACGACTTCCAAGGAAGCCACAAGAAATTGGACGATTAAATACCGAATATCGTCGATATCAGGGATACGAAAACCTCGCTGTCGCCATAGGGCTTGTCAATGATCCGAGGCACACAAAAAATGGACATCTCATGTTCGGTCTGGAGGATGAAACTGGAGAAATGAACTGTTTGTTGACCATCCGACAAGGAGATGATCGTGACCGGTTGCATGAACAAGTCGTCGAGGCAGGTTTGATGCCTGATGACGTGCTTGGTGTCAGTGGATCGTTTTCACAAACAGGTGACATCTTCTATGTGGATGATTTGTTTTTCCCAATGAAAGATCGACACGAAAAGAAAAGTGCTGAAATCGGAGTGAGTGTTGCGTTCTTATCGGATATCCACGTTGGTTCGAAGACATTCCTTGAAGCACAATGGCACAAGATGGTCCGATGGTTCCACACCGATCCTCTTGCAAAGACCATAAAATATCTAATTTTGAGCGGCGATTGTGTTGATGGCGTGGGTATTTATCCAGGGCAGGACAAGGAATTAGCCATACCTGATTTGTTTGGCCAATACAGTGAATTTGCGAGATTGTTGGAGCTCTTACCTGATTGGGTAGAGTGTGTGATGCTCCCGGGCAATCATGATGCGGTTCGCCCTGCAGAACCGCAACCAACATTTGAGAAAGACATTCAACAAGATTACAACAAGACAACGTTTGTTGGCAACCCTTGTGATTTCTCCTTGCATGATGTGAGGCTATTGTCTTACCATGGAAAGTCAATTGACGATTTCGTTGCTGGTTTACGAACAGTGACCTATTCAGAGCCTGTTGAGGCCATGCGACAGATGCTAAGACGCAGACATTTAGCCCCACAATGGGGGGGTAAAACACCATTATCTCCAGAACTTGAAGATGGCCTGGTTATTCGAGAGGTACCGGACATTTTTGTTACTGGACATGTGCATGGACACGCTTGCTTGGATTTCAGAGGAACAACACTTGTCTGTTCGTCGACTTGGCAGGATCAGACGTCCTACCAGAAGATGCTCGGATTCCAACCTAAACCATGTATGCTTACGATTGTGAATCTACAATCGCACAAATCGACATCAATTCCCTTTGCTTGAAGGGAGTTGGATATGCTCAAGAATCATTGAAAGATTCTTTTCTGTCACGATTGGCACGCCTGCCTTCGAGAAAGCATTCAGTGAGGACTCACGACTTGGGTTGAAACCAATAAATCCGCTCCCAGGAACCATCATTGAAAGATCCATTTCGGAATCACCTACAGAAACAACCTCTTCCGGCTTGAAGCCATGCATCTCCATCAATCGATTGATTACATCGCCTTTTCCACTTGCATGAAGGCGACATATGCCCTCATCTGAGAGAAAGCCTTCCTCATCAAATTCGAACCCATTCGCAATCCAATCGTCCACTTTGAGCATTGCTGCAATGCTACTCACGAACAAGTCGACACCAGCACTGACAATCGCTACGTAAACACCAGCATCTTGCAAATTCTGCACGGTTTCTCGTGCACCCTTCATCAGAGCAACACCCGAATACATCCTGAAAAGCTCGTCCTTGTGGATTGGATCTTGAATCTCCTTCCACATGGCAATATCGGAACGCATGAACTCCACATCAGTGAGTTCCCCAGCAATGAATCGAGAGAGATTCTTGCTGTTATCCGTACCAAATCCATCATGCAGTGTTTTCCACGAGCTGACAGAATCCACGAGGACTCCATCGCAGTCGAAGACAACACATCGACAAACGCTGTTCATGTTCAGGCCTAGTGGTCTCTGCTTGAAAGCATTCGCTTATGCACCAGAAGATTGGGCCGGTGGCGGTGAGGCCACCGGCCCATCAACTGTTCTCAGTCGTTCCTGAACTTCAGACGATCTTGTTGAACTCAAGGTCTTGGTACGTCTTGATGACGGATCCTTCACCTGGTCCTGGTTGGTAGGTGATACGGATTGTTGCATCCGTAAGTGCCTGACCATCAGGAGCGTGAGTTCGTACGAAGATTTGGTCTCCAATTCCGAAGGTGGATTCCTTGAAGGAACCTTCGTTGTTGACCTTGTCAACAAATGTCACAAACGCATCGCTGTTCGATGGATCAAATCCATAGACGTTGCTTGTGTTTGAGAGCAATGTTGCGTATGAGGTTCGAACACCATCCGAGCCAGTGTAGAGAACTGTTACAGTAACAGCCCCTGTTGCCAACTCAGCTTCGGTTTGATCAACTGTGATTGCCCAGTATCCGTCTGCGGTACCAAGTTCCTTGTTCTCAATGTCGAAGGTGACTCGAGGAACACCCAACTTACCAGTCTCAGCAAGAGAAGAAGCCCAGACATAGATGACACCAGAAAGGACGACAGTGATAGCGACCATGAGAATGGTAGCGATAACTGGGCTGACAGCCATCTCGTCCTCGACGATGCGTCGGGAGTCTTCTTCTTCCTCGTCTTCTTCTTCACGGCGGCTTGCCATTGCAAGAGCAGTGACGAAGAAGCCAGCAAGGGCTACGACGACGATGCTTGGTGCGAACGATGGAACGGATCCAACACCGCCACCCAGTTGTACAACGGATGGCAACTTGTCACCACTGCTGAGGAAGTCCTCAGATGGCTTGTTCGCATGGTTACATGTTGTTGGGATTCCAGCGTCACTACCAACAGCAGATGCGTTGGAGAACATGACGTTGTTACACCAGTCACTGTCTTGGAGAAGTGGTCGGCGTTGCGACTCCTTCAATCCATCGTCACCGTATGCACCAGGCTTGGACCATTGGTCACCAACAACACCGCCACCATAGTTGATGTGGGATGTTGGATCGTCGGTCTGGAACCGCTGTGCTGGAGACTTCGACATGTCACACTCTGCGTCAAGACAGGTGAGGACATCCATCTCAACCCAAATGTATGGTGTGTCACCGTTGCCGTTGTCGACAATGTAGACATACTCACTGATTGTGATGGTCTCGCCCCATTCTGGAGGTGTGACGTACATGACGTTCTCAGCTTCACCGTGACCTCCACTGGTGTGGAAGGTTACAGCCAACATGTGATCGTAGGTGTACGGTCCTTGGTCACCACCAGCACCAACGTTGACCTCAACAGGTACGTAGGTACCTGTGAGAACGTTGTTAATGCCTTGGAAGTCGAATCCGGTGACGTCATCGAAGTAGTAATCTGCGACGAGTTCTCGAACGTTCTCAACACGGACACCAATCTCTTGCGTTGCAACACCTTGTTGGTAGTTCGCAATCGGCATGACAGATGGGTCGTAGTTTGGTACGTAGTTCGGTGCTGTAGCAGTATCCTTCAAGACGAGACGGATGTAACAGAAGTCACCTGTGCTCGGTGGGATTTGGTGGATACCGTTGTTGTTCAAGTAGTCGATTTCCCAAGCGTTTGCATTGGTTGTTGCATCAGGAACAAGTGTGAACACAAGATCGTCTCCAACAATTTCAGTGCTGAAGTAGTTCTGGTACGTACACTGGTCGGTTGATTCAACAGTCCAGGTCAAGTCAGCAGCATTGTGGTCAACGTCGTACTTGACTGCAGACAGGTCGTAGGTCAAGTTGTCGAGGTTGGTATCATCTTCCATGAGGCTGATAGACCATGGTGCAACTGGAGTCGATCCATTGTCTGCAGTAACAACTGCGCCAGAGGTAACATCCCAGTCGAGGACGACCGGAGCATCGTTCACTGGGCTGACAGAGAAGTCAACGGTGAGCGGGTCTGCATCTTGGTTTTCTGCACCATCATCAGCGAGGGTGAGTGTAACCGTACAGGTACCACCAAGTTCGTTAGCGGTGTTCTCTGTGATGGTCAACGAGTTTGCAGTAACGCTGACACCGAATGCAACACAGTCATTTGGTACGGATGCACCCCAAGTGTAGACTTGGCGAACAGGGCTCTGCTCGTTGTCCATGTCACGGATGTACGACTTGCTTGCATTGGAGATATCACCAAGGAACTTGGTAACACTGCCGAATCCTTCAGGAACGATGTTCGTGTAAGATCCGTCGTCAACAAAGACTGGCATACAATCTGCACGCTCAAAGTTACAGATTGTTGGCTTGTCGTTGATGTTGTTGACCGTCAATGTCATGTTCTTTGTGTCGGTCAAGCCGTGGCTGTCCGTAACAATGAACTCGAACTCAACAGTACCGAACTGGTCATCAAGAGGCGTGATGGTAACGGTGTGACCGTTCTTGTCCCAGTCGACCAAGACGTTGCTGTGAGCAACGGTTGTTCCCTCAGTGACAGTCCAGGTGAGAGTTGCCTCGTCGTCTTGGACGTCATCTGCAAGGTTGGTCAAGGAGAAGGTGTAAGCACCACTGTCCTCATCAACTGCGTCATCAGCGAGAGCAGCCTGGATTTCAGGACATGCACGCTTGATATCAACGGTGAGCTCTTGGTTGGTTGCCATCGAAACAGCGTCAACAGTAGCCCAGTCGTATGCACAGTCAGCCTTGGTCTTGATCATCACATCGTAGTCCTTTGCAGGTCCTGCGGTAGTGGTACCCTTGTAGGTACGGTAGACAAGAACTTCATCGCTGATGCTTCCAGTTTCAAGATCGTCGTGAGTTGTCTCAACGGAGATGTACTCACCAAGTGTCTGAACACCTGTGGAGACGGTCTGAGTAGGGTGAACAGTTTGGATGTTGGCTGAACCGTCTTGGACGATAGCAACAATGTTCACTGCATCAGGTGTTCCACCAATTCGGCTGAATGGGATAGCGATTTCGAAGAAACCAGCAGTCGTTGTTCCCAAATCAGCGTCAACAGCATCGGAGGACAAGGAGCTTGCTCCCCAACCAAGGAATCCATTGGAGTAGAGATCCATGTTGGAATCGCTGGTTGCCCAGAAGAGGTAATCTGCTTGAACCGGTAGTGTGTGAGCACCGTTGAGGTTGTAACCCGTGTTGGAACCGCCAGCAACGACATCGAGGTAAATCAAGAGGTCGTTGTTGGTGAGGTCTTCACCAGTCATACCGATGTAGAGTGCATCACCTTCACTGTAGGTGACGTAGAAGTCGTTGGTTCCATCACCAGAGACCATACCTGGCATTGCATCGTCGGATGGGTTCAATGGCGTGTTGCCAATCCAATCCGAGTCATCACCGTCAACAGCCATGATATCAGGCTGGAAGGATGGCGAGACGTATGCAGCTCGTGTACCGTCTGTGGAAACCAAGGTCATACCAACAGCGGATGCAGCACCTTGGAGGTGTGTAGCATCGAGGCTGAAGAGGTTGGCTTCATCGATGGTTGCGGATGCAACGATGCTGATCTTCTGGGCGTCGAGCGTGTTACCAATGCTGGTAACATAGGCGTTCGAGCCTGCGTTGATTTGCGTTGTTGCGGCAGACCAAGTGAGGTTCTCAACGGAACCGACCGACTCAACAGCGTGGAGAGCGGTGGTGGCAGTCGAAACACCGCCGTCCCATCGGAACTCAGTGTTCTCTGCATAGACACCAACGGCTCCTGCAGCGTCGAGTGGGTAAATCCACGAGTAGTCACCATCGACCATGTAGAGACCAGTACCAGTGCTTCCACCGTCAACAGATGCACCAATTGCGGTGACTGTTGCGTCGTCAGCATAGACACCAGCGGTGGATCCAGCAATGGATGCGTCACCGTACATGGTGAGTGTAGCAGACTCAATTTCGATACCGTAAGCATATCCAGCGACGGAAGTTCCGTCGAGTTCGACATCGTCACCCGAGTTCACGGATGAGATACCAACAGTGGATGCAGTGCCTGTTCCGACAAAGGATGAATCAACATCAGAAACGTCACAGCCATCGAGGACCATTGCGTTGTCACCGACGGTGACAGTGTTGTCCTTACTTTGGATGGTTACCTTGTCACAGTCGTTGAAGTCGAATCCAACAGCATTCGGTGCGGTTCGTCCAGGACTGATTCCGATGGAGTTGTTCTCGACGTTCGGTCCGGTGTATCCACCAGTGCTTGAACCGTAATAGACAGCGATGTTTGCACCACCGTCTCCCCAAGTGTCCGTGACCTTGAGCGTGTACTGTCCAGCAACACTGTAGGATGTCCAGCGGCTGTACATCGTGTTCGAGGAGAACGTACCAGCAGCCCAGGAATCTGTTGTACCATCAGGCTTGGTGATTTCAAGTCCGATTTCACCACCCCAACTGTCGGATTCAAGATCGACGAAGATCGTTACTCCGGATGGGACAGTGAAGGTACAACTGCTTTGTATGCTGTAGGAGTTCGAAGCAATCGTACACAAAGAGGTGCTTGGAGCTGGTGGGCTCGTTGCATCTTCCATGTAGATACCGCCATCAGCATCCAACAACGAGTTGTTGGAGATGGTACCGTATCCTGCATTTGTTTCGATTCCAGCTTCTCCGGCTTCTGCGGTTCCAATGATTTCGTTGTTGTCAACGGTGTAATCTTGGATACCAACCAACTGAATCGCAGTTTGCGGGCCGTTGAAGTAGTTGCCTTCAATTGTGGCACGCTTGTTCTGACCGTTGTACATCTGGACACCTTCCTCAGAAGAGGTACTGTTGAACCAGTTGTTCCTGATGATAAGATCGTCAGTATATCCAGTGGTACCTGCCCAAACATCACCGATTTCACCGCCATTGATGAATTCGTTTCCTTCGATGGTGAGATTGTCAGCTCCGTACTCATTGGCGTTGTGCGTGTATGAGTATGGACTGCGCACCATGTAAATCGACGTCCCACAGTTGTTGTACGTGTTGTCCTTGATGTAGGAGCCATCGGTTCCCGTAATGACGGTACAAATGTCTGAATACTGAATCGCGTTATTCAATGGGGTGTAGCCCTTGAAGTGCGTAATCGTCGAGTTCTCGATGCGCAGGAACTCCGACCGGTGGTCGTTGTTGTTCCAACTGGACTTGTAGGCCATACCGCTCGTAATCGAAGCGACTGGGTTCAGTGTTGAGTCCTTAATCGAGATGTCCATTGCCTGGTAGAGGTAACCAATCTCGACACCGGTTTGTTGACCAGTGTTCGGGTTGGTAGCGATACCATAGATCTCCGAGTTGTGGAGATACAACTCAGGAGCATCGGTACCAGATTGTGCGTACCAGCGCTGCGTATCGATTTGCGTGTAAGAAGCCGTGATGAGAACCAAGGTGTTGTTCCAGTTGTGCTCTTCGTTGTTGTCGAAGTACATGAACGGCGAGTCCATCATGATGACCTTACCAGACATGTCTTCATCAGTAGCACCGTAGTAACCATATTCCTTGTAGGTTCCACCATCACCATCGGACATGGTTCGTGATGAACCAGTTCCGAGGTAGTTGCTTCCTGAACATCGTTGTACGACGTTGTATGCAGTGCTTGTGTATGTGTAACACACACGTGCTTCGATTCGGTCTGTGAGATCGATGGTTCCTGTGTTGCCACTGGCATCGTTCAAGGAGAGACTTTCGAATGCATATCGGAAGTCACCAGTGTTTCCACTGCTGCCTGTCGAGTAGGCGATCTTAGCAACTGTGACCGCTTCGTATCCAGCGAGATCGTCGTTTGTCGTACCTGTTGCGTCAATGCGAATGGTTCGGAATTGGATTCCGAGCGCTTCACCATTTGTATCGGTCGTACCGGTTCCTGTGATTTGCTTGTCCGCATTCATCAGAACGACGTTCGTGTTAGCGACTGGGTTGGTGTCTGCTTGGAGCGTCATGGTGAGTTCACGCATTCGCTCAAATCCACCAGTTCCAGTGACATCAACCTTCGAGGTGTCGATGGTTCCTTCGATGAAGGAAACCTCGCTTGAACCTGTAATCTTGATGTCGTTTGCAGTATTAGCAAACGTCGAATCACTGATGGTGATGTCACCTGAACCAGCTGTTTCTATACCAACGTTGTTGCCTGATACTGTTACTCCATCCATCGTGACATCCTTTACGGTTTGAGATCCGTATTGGTATGCAGCGCCAGCGCTGTTCGCGATGGTTCCAGAGAGTTCGCCTCCGAAGTCCTTGACGTAGTAGATACCAGCGTTGTTTTGGCCATCAAAGTCGATGTTGGTCATGTCCATTTGGCCGGAACCAGAGGAACTGACGAGCATTCCGTAGTCACCGCCGTCAACAGCGATGTTGTTTGCGGATGCAGCAACGACTCCAGTGATTTCAACACCAGCATCTGTTGGGTTGGTGATGTCAACACCGTCGATGTTTGCAGATGCAAAGTTGCCACCGATAGCGATACCTGTGTCAGCTCCAGTGATTTGTCCGTTCTCGAAAGAAGCGGTACCACTGTCACGGAGGTAGTCGCCAAGCGAACTTGGGTCGTTACCAACACGGGCAACGAAGTCAAGTCGGTCTTGGTAGTTGTCAGCACGGTTGTGGAGTACATCGACGTACATCTTGACTGAAGAGATCGATGAATCCGAGATGTCAACGATCGGGAAGGTCATTCGAGCGCCTTCTCCAGGTGACATGTAGTAGCTGTAAGCGTAATCAACACAGACGTTGTAGTATCCACCGTATCCGTTGTAGCCTTCAGGAGGCTTGTAGACACCCTGACCACCGTGGTAGGAGTTGTAGTAGAATCCCCAGTAGTGGTATGGGTATGAACCGTAGGATGGGCTTGTATCAGCGTCAATTTCGCTCCATCGGAATCCGAACTGGTTCGGGTAGTAATAGTAACCAGGGTATCCAGGGTAGGATTGAGGTCCTTGAGGCCAGAAGTAGTGGATGTAGTACATGTATCCGTCAAAGGATCCTGTGTATCCTGGTCCCCACGTGTATCCGTAGTAGTTGCAATGCCATGAAGCGACACCACCTTCACCACCAGCGTAGGTAGCTGCACCGTTGCCGGACTTCGGATCGCTGGATCCCCATGGGTAGTAACCCATCTTGTCTGGCGTGGTGACGTTTTCAGAAACTTCTCCACTGCCGTCATCGTAGGTAATCTCAATGTTCCATCGGTCGGTCATCATGTAGTACTTGCTCGATGCCCAGTTGTAGGTTGGGTGAGCGTTTCCACCACCGTAGATGGAGTTCGCACCGACCTGCAAGTAATCTCCGGAGCCAAGGAAGGCGGAGAGATCGATTGCATAGGTGTGCCATCCAGTTGACTTACCCGAGAGGGAAGTCGAACGGTAAATGGTTGGTAGACTCATTCCACCGTAGATGTCGACACCAACCGTGTTGTCGGTTGAGGTAAATCCATCAATTTGTGGAGCACCGTTGTAGGATTGGATACCTACTGCAGCGTTGGAAACAGCAATGTTGCTGTACGATCCACTCGCTTGCTCAACCCAAAGAGCGGTTCCAGTGTTACCAGTGTTGATGATGCTCGAGGAGTCGATGGTTGCAGAACCACCGTCAATCTTGACGGTTGCCATGTCATCCGAGGATGCGCTTGCACCGTAGATTGTTCCAGAGTTGCCCATGACGAGTGTTGCACCGTCACCAACGTAGAGCGCAGCTCCCGTCGAGGAATCTTGTGCAAGGTCGCGAACAATTCCACCGTCAACGTTGAGTGTTCCATCTTGGATGTCGATGGTCAATGGGTAGGTGGAAGATGTTGCCTTGACAGTACCCTTTGCTGTGCTGGATTCACCAACAACGAGCATACCGCCGTTCGAGAGCGTAAGAACTGGGGAGTTCGTAGCTGTCGACTTGACTTGGAGGGTAGCACCGAGCAAGCGAACCTCACAACCGTTGAGGTTGAGATCTTCACTGAGCGTCATCGGTGTTCCGTCAAACTCGTAGATGGTCGCACCAGATGATGTTGTTCCGTTTGTTGGAAGACCGGCACCTGTGTCAGCATCAGTCCAAGCAGCCAACCAGGAACAGTCCATGTTGGTACCGTTGAAGTCGACAGGAGCAGGGAACAATTGGAGTTCGTACGCCGTTCCAATGGTGTATCCGCTGCTGAGGTCGCTAACGTACCATGTGTCTGTTGTGAGGGTCTCGTTCTGACCAGCTGGTCCGAATGCACGGAGGTTGTGGTCGGAGTACGAGTTACCGTTGCTGTCTCCAGTGATGACCCAAACATCGGCCTCACCGTTAGCATCAGTGACGTGGGATCCAACTTCGAAAAGTTCGGAACCTGCGCTGTTAACGACACTTGCACTGACAACGTGACCGCTCTTGTAGACGTTGGTGATTCCTTGTGAACCACCGAGGTTTTCAACACGGAAGGTTGCAAGTTCAGCAAGTCCACCGTAGTAGACAACTGCGGAACTGGATGTGTAAACATCACAGTCTCCGGTTGAACCGGAGGAATCTGCACAATCGTTGGTGTTCTGGTCAACTTCAATCAGACGGATGTCAGCGTTGGAGCTTCCGTACGCAAGGTAGACACCGTTTCCAGCGTTGGAACTGGTGATGGCGATGTTACCGAGCGTCATCTTGGAGTTTCGTGCGTAAACAGCGTGATCGGTGCTCGACGTGTGCGTAAGCGTACCACTGTCGAAGATCATGTTGTTTGGAGCAGCGCTGCTCGAACAACTGCTGTAAACACGGTCAGAATCGATCGTCGTGACATCGATAATCCATCCACAGCCTGCGACACCAAATCGACCGGAGTCGAGGTTGGTGACGATCATGGCGTCAGTGGTAATCGCGTTTCCGGAGAAGTCGATATGACCTGCAGTAACGTCGTTCATGATGGAAGGTTGCATTCGGTAGATGAGCATGTCACCTGCGGTTACATCGTCCATGATGGCGTTGTCACCGGATGGTCCGTTTGCCGTGCTGGAAGAGCCACCTGGAGCGATGGTCAAGTCAGCAGTTCCCCAGTCAACCTCGGTCATGTTGATGACACTGAGTGCGTTGATGGATGCATCGGAGTAATCAGGAGCATCGAAGTTGTACAACTTGACTTCACTTGCGACACCGAAGTCCGAAGTGAGAACGGTACCGGTTTGTGTCGATCCAGATGTGATGGTTGCACTGACGTTTGAAACAGTGACGTGTTGGAGATCGGTGTCAATCAAGTTGACGTATGCGTTCTCGATGGTCACGTTCTCGACGTGGAGCATTCCACCGGTTGAACCTGGGTAGTTGACAATTGCACCGCCCCATGATTCACCATCTGTGTTACAGTTGGTCATGGTTCCTTCGAAGATCATTGCATCTGCACTCGATGGGAGGTTGATACAAGCCTTGTCTGCGCCAGTGATGGCGAAGTTGTTCATCGTGAAACCAGTTCCTTGACCGCTACCGTGACGGATTGCTGTCTCGACGTTGGTAAAGGTAACGTGGCTGAAGGTGAAGTTTCCGACGTTGCTGTTGGAGTAACATGGTCGGGAACCGCCAGAGCTGTCAGCACAGTAAGCGTTGTAGTCTCCATGGCGAGAACCAGCGGAGATCGCTGCTGTGCTTGTGTTGTTGAAGTCAACGTAGCTGAAGACGTGACGGTCATCTGTACCACCTGTGGTTGTACAGTCGTCAGTGAAGGAGAGACCCTTCCACTCAGCACCGCTCTGACCCTCAAAGAGGACCTTGTGTGTTGCGTTACCGGTTACAGTGACGGAGTCACATGCACCATCAACGGAGATACCCTTGCCAGAAGCGACTTGAATGACGGTTCCAGGCTCAATGGTCAAATCTCCACCGCTGATGGACAGGAAGTCACTGTTCGGGCTGATTCGGTATGGCGAACCTTCGTTGTCCCAAATACATTCGATGTTGTTGTTGGAACAGTCGAGATCGCTGTCAATGTCAGTACCCTTACCTTCGAATGGCATTGCACGGACGTAGACACCACAGTCAGCGTTCGAGTTGTCGTAACAGTAGTAACTTCCGTAGTAGCTCCACCATGGTGCAATCGTACCAGGTCGAGCAGCGGAGTTGCTCGAGTATGGTAGAGATGGCATGTTGGTACCCCATGTGGTGATACCTCGCTCGAGAGCAGTGGAACCACTGTCGATCATGTAGAGGTAACCGAGACGACCGATACGGAGTCGATCGTTGCTGTCATCACCGTCAAAGGACTTCTGGAAGTAGTCAAACTTGAAGCCGGATGGCAAATCGATGTTTGCGTTACATCCGGTCTTGTATTGGTTCCAGTAGTAGCTGTATGCACAGTAGTATCCTGTTGGACGACCGTTGGAGGTTCCAGAAATGACTTCTGCAGCGTTGGTAACGGACTTGATTCCTGTTGAGAAGGTCTCGTATCCGTGGTCTGTACCGTCAGTGGAGATACGGAAGTTTGCTGTGTGCGGGTTAGCACCAGCCATGTATCCGCCACCTGGGTTTCGCATGGTGTCACCACGGGTTCGTGTGTGATCCATGTAACCAACAGTTGCGTAATCGTAGTATGCGTTACAGGACGAGTCGTACTTGAACTCAATTTCGTTTGTAACGTCATAGAAGATAACTTGGTAGTCACACAAGTATTGTGTGTTGTACCCCATGTCTCGCCACTCAACGATGAGCATCATGTTCGGGTCACCAACTTCGAAGGAGTTGGTCGAGGTCGTCTTGGTGTTTACACCGCTAGCAACTG
The DNA here is from genome assembly GCA_029979085.1 of Methanobacteriota archaeon. GTDB lineage: Archaea > Thermoplasmatota > Poseidoniia > Poseidoniales > Poseidoniaceae > MGIIa-L2. The sequence goes on along the minus strand of JAPOIF010000001.1, from coordinate 17,582 downwards.
TGGACGTATCGACCGCAGTAGCGTAGTAGGAGACGTAATCGCCACGCTCGAGCGTGGTGATTTCAGCAGACCAGTCACACTCAGCATCGGCACACTCACTGCGTTGCTTACCAACAGGGTTGAGCTTCATGGAACTGTAGGTTCCATTGTTGATGCTGTAGTAGAGTGTTGGACCTTCGCCAATCGTATTGTTGACGTTCAATCCTGCTGGTGGGTCACCCGCATCAGAGATGGTATAGGTGAACGTACGGGACTTGCTGTGCGAGTCTCGCATGACACCGTGATCCATATCAGGAGCCATGGTATCTGGTGTTGGTGCAACGTTTCCTACCTTGTAGGTGGTTGAACCAGAGGATGCCATGCGTCCGTAGTATCCAGCGCTAAGTGCAAATCCACTCCATCGGTAGGAGGAGGAGTATGCATAGTAGTATCCAGAGGAACATCGTGCGTTGGTGGATGTTGAACGGTAGAAGTAGTAGAAACCGTTGGTACCAGCACAGAGCCAGTTGGCCTTGGAAGTGCTGTAGGTTCCATTCCAGTCGAACTTACCGAAGGTTCCGGTGATGTCGAGACCAGATAGCGGAATGTTGTACGCCTTGGTGTAACCATAGGTACTAACGGTTGAAGCACTGCTACCACCAGCGAGCTTGCCGGTTTCGATTTCAGGTGTCGAGTCACCAACACCAACCATTCCCCAAGCGTTGTCGGAGGAATCGTAGTGGTAGATGAGGTTCATCTGAGGTCCGTTCTTTGCACTGATTGCAAGGAAACCACCGTCACTTTGGTGCATCTCCATCATACCTGATCGAGTTCCACCGTAGCCGTTGTATCCACTGCTTGGGCTTGTTGTCCACTGCATCTTCCACTGGGAGTAGAAGTAGTAGGAAGACGAGTAGAAACAGGAGTAACTACCTGTTCCACAGTTGGATACGTCCCACTCAAAGAGGTACTCGTCGCTGTGATCGAAGTACGTCATTTGTCGGTCGTGGTAACCTTGTGGGTTGTAATAGCTTCCGGAGTGGACATCTGTCTGTAGGACAGTGAACTTCTTGGCTGTTCCTGCGTTGACAACATCGTCAACGAAGAACCAGTTTGCGTTGCTCTCAACCCATGTAGTTGGGTTGCTCGACGCAGATGCAGGCGGTACAGGGTCGTATCCGACGTTAGCACCGTTGCTTCCTTGGTTCAAGTCCTGGAACTTCCAGTAGTACTCGACGTAATCGCCAGCGCTGATGTCAGGCGTGGTAGCCTTGAATCGGCAGTCCGTAGCGGTTGATGCGCAGGACTGGATTGTTGTAGCACTTACGGATGTCCAGGTGCCGTTGTTAATGCTGTAGAAGAACTTGACACCGTTGGTCGAAGTTGTGTCGATACCAGAGAGATCGGTCAACTTGGTGAAGAATGTTCGCTCACCTTCGATGTATGAAGTCAAACCGGAGTAGGCTACGTGACTGGAGGTTGGGGCATCCGTGTCAGAACCACCGGAGTAGATGACTTCGAGGTAGCTGTTTGAGCCACCGCTGTTGTATGCGTAGGTGTAAATGTAAACGCTTGAGGTCATTCGAGCACCCATACCAACGGTACCCGAGTTTGTTTGTGCGTTCAAGATGTAGTTGTGCGAACCTGTTGACGAGGAACATGCAGTACCTGCTGCATTGTTGTTGTCACAGATTTCTGCTGTCTTCCATCCAGTTCCTTGGGAATAGGTACCTGCTGCTGCAGAGTTTCCGATAGAGGAAATCAACTTGCGCTCGTTGGTGTTGGAGTTTGACCCAGACAACAAGCTTGCAGAGATAGCACCTGAACAGGAGGCGGAAGAGATACCGTAGTTGTATCGAGCGTCAGTTCCACAAGCCTCGAGAACTGCAGCAGTGATGCTGGTCGAGGAGGAGCTTCCATATCCGTAACTTACGTATTGCTTCCAGTTGACTTCTTCAACGGTAGCACCGCTTGGTAGAGCAGACGAAGATGTAAACGTGTACTTGTGCCAAGGGATGTAGTAGTAAGATCCGTAGTAACGGTAGAGGTAGGAGTACGTACTGTTGTAACAGTATCCCCAGTAGATGTAACAGTATCCACGGTTACCGCTGGTGACCTTGATGGTTGGGTCGAGTGCGAGCGGGAAAGCTCGGTCTTCAGACATCAACCAGTCCGATTCAACAGCAGTCGTCAAGAGAACCATAGGACCGTATACTTGCACGAAGTAGGTCCCGATGTAAGGCTCAGTTGACATCTCTTCCATGACGACTGGCTCAGGGATGGTGGCCAATAGTTCGCCAGATTCGAGGCTGCGGATTTCAAGTTCGCCTTGCGTTGTCGTGATTTCTTCTCCGAGAGCAACGCCGTCCATGAACAGGCCGTAGCCCATTGGGAGACGGATGGTCTCTGTCATACCGAAGTATGCTGCGATTTCATCGAGAACTGGGCGTTCTTGGATGAGGAGGTTTTGCTTGACTTGTGTCGTGTCGACAGAGTAGTCAAGAGCAAAGCCTTCTGCGAGTGGGTAACGAATCACGTTTCCACCGACTTCAACGTCGCCCATTGCTGGTTCAGCATGGTAAGGCATTGGTGCGGTTCCTGTGATATCGATGGTAACGAGCATTGGGTTCAAACCAGTGACGATTGGATCGACGAATTGGTTTGGTTGGATGCTCACACCACTGGCAACTTCAGCACCGAATGTGGTTGTGAAGACGTTCTCTTTCACTTCCCACCCTTCAGGTGTTGCCATGATGTTGAGGTTGATGTCCTCAAAGGCCCCACTGTCAGCAAGGTAGTGCATTGGCTCATCGCTTGTGAGCTGTGCAATCTTGCCATCCTCAGTGAGGAATCCCTTTGTGTTCGCCTGCCTCATGCCCAGGAGTTCCTGAGCGGCATCATACTCATAGGTTGTTTGTTCGATGGTGGCTGGCAACTTGAAGAAATCGTCAACTTCTGAGACGATCTCTGCATTGCTGACAGTTTCGGTTGCGGTGTTGTCCACTAGGCTTGTCATTGGCATGAAGGCCATCAAAGCACATAGTAGAACGGCAATTCCGATTCCACCCATTGCGGTTTTCGTTTTCTTATTCTTGTTTCCCAACATAGTCATTCACCCCATACGGACTGTATGCAAGTGCAACCACGTTCTCCGCCACTTATAGGCGTTGGGGTGCAAATTGTTTGAATTTCAAATTTCATCGAGCAAATGAAACGTTATACTGCGAGCATTTTTTTTATCTCAATGGTACAAACAATTTGTAAAATGAACATTTATTTTTATTCGAGATTCTCGATAATCAATTGAATTCGATCTCGATGTTCATATCGGTTCTGAAAATGAAAATAAAAAAAGGCCAGAGAGGGCGCCTGAACGCCCTCCCTGGCGGATTCTGTGCGCTCATGCACACAGATTACGACTTGTGGGTCGTTTGTCTGAGATCAGTAGTCCCAGTCCTTATCTTCGCCGTCGCCACCGCCTCGTGAGAGGATAAAGGCTCCAGCGATAAAGGCTACAACGACGACACCGCCGATGGCACCCCAAGTCCAGCCTGGGAGCTCACCGCTCGAAGTATCGTCACCGTCGGTGTTGTCATCAACGATATCCCCACCTTCGTTTGCCTTGAAGAAGGCAGCGTCAGCACCAGCATCTCCAGAGGATGATGCTGTTCCTGTGTTTCCGAGGGCATCAACAGGCACAACTGCGAAGTACACTGTGTACTGGCCAGGAGCGGTGCTCATCATAACATCAGCAGTCAAGACATCAGCGCTTCCTGTGTTGACACAGGTTGTTGGCATGTTTGCCGCATCGAAGGCTTCACGATTCTTGTAGCAGACGTTCCAAGATGCAACGTCATCGGTTGTTCCTGTTGCGCTCCATGTGAGCGTCCACTTGTCGCCAGCTTCTGTGACGGAAACACCGGTTGCTGCAGCGTTGTCGACTTGCTTGTCAGCCACGACGGTAGCAGTGCCGATTGGCGTGCTGCAGAGTCCGTCGTTGTTGCAAACGGCAACCTCAATGTCGTAGGATTCTCCGTGGGTTGTGGATGATCCACTGTAGGTGTACGAGGAGGTACCTCGATCCAAATCGACCTCGAAGTCGACGCCAGTTCCCATGATGCTGATGGAAATCTTGTCACCAGCAAGAGGAGTTCCAGTGAGTCCCCAGTTCATGACAAGGTCTCCGCCGACACCTGGAGCAGCGTTGAAGCTGCCAATAGCTGCGCTTGGCGGATCCTTCGCTTGAAGCGGAGCATCGACCAACATCAACTGTCCGGCAGGTAGTGTACCGCCGGAGAGAACTGCTGAGAGAACGGACTTCGTTGAGTCTTCTTCACTGTTCGTTGCTCCGTCTGCAAGAAGTTGCGTCAAGGCAGGGTTGTTACAGCTGGTCGAATACCACAACGACGATGCACCGAGTGCAGAGTCAAAGGTCAAGTCAATGCTCTGAGCGAGAACGTCTGTTGCACCATAGTTGGTCTCAGGAGCGTAATCGATCACTGCAATTGGCGTGTACTTTCCGCTGAGGAGGTCGCCCAATGCCCCGTTCGGGTCTGGCAAGTCGATGCCTGCACAGTCGTCGGCGTTACCGTCAGAGATGTCGATGGTGAAGTCAGCCTTGTCGAAATATGTCAGTGAGTAATCCATTGTGATTCCACTGTCGGAGGTGTCTGTTGCAACTGCATCGTTCCAAATTGTGACCTGGATTGTTTCAGTGACGGAACCACCGTGGGCATCTGTTACGGTTACATCGACTGGGAAGAGCGTGACGAACTCCTGAATGATTGGCGTTGTGCACGTTCGAGCAACGCCACCCACTCCACCGCAACCTGCGAGTGGTGTGCTTGAGGCGCCACCAACCCAAGTGTAGGTCAGTCCTTCGCCTGTGACGTCATCTGCATCAAATACAGACACTTCAAACTCGAGCATGCTCTCCATTCCTAGGAACAAATCCCCTTGTGTAACGAGATCAAGCGAGGAGATTACTGGGAGGTTGTTTCGAACTTCCTTCTCCATGGAAACGAGGTTGTTGCTTGGCTTTTGATCCGTAACCTTGCTTTCCATAATCAAGTCGGCCTCGATGGTGTAGGTTCCAACGTCGAACTCAATCATCATGCATGCGTGTCCTTGGTCAAACGCCTCTGGCCCTGTTCCAAGTTTGGCGTAGTTGTAGGATGGCTCAACGCCTTGTAGGCAAGAGTTGACTGTTTCAGTGGTCACTTCGTTGGTGTCGAGGTTCGTGACGGTGAACGTAACGTTCCATTCGTACAACTCGGTTGACGTGGAACCACGGTGTTCGACAGCGGCATCGATGTACGATGTGCCGACGGATAGATCACCAGGCTCACCTGCACCAACAGTGAAGGTTGCAATTCCTGTTCCATCGTTGTTGTATCCTTGGTTGACGGTCAACATTGAGATTCGGATATCGTGGAAGGTGCTGAGTGTTCCTGTGATTTCATCAGCATTGTTTCGGGTGATGGCATCCTTCGTGAACGATTCTTCACAGAAATCGCTGTACACGTCCTCCACCGTCTCGTTGCTACCATCAGGGTTTGTGATGGTCGATGTATTGGTGCGGATGCAGGATTCAAACTGCCCGTAGAGCGAGTAACCGCCAAGGGAGACATCGACGCTGTAAGCAGCTTCGGTGTTGCTTGAATCTGGAGTCACTGAACCTGCGTATGTCCAAACACCGTTGTTGACGTCGTTTGACATGATGGTTCGAACCTCGGTTATGTTGTCGGTAACGTCGGTTTCGTTTTGGTAAACCATGACGACTTGATCGGTTCCTACGTTCACCGAGTGAACAAGGGAGCCGAGCGTAGCGTCCCTGAGGTTGAATCCATTCGGACCTTCTGCGGCTGAGACATCACCGGAAACATCGATTTCCATCGAGAGGTTGTGGGTGATGAAATCGGTTGAACCGTTGAGTTTAACGCTGATTTCGAAGTTCTTTACGCCTTCGCCAGTTGCAACGACGGAACCATCGGTCCATGCGATGTCAACTTCGATGTCGAGGTAATCAATGACTTCAACATAGACTTGTTGAACATCGTTTCCTGGGTCAACATCTTGGTTGGAGTAGACCTCGATTTGAATGACGTAGATACCAGCTGCTGGCGTCCATGTAGCATCGCCACCACCGTATTGGAGCATAGTCTTGCCGCCTTTGAAGACAGCACCTGCAGCGAGAGATTGATCGTCGCAAACGCTGACATCGTCACAAATGACGTCAGGGTTATCGAACTCAATGTCTGCTCCTGATGCGTCCTTAGCAAGCATGATTGGGTTTCCATTGCCGTCAGCAATCCAAACAGCTGCTTTGTAACCAAGTTCGGTAATGGCTTGGTCGCCAGAGTTCTGAATGAAGACTTCGAAGGTCGTGTCTTGACCGACGAAGAGTTCGTCACGGCACTCTGGGTTGCACTGGGTTTCTTTCGGTGAAGTAATGGCAACGAGTTCTGCGTCAGCACCGTTTCGGGCTCCAGCATCCTCAATTACTTCGGTTGTTTCTAGTTGTGTGGTGTCGATGTTCGCCATTAGGCTAGCAACCAACAACAGCACGAGCATTACAGGGGTAATTTTTCTCATGTCATATCCTCCAATAAGGGCGGTAACTCGCCCTACGCAAAATGACGTATATATACTATGGGTGTGATTATTATCGAAAACGAATATAAAAATCGGAATCGGCTAAAACAATGGACTGAAAGCACATCACAAGTCTAGTTGGAAGAACGTAAGGCCTCAGAAGGCTCGATTTTGGATGCCGACCGAACTGGAGAGAAGGTCGCAAGATACACCAAAGCTGCACCCCCAATCAACACCCATGCAACCGTGGCCCACGGCAGAACGAGCGAAGCCCCTTCCTCCTCCCAAATTGCTGAATGAAGCCCAACGTGGAACATCAATGCAACAACGATGCCATTCAAAATTCCGAGCAGGGAGACCCATCCGATCTCGATCAAGTGCACACGCATGACCATGCCCTTTGTGAAACCGAGCGCTCGCAACATACCGATGTGCTTTCTACGTTCGGATACCGAACGATAGGTAACAACGCCAATCCCTGCGATGCCGATAATAAGTCCAATTGCAAGGTATCCTTCAAAGAGTGCAAGTATGGAGAGTACCAGTGCTTGAATCAGCGCTACATCCTCAGCGATCAAAGAAACGTCGACACCCTCTTTTTCCAAATCCATTCGGAGATGTTCGGCAAGTTCTGTTGCGGCTTCACGTTCGGAAGCAGATTTTCCCGCTGCTGAAAAATATCGTACTTCGCTTGCATCAAACCCGTCCGATGCCTCGCTGTCTTCAGAGACGGAAACGTATACTCGTGTTAGTGAACCGTCGTATTGTTCAGTGACAGGTTCGGCTGGCATCCAAACCCCTGCTGAAAACAAATACGATGATTGCTCAAGTATCCCTCCGACCATCATTTCTCGTCGATGGCTCGGTTGCTGAGCATCGATGATGGTGATGTTTTCCCCTACTTTGATGGAGAAGACACCAACGTTTGTTCCATCCAGAGAAGATTCCAATCCAAACGAAGCATCAACAAAGACAACATCACCCCGAGAAAGCATCATTGCCCATGCTTCATCCGAGGAATCCCCAAGTGAGGAATCCCAGATATGGAGCGGTAAGCCTCCATGCTCAGCAAACCCATCATCAACACCGCGAAGGATGTACGGTGAACGCTCTTCTTGTTGATTCTCAATGAATGCTTGTGCACGATAGACGCGTCCAACACCATCGATGTTTGCTTGGTTGGTCTTTTCAAGACCCCATTCTTCCACAGAACCCTCAAGTTGTAATGGACGTGAACGGGATGCTGAGAGCATTAACTCAAATTCGCCCTCGGATTCTTCAACAAACGAACTGGAGTAATTTTCGAATTGAAGCGTGTAACCACTCAAAACAATCACTGAGAATACGGTGATGGAAAACATGCCCATCACGACTGCGGTGCGCAATGGTTTGTGCAAGGGATAGGAGAGGGCAACGGGCACAACTGCGCCGCTTCGGAACGAGGCGAGGCGAAGGATGCCACGGATCATGAATGGCGCTAAGGAAGCAAGAACCAAGACACCTGCAAACACTTGAACCAAGCCAATAACGATGAACGAAAATTCATTCGGCGTCAAATCAGAACGTATTGGGTCGAGCGAGGACGGCAACGCAGTCCAAATGAGAAGGAAAACGCCGATGAAACCGATCGTTTTGCGGGGTGCTTCTCGAAAGGTTGGCAGCGAGCCATCCAAGGAGCGCTTTGCCCGAAGAACAGGAACAATCCAAAACAGAATTGGGCATATGAAGAGAACAATGCAACATCCGAGAACAATCCAGATGGTATGAGCGAAGGTTCCGCTACCGAGAATGAACAAACCCGAGGTAACGAACGTCATGCCCAAGGCACCAATCACGAAGACGTATAGCCCCCAAGGGACGTGTTTAGGCACTCGTTGTGGTACATTCTTCAAGGCATGAACGATAATCAATCTTGAAGACCAGAGAGCCGATGCAAACATCGTTAACATTGCAATATGGAAGCCCCAAAACCATCCTGCGAGGATTGATGAGGCGTCGACGTGGAAGGAAAATACGTCAGATCCTGCTGTGGCAAAAACGCTCGAAAAGCCAATTCCAATGAACCACGCAAGTCCTACCCCTGCGAGGGAACCAACCATACAACCAACCAGGGCTGCAATGGAACCTTCAATCATCGCAACATAACGTAAATCAGAGCGCGTCATACCGAGTGCACGAACCGTTGCATACTCCTTCTGCCGGACATCGACAAGCATGGTGATGATGGTGATGACGAGGAGAATACCGGCCGCAATCGTGAACGAACCAAAGACGAGAAACATGGCTGATAATACGCCGGATGATGCTTCAGCTTGTTCGAGTGCGTCGATTTTGACAGCCTGAACCGAGAGGAACAAATCGTCAACACCCATCATGGCATCGAGATGCAACTCCAATGCCAACATCTCATCGTTGGAAACGTTACTGAATACAAGCATGGACCGCTCGTTTTGCTCAGCAGCTGCTAAGAATTCAGCGTCGTTCATGTTGATGAGCCCAAGAATCACTGGATCCAAATCCGAGAGCGATGATAGACGCTCATCATCGACGAATGAACCGTTGATGGTCAAATTCAGAGATTCGTCCGAACCAAATGCATACTGAAACAAACCCGATGCCGTGATGTTTCCTTGTTCGATGTTTGAGATCGGTTCAAGCCGCTCACCGATGCGAATCTGGCCTTCATCGACCAAGAGCGAAGAGGCATCACCAGCAAGTGCGAAAAACATCTGTGGAAGCGTTCCAAATCCGCCGGCATCCGAAAGAATAGGCAATCGCATGGATTGTACAGAATTGTCCTCCATTGAACGAAGAATGATTCCTGAACCTTCAATGCACCAAGCATGTGTAAGATTCGCCTCAGTGCCTTTGCCAGGACATACCTCAGGTTCTTCTGTCGTATCCATCGGCCATTCACCAACTTCGATTTCAACAAAGGATTGTTGTTCATCCGAGAGCGAACGCTTGTAAAACGACTCACTGAGGAGTCCTTCGACTCGAAGGAAGAGATCGTTCTCGTCGACTTGAAGTTCCCATTCCAAGATTGTTGAAGGAAGACTGAGGTTGAGCAGTGTTTCATTGACGTTCGCATCAACAACATCACCGTACCAGAGCGTTGGCAAAGTGTTCGCTTCAATTGCAAACCAAGTGCTCGATTGAGAGACTACAGCAACCATCTCTTTGTCTTCAAGTACGATTGTTGTTTCCTCATCATCGGATGCGTTTCCGACGACCAGGCCTTCACCATAAGCCGCAAAGCCGAATCCTCGATCGATGGATACGTCATTAATGATGTCGCCATTAGGCACACGCCACACCCACGATGTGTTGTTGGTTTCAAAGCCGTACCCAGCAGGACCCCAATGCCACAGCGTTCCATCTTCAACCAAAACACCATCCAAGTCACCATCTGCAAGCGTTAGAAGATTCTCCGAAGCAGCCTCAAGGCCAATTAAGGGGACTTGAAGCACCTCCATCAACGCTGAATTGGAAGCCAGCATGGTTCTGTTTTCGGCAAGACTACCCACAATTCTAGGCGAAAGTCGGCCTAACCCGTTGGTCGATGCAATCGTGACTGCGTCGCCTTCCGTAATGAATTGCAGACCTGATTCGTTGGCGCCAATACTTTGGTTGAGTGTTTCAACAATGCTCGTCATGACGGGGTCAACAGTCAAGCGTTCCTCATTGGCACCTTTGAGTGCGATCCGAATGGAGGTCACATTCCCTTCCGCCTGTTGCCATCGCTGAGCGGTGAGAAGATCGGTAAACATGGCCGGCGTGGTCGTACCAGCAAGTTGACCTTGACCTGCCATTGGAACCACTTGATGAATTGAAAAATTCTCCTCAACCCGTTCGATGCCGTTCTGGTTTCGAACATACCAACCCAGTTGAATCTCTTCACCTACATCGACTTCAAGTTCATCAGCAAAGACTTGATTGACAACAATCTGAGGGGACGACGAAAAACGGTTCACTTCTTCCAATTCAAACCAGGTCAAACCTTGTTCTTTCGAACCAATTCGAACGTCATCGTGATGCTCTAAGGCAAACCAAGCCACACTCGGGTCAGCGAGTTCTTGCGCCGTTACGACCGATGTCGAAACAACCCGACCAGCCTGCACATAATCGATGTTCTCCAAACCAGCGTCTCGAAGGTTACTGACGAGTGATTGTGGCATCTCAATCACCTGACCCGATGTAGCATCAAAGCCTGATATCAGAACATCAGTGTCGCCCCAAGCCGCTTCGACTTCTTCTCGAACCGTTTGGTCGAGTGAATCGCCAACAATGAGTGATGAGGATATGATCGCTGAACCGATCATCAACCCTGCAATCAGAAGTGCTGCTTGCCGCTTTTTTCGAGTAAGTTGTTGCCATGACAACCGAAAAGCAAGCAATCGCCTAGGCGATACAATTGCCTGAATGCCGAGTAAACTCAGATAACCGAACATCAAGCCGCCAACAAACCCATTCATGGTTGTGAAACCGAGCCATAGAAGGATGAAATACGTGAGAATTCCATCAGCAAGAGGTGTGATCACAATGAGGGATTGAGCCCCACGCGTGCATTCGTTCCTCAAACCATAGGCTGCGCCAAGTGCTCCAACAAGAAGAAGGAGCGCAAGGAGCAGAAGAAGCAACACCTCTACTCCTCCTCGATAATTTCCTCGAGAAAACGCCCGTCGGACATTCTTCGAATCGAATCGCATTGTTGCGCAATTGATTCATCGTGTGTAACAATGAGAAAGGTTGTATTCCCAACGTTGCAAAGTGTTCTGAGGAGTCCAATGATGGAAGCAGATGTTTCAGCATCAAGATTCCCAGTCGGTTCATCGCACAGGACAATGGTCGGACGGTGGACGACGGCTCGAGCAATCGCAACGCGTTGTTGCTGACCACCTGAAAGTTCGGCTGGCCGATGTTCGAGACGATCGCCAAGGCCAACTGCTGTCAGCGCCTTTGTCGCCTCCTGACGAGCTTCATCGGCAGGTCGACCTTGAATGAGTAAGGGCAATTCGACGTTCTCTAGTGCGGTCATGACTGGAAGGAGGTTGAACTCTTGGAAAATGAAGCCCATGTGCTTTCCACGTACTCGCGTACGTTCATCATCGCTTGAACCGTAGAGATTTTCTCCATTGACCATAACGATTCCAGAATTCGGCTCGTCAATTCCTGAAAGAACGTTGAGTAAGGTCGTCTTCCCACAACCAGATGGCCCCATGATGGCCACCATTGAACCTTGATTGATGGAAAGGGAGACATCTTGCACGGCCTGAATGACCGAATCACCCGACTCATACAATTTCCATAACCCCTCAGCATGAAGTGCGAACGCCATGGAGAACCATACGGCTACGTATTGATAAACTGCCGCATCGACCTTGCTCCATGTCATCCGGATATGTACGCATCCTTGCCTTCGGACCCATTGCAGAGGCCATAGGTTCTCGCACATCCAAAATTGAATGGAGAGAAAATCTCAGCATTGAAGACATCGTCCATGAATTGGAGATGAGCCATTGGATTGGCCAAGGCCTAGCTGTGGCCTTGAACGGCGAGCGTTGCCCTATTGATGTCCATTGCCAACAAGGGGACGAAGTCGCTCTTCTACCACCCGTGTCCGGTGGCTGAATAAGGACAATTCTCGTTCACCGATGGCAAGTCTTGAAAGCCTCAACCGCTAGGGCATGTTGGGGAACTGCATGGCCTTTAGTCCGGGACCGCTTGAAATCATCATCCTGCTTGGAATCTTCTTCATACTCTTCGGTGCAGAGCGATTGCCCAAGATGGCCAATGCCCTTGGACGTTCGAAAGGTGAGTTCCACAAAGGACTCAATGAGGCAACAACTATGGCAACGATTACTGATTTGGAAGCAGGTGGGAAAACGCCTGACCAGGTTCTCATGGATCGTGCAAAGGCTGTAGGAATCGACCCGACCGGCATGGCAGTCGAAGAACTTGAAAAGAAAGTTGCAGCGCTTGAATCCCTTAGTGCTGAAGAGTGATTAGGCGCGCTTCAGTTTCATTGGAGACCCGCACCGGTCACACACTTTCACATCGTCCTTTTTTGAACGGGATGCTTCTGAGGAAACCTCTTCTGTCTGACGACATCCAATGCAGCGCAATATCCATTTCCATTGCTGTTTTCCTCCGTCCGTCATAACGCCCTCTACATCAATACCTGCCTCTCTTGCAACGTTTTTCATCCGATAGTCGTCGGTAACGAGACTGGTTTGGTTTGCAATAGCGAGTGCGAGTAAATCGATATCGACATCCGAAAGCCGGGGCAGGTCGCCAGTCTTCGCCGCAAGATCAAGGACAACTTGTCGCTCATCCGTAGTTGCTGTTCGCCATTCCATATCCAACGTTTCAATCAACATCCAACGTTGTTCATCGACACGAGACAACTCTGTTTGTTGGAGTATGGAGACCACTTGCCCACGACATCGCTCTATCGGCCAATGGAGCAGAGCACTGGTATCCAGAACGGCCATGAGCAAAGGGTATCGAATGGACGTAAAGAAGACGTCGCTAACCCATAGCCTCAAGAAGCCGAAACAGTACCTCTCCTCATGATTGGAGAGGATTTCATTCTTGAATTCTTCAATCAGTTTGGACCGTTTGCACTCGCATTGCTTTCGTTCACAGAGGCCATTATCCAACCAATTCCTCCCGATGTCATGTTCCTACCGATGGCTTACGATGAGCGAGACAGTGCAGGAACCTTGCTTTGGCTGTGGTGTATCGTTACCTTTGCTTCCGTCATTGGAGCTGTCGTTGGACATGCTCTTGGAAAACGATACGGAACCAAACTTCTTGATCGGTTTGGGAAACCTGAACATCGAAAGCGCTTGGAATATCTATTCGAGCGTTACGGAACATGGGGGATGTTCATTGCCGCAGTATCGCCTCTTCCATACAAGGTGTTTGGATGGATCGCAGGTGCAAGCGACATGAAACTACAACCGTTTATCCTAGCGGGTATTTTTGGCAGAGGCCTACGGTTCGGATTGGAAGCATTGCTGATTTACCTGTATGGTGATGCTGCAATGGATGCTGCACAATGGTTGCTGGATCGTGAAATCTTCATGGCTGTCGTCCTTCTTGCTGCGATAGGAGCACTCTATTGGTGGTTCAACAGACAAGGTTCCATAGATTCTCAGACAGCATAGAGGTGTTCATTTGGCTGTTGAAACCGAAGCAATCCTTGGCCTACTCACGATTTTGAGCGTAGGTATTTTCACACCTGGACCAAACAACGTCACAGCTATTTCACATTCTGCGGTTCACGGTGCAAGAAGCAATGTCTCCTTGCTGGTTGGAATGGTTGTTGGTTTCATCTTGGTTCATCTCATCATTGGATTAACCGTGGAACAAATTGACAAAGATTCGATCCTCTATTCCTTCTTGGAATGGTTCGGACTCCTCTTCTTTGTTCTTCTTGGTGTGATTATTCTTCGATTGCCGATTGAGCGCTTATCCGTTGATGAGAATATCCAGAGGATTGACTACCGTCACGGTATTTTACTGCAATTTGTCAACGGAAAAGAATGGGTGTTTGTATCGGTTATTATGATCGAATTCTTGGAAGGTTTTGGTGGAGGGATGAGTGGAATTCTGCTCATCACTTCGATTACAACCACTGGTGGACTTCTTTCTATGATTCTATGGACAATGATAGGGCACAAACTCATGGACACTCTCCGTCACGAACGACGTGGAAAAGTCATGATTCGATGCCTGGCAGGGGCAATCTTCCTCTTTGCCGGATTGGGTTTGGTTCGACAATTAGTCTGAATTTCTTGATTGCTCATACCAAGCCTTGAGTATGTTTCCTTCAGCAAGCAAAAGATGTTCTGCAATCGTTCCTTGTTTACGATTCATTTGCTGTGCAATGTCCTGTTGTTTGCATTGACGTGGGTGGTCGTAGTAACCCATGTGAATCGCAGTTTCCAACACTTGCTTTCGACGTGGAGACATATTTGGAGCAGTTAACCATTCACCTTGGTATGCTTTGTTGACCGTCAACGTAAAGCGAGAGCCAATGAGTTGCTTGATCTCTTGTAAAAAATTGGAAAGCCCGCGGGGTGTGCCTTGCATCGAAAGCACCAGTTGTTTCTTTTCAATAAGGATTGGAGGGATTGGCCATGCATCTTTTTTCCCTGAAATTAATCGAGCAATTGGGCCACTCATCTTTGCTGTGAACAAAACGTCTTTTCCATCGATATGAAGGACATCCATGACCTGTACCTCGGGAATTGAATCCACTTCCTTCATGGACCGATTGTTCAATAATCGGGCATGAAACAACATGACAGGGGCATGATTGAACATTTCAACGACTCGGATGAAGAAGAGTTGTTCAAACAAATTCACGAGTTCCCCCGATGGTAAATCCATAGCATCTTCGTATTGAATGATAAATTGCATCTTCGACAGCATATCAATACCCGTTATGATAGGGTGCAGAACGGAGTATCTATACGTAACGTTAGAAAATCAAGAGGAAAAATTACCAGGTGCTCGTGCCGGGATTCGAACCCGGGTCAGCGGGATGAAAACCCGCGATGATGGACCTGGCTACACCACACGAGCCAATGACCTCCCGTGTCACCTCTTGTTCATAACCGTTGGCTATCCAAATCTTGTGTAAGTGACCCGTTTCGTCATTGCAAAAGTCGATTTAACAGGTCATCCATCGTATCTTGCGAAAACGGTTTCGATTTGTTGAGATTCATGGTACGTCCAATCACATTGCTTCCGAGGAATGAAAATTGATGTCGCATGGCCATCAGACAATGAGCACCGCCCCCACCACTGTGGGATGCAAGCAAGACGGTTCGGTTGTTGAACAATCGACGGAAATCGTCGCTTTGTACGGAAAGCCAAGCAATCGTGTTGTTGAGTGCAGGTGGCATAACGCCGTTGTATTCAGGAGCACACACAATCAATGCTTCTGAATTGAGGATACGATCTGAAAGTTCAGACGTATCTGGAGCTTCGCTTGAATCACCGTCCAGTTCAGGAGTATATACTGGCCAGTGGAGTTTGGTTAAATCAACGATGTGTGCATTCTTGCCCTGTTTCTCTAAACTTTCAGAAAAGCGGTGAGCCAAGTCGAGATTTTTTCCTGAGGAGGCTGCAAGAACCAACACATAGGAATCCATGGCACTTGACACGCTCTATTCTATTTCAATCGTTGGTTTCTATGCAAATACCATGAATTGAAATACGTCAATCGAAAAGGATGCACTATGTTCACAGAATTACTTGAACAACACCAAGGAAATTTCCTCGTCTTTACGGGTCGCTTTTGCGGGTATTGCACCGCTGCAAAGCGATTGCTTACGCAGAAACAACTTCCGTTTGTTGAGATTTCATTTGATGAGAACCCTCCTGAACTTCGTGACGAAGTTGTCGAAGCAACCATGCACAGAACCGTACCTGTCATCTTTGATGTTCGTGGCGAAGATCGAATCTTCATTGGAGGATTTGATGAATTGAGCAAGTATCCGCTCAACTGACGAAGGTATTCAACCAATCTTTGAGAACATCATGGTGTTCGGTTGGGATCATATGTCCCTTCTGATGCTCGACCAATTCGACACTCCACCCAGCCCCCTCAAAGAGGTGGGCAACAGCCCAGCCATCTTCAATTGGAACACGTACGTCCCGAATACCATGCATCCAAAACATCCTTTTCTTGTCAAGTTCTTCGAGACGTAGACGTAATTCCATCGGTCGAACCAAACGTGTGCCTAGTGCAACAATACCGACGATTCGATCGGCAAGAGGCAATTGCAACATTTCCTGAGCCATCGCTCCTCCCTGTGAAAAACCTCCAACGACGAGCGACCCCATAGGTGCTTCTTCTGCAATCAACTTCTCGAGTTGAGAGAGTGATGAATCAACATCCATCAACTCTCGTCGTGAAAGTTGGAGCCGACGCGTCACATCCGGATTTTCGTCCTCATACCGCCACCATGTTTTCCCACGGCGTGGATGGTCGAAACGCGCATCAGGAACGAGCAATGTCCAACCTTCTGGAAGGATTTTTTCTGCAAACGGTCGCATCATCTCAGCGGTTCCGGTCATCCCATGCATCATGATGAGTGTGGGCATGAGTGTCACCTCACAACGTCCACTGGAACACGAGGGCTCCAGCGACTTTGAGATGGATGAACGAAGACGGTCCACGAACAGTCACGGTTAGTGAGTAATCTCCGGAATTCGATGGAATGGTTCCAATCGCTCCTTTTTCAGTCGCTCCAGAACCCCATGCACGCGTGAGTGGAGATGCTCCTGCATGATCTTTCATGGTGAGCGATCCTGATGCAGCACCGTTTGAGGCGATCTCGACATCAAGATACCAAACCAGGGTATCCCAATCACCTTCATCTGGATGTCCTGAATCAAGGAACGAGTCGTAAATTTCTTGATCGTTTTCCTCATACAAGCGGTCGATGAGATCTCGCGCTCGATAGAAGAAAACATCACCCTCGTAGTTGGAGCGAGCGATGTTCAGATCCATACGCAGTTGAATGGTTCCGTCACCATCCCTCCAGATAAGACGCTCGAGGAAGCCTTTGCTGCCACTGAAGGTATAGGACAACTCATGACCTTCCGACGATTCTGCTTCGACGCGAGCGTTACCATTGTTCAGCGACTCAGTCCTAGCATCCCACTGCTGTCCAAGGAGCGTAAACGACCACGCATCACCAACGGTCCATGGGAATGAGAACACTTGTTGTGGTTCTCCGTTTTCATAGACAGCGAGGGCATCCATGGTCATCCGACCCAAGAACGGATTGTGGTTGATGACAGCGTGTCGCTGCGCTTCACGCTCAGAGGAAATACCAAGCACGTATTCACCAGAAGCATTGTCGATCTCAGCAACAACAAGACGTGCACTGTCCTCACCGAACTGAGGTGTAATGAACGTGTAAAGCCAGTTTTGCCCAACACTCCATTGAGGAAGTTGTTTTTCTTCCTCCGTCATGAGATCCGTT
>JAPOIF010000019.1:3037-20255 GCA_029979085.1 Methanobacteriota archaeon | reverse complement strand
CTGCTTTGCGAGGAAATGACATCCATGGATTTAATTTCCAACATGACGATTCCAATCGGAATGGCGTACAAACCAACCAGGTAGAATGCATCTCCAGTCAACACCTCAGGGTTGAGCATACTGATGCCTATGGTGACTGCAAGAAGCGAAAACGCCAAGGAGATTCGTCCAATTGAACCTATGGAACTATCATTCAACGCCTCTGAATCATCCACTTCCTTGATGTACCATGCATTCGTTTCTGAATCGTAGGTGTATGCACCAGCAGCTTTCAACTCGAGCAAAGACATCAATTGTCCAATGTCGACCTCTACATCTCGGACGGTATTGAATAGGGCGTAGACAATGAGCCCAAGCAAAACAAATTCAAGCGATACTCCGTTCAAAGCCGAAATTTGGTAGGCATCTGGGATGTCGAGTTTGCCGGTCAGTAGTAATCCTGTACTCACGATGAGGGCTGTGATGAGAGCAAGCGTCGAATTCCGTCGTTCAATGTCATCTTTTTCTCGTGCTCGAAGCATCGATTCATAGACCATAGCGAGGAGATAAATCACGAAAACCCAAGTGACAAACCAGTATTCGGAATCCAATATAGTCGAACTGAGCGCAATGAATGTGACGGTTTGGACACTGTTCCAAATGGAAATCTTTTCCAATCGCCGCGCCGTTTCAGCGATAACAACAATGCCAATCGCAATTGCAATGTCCACCTCGACCTGATCCACGCCATAACCAATTTGGTCACTGAAGAGATACGAGAACGATAGAGCCGAGATGGTGAAATTGGCGACCCACTTTCGTGTGGCTTCAGCTGCGAAGAGCATGTAGGAAATCATGAACAAGGCAATGATCCAGGGGATAATGGCTTCATCACCATCAAGCGTCCATAATGAGAAGGCAAGTCCAATCGGCATGGCCGGGACTCTATTTCTGTGTGTTGCGGGGAAGTATGCGCAAAGAACAGTGATCCAGAGCGCTACTGGTAACGTCAAGAGTGTTGCAGCATTTTGGTTTCCTAATTCTGCAGGTTTGAATGGGCCGATGATGAGGTTGAAGTTCTCCAAACTCGCAGTGAGCATAGCCACAACAACAACGCCGATGACAAAGAACGACATTTTCTCCGCCAAGGTTTGCTTTAGCCGCTCATTCCCTGCCAAATAGCCTTGGATAATGATAATAAAAATCAATAGAGAAAGTGCGCCACCTCTTCCTTCGGTTGGTGCTTCGGTGTTGAGGAGTTCGTAGATGATTGGAATGATGCCAGAAACGACACTTACGACAGCGAAATTGATTGATTTGTTGGACATCAATGCGCTGTACATTGCAAGTCCACACAATCCCACGATTGCAGTTCCAAGTGGATAGGATACTTCGTACTCTGCCCACTCAATCCATGTTCCAACGCCTACAAGCAATAAGCCGAGTGGAATGTAACTCGCAACAGCCCAGCCGAAGGTAGTATCTCCTTTGTACCGATCGAGAATCTTTCGGTGAGCAAGCCACATGGCGAAGGCACCAAGGGTCTGGGCGTAGATTAAGTTCGCACTCGCAATGAATTCACCCGTCTCTCCATCGACAGAACCTAAAAATGTGAATTTGCTGCCATCAAACTCAAATTCAGACAGGGTAAAGTATCCTGCGAGATATCGAATACCCCAAAGCGTTCCAACCGCCATGAAAAAGAAAGCCATACCGAGAAGATAGTTCTGTGAAATCATCAATTGGAAATCATTCTTTTTCGCTTGCAATTCGACCATGAAGAGGGCAATTCCTGCCGATAGCAACCCTCCTCCAAAGAGGTATGCGAATTTTTCTTCACCGGTATTCTCAGCAAAGGCAATTCCAAGCAGTCCGGTCCAAATGGCGAGCATCGCAACGCCGAACATCGTGATTTCGGTGAAACGTTCGAGTGAATCTCCGTTTGTTTGACCAGGTGCACGAACAATCACTGGCTTGAATGGTATTTCGTCCTCATCATTTGCATAAATTGCATCGTTTGCAATTGAGACCATCTGTTTCGGTTTTCTCTGTGGTGCAGGCATTTGAATCAAGTCTTCTTCATATCATTACCAATATAAATTAACACCCAGCATTTAATTCTAAAGTAGCATTTCAAATCGATTTCATAACACTCCAATTGAAAGAGTTCAAACAATAGTATTTCGTGGGGTAATCATGAGCGGTGCAAAGTCTCCAAAATTGATGCTAACAATCCTCTGTCTCGGCATGTTTGTTTTGCCTACAGTTCTCGCTACTGTACCCATTGAATCAAGTTCTGACTCTGAGGAAGAAGGCTGGTGGGTAGAGACGACGGTCGACCGAGACGGAAACGGAATCGGAGATATGATCGAGGTGCATCAAAAGAACCCGCTTTTCCTTGACGATGATAAGACACTTCCATTGATTATTGACTTTTCATTCACACCGGGTGAAGCAGAAATACAGATGCTCGAAGAGAGGGTTGAATACCGCCATCAATGGACGTTGAAGGGTATTGATGCCCTTGCTGGTCGTGTACCAGTGGGATACATTCTCGAAACCTCTCAACTTCCTGGTGTCGTCATGCTTGAACTGGATGGTATCCTCTCTGTAACCAACGGTGACGCTGCAGTTCTTCACGGCGTGGATACGGCATGGGCTCAAACTGGTTACGATGGCTCTGGTACAACCGTCGCCATCATCGACACGGGTATTGATGGAAATCACTCAAGTCTTGATGACCAAGATGATGACCCATCGACCTATGACCCGAAGATCATTGCATTTTACGACCCAGTCAACAACCCAAGTTTGACCAATGGAACCGAAGTCTTCCCCTACGACGATCAAGGTCACGGCTCTCACTGTGCAGGAACCACCGCAGGAACTGGCGCTCCAACTTACGACCACCCAGGAATGGCGCCTCAGGCATCCCTCGTTGGCGTCAAGGTTCTCGATGAAGGTGGAAGCGGTTCCTTTGCAACGGTCATGGCTGGAATGGAATGGACGGTCGAGAAGCGCTATGAATTCAACATTCGAGCTGCATCAATGAGCCTCGGTGGGCCAGGTGCAATCGAATGGACGTCTTCGGAAGAAGACAGTGTGAATCGGTATGCAAACGAGATGGTTCGTGCGGGTATTGCCTTGTTTATTGCAGCTGGAAACAGTGCTGTTTCAGCACAAATTGGAACGCCTGGTAGTGCTGAGGATGCTATCACAGTCGGCGCACTGGACAAGGATTCAAGCATTGCGATTTACAGCAGCCAAGGTCCAACAGAAGAAGGTCGAATAAAGCCCAACATTGCTTATGTTGGTTCAGACGTTATGTCCGTTGCAGCGAACTCAGGCGATGGTTATGTTGCCTTCAGTGGTACAAGCATGGCAACACCTGGTGCGGCGGGTGTCGCAGCATTGATGCTGCAAGCGAATCCAGATCTCTCCCCATTCGACATTCGAAACATTCTGCAAGAAACCTCCACATATCGGCAATGCCACTACATGGGTGCCAATGAGCCATGTGCTGAGGACTTGATTCCAAAGAACAGGCAAAACAACGTCTACGGTCACGGTGAAGTTCGTGCTCTCGATGCGTTGCTTGAGGCAGCCGAGCGGGATTATGTGTTCGACACCAACCTGAGTGTCACCATCGCAACCCCTGCAACACTCGATAACCGAATTCACCTCGAGCGGGGCGACAGCATCGCCTTCGACGTCAGTGAAAACATGGAGACGGTTCAGTGGAGAAGTAATCATCTTCGCGACGATTGGTCAAACATTCACACATACGAACCGGGTGATGCTTCAGGTGAGCTCTCGATTATCGATATCATTCACCAAATCGAGCATCTTCCTGGCATCGAAATCATGGGGAACCACACGATTTCCTTGCGAGGTATCCAGTATGAAGATGGTACAACCTCCGCTTCACCGCTCGTGACAGCAGAAATCATGGTGATGGACGATAACACAGAACCTGTTCTTTCGGGTGGCGGGGATGGGTTTTCGACGGGTACCATCGTTGGAATTTCCATTGGTGGAATCGTTATTTTCCTCATTGCACTCCTCTTGATTTCAACTATCTCAAACCAAGAAGAAGGCATACTTGCCGGCAAGGATCTCCAAACCTACCTTGATGCTCAAATTCTCGACGCCGTTGATACGGATCTTTCCGAGAATCCATACTGGGAAGAAAAGGCGTGATACCTTACATTCATAGACGGCGTTCCCAAGGTTAGATCAAGGTGAGTCATATGGTCGGAAAAGAACATGTTACCATGATTCCATCCGCACCGAAGACGATTTGGTCGGCGATTGTCAATGGACAAGAAGTTCAAGCGATTGCCCCTTCAAACGCCATTCTCCTCGATGTTTTGCGTGATGAAGTCGGTATGCTCGGTGTCAAAAGGGGCTGCGATTTGGGGACTTGTGGTTGCTGTGCAGTCCTTATCGATGGTGAACCTCGACTCTCGTGTTTGTGCTTGGCGGGCCAAGTTGAAGGTCAAGCAATCACAACGGTTGAAGGACTTGCAGACGGGGCGCATCTCGCCCCAATTCAGACCTGTTTTGCCACGCACGGGGGTTCTCAATGTGGTTTCTGCACGCCAGGATTCCTCATGAGTGCAGAAGCACTCCTCAACGAAAATCAAAACCCGACCAGGGATGAAATCGCTTGTGCGATCGAAGGAAATCTCTGTCGATGTACTGGCTATCAACAAATTGTAGATTCTATAGAAGCTGCTGCAGAAATCAAGCGAGGCGATGTGCCCGCTCCAACTCCTGCCAGCGACCCTCATCCAAATCCACACCCAGAAGGGCCCGATGAACCATCGATGCCACCAGGTCATGCGAGGTGATGTCATGGCAGGAGGCTATCGTCAACAACCAGGCGCATCATCCGGCGAAGTCCGTAAGGATGGAAAGCGGGTTGCGGGAAAACAGAAGTTCCCTCCACCTGGTTCGGGAGGATCTCGGCCAACGATGGCACCTCGAGACCTTGACGCAATCCCCGAGTCTGTCGGTGGTAAGGAACCTCAACCAGCAGGATCACACATTCATGACCGTTACCGAACGGGCACTGAGGTTGGCAAGCCAAGAGCCTTGGTCGATTCCCACGCAAAAGTGACTGGGCAAGCATGGTACGGTGATGACGTTCGCCTTCCAAATGAAATCATTGGCAAGATTCTTCGTTCCCCGCACCATTATGCGAAGATCAAATCCATTGATACCTCCAAGGTTGAGGCGCTTCCGGGTGTTCTCGCTGTGGCTACCGGAGCGGATGCACCAAACACATTCGGCGTATTGCCTGTAACGAAAGACGAGCACGCCATGGCCGTTGAGAAGGTTCGACATGTGGGTGACCTTGTTGCTTGTGTCGCAGCTGTTGATGAAGCAACAGCCATGGAAGCATTGAACTTGTTTGAAATCGAATGGGAAGTCCTTGAACCCGTTTTTGATCCGAGAAAAGGTTTGGAAGACCAGGATGAACCGATTCACTGGCGTGGTAAATATCACGTTGGGACAACCAACGTTCAGAAGCGTGTCTTCCAAGAATTTGGAGATCGTAGCCTCGTCGAGGATCCAACAGCCTCTTCACACGGGAAGTGGCGAATGGAAGGTGTTCACCATGGATTCACAGAGCCACATGCTGTCGTTGCTCATTGGGATCCAAACGGCCGTCTACAACTGTATACGCCACAACAAGTACCACACTACGCCCATCGTGCACTTTCGACCGTTCTTGAGGTTCCAATGCACCAGATCAACGTAATCCGAACGTTTGTTGGAGGTGGTTTTGGTGGTAAATCAGATCCCTTCCCTCACGAGATGTGCGCAGCCATTCTCGCTCGAAAAGCAGGACGTCCGGTTCGAATCAATTTCACTCGAGAAGAAGTGTACTGGATCAATCGAGGCCGACACCCTAGTTACATCGAAGTCAAGATGACCGCTGACGAGGAGGCTCGAATTTCTGGCTTTGATATCGACGCTCTCATCGATGGTGGTGGATTTGCTTCCTTCGGTCACGTTACGTCCTATTACAACGGTGTTCTGGCAACCGCACCTTACGAACTTGGTTCCTTCCATTACACAGGTGCCCGTGTTTGGACAAACAAACCGGCAAGTGGTGCCATGCGTGGGCACGGAGCGGTGAATACTCGTTGTGCTGTTGAAGTCGGTCTGGATGAAATGGCCGAACAAATGCAGGTTGACCCTATCGACCTTCGTTTAGCCAATCTTCTTCCTCCACACAGTCGCACAATCTCAGGTTTCAGAATCACTTCGAATGGGATGCGAGAAGCACTTGAGCGTGTTCGGGAAGGTTCCGAATGGGATTCAAAATTCCGTCAAATGCCACTTGGCAAAGGAATCGGAATCGGGTGTGGCTTCTTCATTTCAGGGTCTGGGCTACCCATTCACTGGGATCCAAACCGTTTCCCACACGCAACAGTCCACATGCAAATCGACATGGATGGTGGTGTAACTGTCCATACTGGTGCTGCTGATATTGGTCAAGGTTCGACAACAGCCGTCGCTCAAGTCGTTTCAGAAGTCCTCGCTTTACCCATTGAGATGATCCATGTACGTTCACATGAGAGTGATACAAGCCCAGTAGATCTCGGATCGTATTCAAGTCGCGTCACCTTCATGAACGCCAATGCTGCGATTCGTGCAGCACTTGACATTCGAGAGAAGCTTCTCAACGCTGCTTGGGAAATGCTAGGCTATCACCCTGATGTTCTCGTTCTCAACGATCGACGTATCTACTACAAACACGACCCTGCAGTTGGTGTTTCGTACCTCGAGGCACTTCACAAGGCACAGGAGGACAAAGGTTCACTGATTTCTAGCGGAGCTTACCGATCTCCGCCTATGGGAGGAGTACACAAGGGTGCTGCAGCAGGACTCGCTCCTGCATATTCATTCTCGGCCTACGTTGCAGAAGTCGATGTCGATGTCGAAACAGGGCTCGTTTCCTGCACCAATGTTTGGGCTGCTCACGATTGTGGAAAAGCGCTCAACCCGCTGGCAGTTGAAGGGCAAATCATCGGTTCCTGTCACATGGGTCTCGGCCAGGTGCTGTCGGAAAAGATGGTGTACGGGCGAACAGGACATTTGCAGAACCCAAATCTGCTTGAATACAAAATCCCCTCCGTTCATGAAATGCCTCACGTAACTCCAATTATCGTTGAATCCTCTGACCCAGAAGGACCATTCGGTGCGAAAGAAGCGGGAGAAGGACCGCTTCTGCCCATTTTGCCTGCTGTCGTTAACGCTGTCTATGATGCCATAGGTGTCCGTATTCGTGAGTTGCCTCTCACTCCAGATGTGGTCTGGAAAGCCATTTCGGCCAAGACAAAGGCGCTCGGAGGAATCGATGAAACTGAACTACCCTCGCCTCGTCTTGAGCACAGCTCATTGCAAGAAACATTGGTTGCTCGTGGAACTGAACACAAGGAGCGAGACCGACGCCGCCAGCGCAGTGAAGACACCAGTGCATACGTCAACGGTGTATTGTTTGGATTTGATCCAGATCAACCTCTGGAAGACCAAGTCGAGGGTTGGAGATCTGCTGTTGAACCTGTTCCCGAGCAATTAGCTGAACTCGGTCTTGCTGGAAAGGCTTGGTTGAAGAAAGAACAACGACAAATGGGAGGTGACCAATGATGTTGATGCCTCCATTTAATCTCCATCATCCGAAAACGGTTGAAGAAGCCTGTGAATTAGCATCAACCTTCCTCGCCAACAATGAGTCCTTTGACTGGGTTGCAGGTGGAACCGATCTTCTACCGAATTACAAATGGCACATCAATGTCAAAACGCACGTTATTTCCTTAGCAAACATCTCTGGTCTTGATACAATTTCAATGCATGAAATCGGTGCTATGGCACGATTAGGAGCCCTGACAACGAGCAAAGACGTACACCCTCTCATCGCATCTGCTGCGAGTAAAATCGCATCTTCCTTAATCCGCAACAATGCAACCGTTGGAGGGAACATTTGTCTCGATACCCGTTGTTTCTGGTTCAATCAAAGTGAAGATTGGCGCCGGTCGATCGATTGGTGCCACAAGGAAGATTGCGGAACAGGTTCAGACTGTCGTGTGATTCCAAACCAGAATACCCTTTGTGTTGCGACCTATCAAGGCGATCTCGCACCATCGCTCATGGTTCTTGAAGGCATGATTCACATCATCGGTCCGAACGGTCAGCGAAACCTCCCTGTCGAAGAGTTCTTCCAACTCGATGGAATTACACGAAACGTGCTCCAAGAAGGCGAATTTATCCTCAAGGTGACCTTCCCGGAGGGCGTTGAAAAGAGGACGGGTTCGTACAAGAAACTCCGCATTCGAGAGTCTTGGGATTTCCCAGAAGCAGGGGTTGCATCGTCTTGGATTGCAGGTGATGCATCGACGCTTCGAATCGCTTCGACTGCGTTGGAGTCCATTCCACGCTCACATCAAGACGAAATTGATGGGCTTGAAAGCGGCTTCTCAAGCGAAACAATCCCCCAACTTTCGGAAGCCATCATGAAATCAATCAAACCTGTCAACAACACGGCCTTGCCTCCAAGGTACCGAAAATCGATGGTTCGAGTATTAGCAAAGCGAAGTCTTCGAGAAATTCTTGGTGATCGGTCATGAGACGAACCACTTGGTTGTTGTTGACGGTTTTGCTTCTTGCTCTATTTCCAATCAGCCAAGCACAATTTCCAGCCAACAATGAATGGGAATTTGGATGGGATACGGAAGTTGAGCCAAGTTACGACCTGGCATTGGATGGAGGAAAGTGGAAAATCGAAGATACCCTTGTTTTCTTTGTTGATAATCCAAGAATCAATGACTTGAGTCTTACCATTACGGTGGAATTTGACGATGACGTTGATTTCATTGATACCACCTATGAAGAATCCATCACTGTGGGTTCTCAGTCGAACGAAACGTTCACGATTGAATTGAGTACTTCCGATGCAGATAAAGTTCGCAGTCATTCACCAAGTGAGAAAATCACCATGGTCGTAACTGCTGAAGAAAGCACTGCGGGCACACCTGGGACTACAAAGGAAATCGATGCGAATCTGAACGTGCCTCGACATCACAATCTCATGCCTGAGGTGACTTTGGTGGCGAGCTCAGTTGATGCAGGAACATGGATCGAAGAAACGCTCCTGCTCAACAACATGGGAAACAGCGTCGATGCAGCGAGTAAAATCGAAGCTGACGTCCGAAATTGCCCGCTTCTTGAAATCGAGGGTTTGGAAGAAGGCGAGAATGTGCAAATACAGCCAACAGGTGTTAACGGTAATCAACCGACTGAGGTTCAATTCCGCATCGCTCCTTCAACAGCCCATCCAACTAAGACCTGTGAAGTCGTCTTGATCGTAACATCCGAAGGTAATGGTTTGGAGCGAAGCGTCTCATGGACAATCGATGTTGATGAATCAGGTGGAAGTCAAAATTCAAACACCGGAGATACCGGCTCAAGTTCATCAAATTCAGGGTCGGATTCTGACAGTTCCTCGGCACTCCCTACATTGGGCGCACAAACGCTGATTATTTTGCTTGGATTCGTTGCACTCTTCCATCGAAAACGTCTCGATGTCTACTGATTTAGGTTGAGTTAAATTGACCTGATGTCATAAAAACCTCTCTAAACGTCAAGGGAGAATCATTATGTGTGTATCGTGGTTCCGAAGAAAAGAACATACTGCGCTTGCCGCAAAATGAGGTGTAAATATGGCAGAAACAGAGAAAACAAAACTCTCTGTTGAAAAGAAACTCATGGTCGGTCTCGTGGTTTCGATTCTCCTCTCGACCGTCCTTATCGTCCTCGCATCCTCTTCGAAAGAAACGGTCTTCTCTCCTTACGTTCGTGACGCTGATGGGGATTACCAATACCAACAGCTCTCCAAGATGCGTGACACCCTTGGAGAGAGTGATGATGGTAAATCGGGTGAAAAGTATTCGATTTACAACACCATGTCCACGCCGATGCTTGTCAACGACTGGCAAGACCCACACCGAACAATGCTGATCATCGCAGCACCTGAGAAACCATTCGATGCAGCAGAAGCACAGGCCATTCACGATTTTGTCACCGAAAAGGGTGGCAAGGTCATCCTCGCAGCAAACTCAACCAACGCAAAGCGGGTTGCAGAAGAATTCGGCGTTCTCTACTTCGATGCACCTGTCTCGGATGCGAAGTGGTACTACGAAGTCACTGATGCAACCGGCGGACGATTGGCGCCGCAGGAAACCCGACTTTGGTCCGTTGCTTCCGTAAGTGAGGACTTGGACCTTATGGACGAGGCTTCGCTTCGAACACCTTGTACAGAAGTCGAGGTTTCATCAGGAGCCACGGACAATTGCCGAATGCCGGTTCTCTTCCACTCGCCTACTGCGATTCAAGTTCTTGATGTTGAAGATGACAGCCGAGAGGTAAGCGTCCTCGCATCTGCAAGTGACCAAGCTTTCGTCGCTCGTTCAGGATTCGACATCAACAATGTCGCAAATCCAAAGACAGGGAAAACAGACCTGATTGTACGAATCGATTATCCGAACATTGATGCTTACGATACCAAGTCCGATGGAGACAACGGCGAAGTCTCTGTTACGGGCAGCATCGTTTTCGTTTCCGATCATTCTGTCTTCGCGAATCACCTCTGGGATGCCGGTGACGCAGACCTCACTGGAAAGCAACAATGTGGTTCAGATCTCTACCAAGAGAATGGACATACATGCTGGGATACCGATCCTGATGGGCTCGTTGCTGCTCAAGGAGACACCGCATGGCTTGGAAACCAACTCTACTTCCGAGCCTTGATCCGGGACATGATGGAATTTGACAACGATGAACTCTCGCTTCAAATCACTCGAAATACCGACGAATTCAACATCGTTTTCGATGAAAGCCGCCACGTTTCAAGTGTTGCAACACAACCATTTACCGAAGCGATTGGAGCGGTCGTTCTTCTCACAAGCGATGCATATCTCAAGTGGTTGATCATTCTCAATCTGTTTGCCCTCCTCGCTATCGCCATCATGGTTGTTCCAGAAAAGGAGAATTGGCGCCATGTCTTCGATTTGACCCGATTCCGTGAACGTCCAAACAAAGTTGACAGTTCACTGTACCAAGTCCGAACCAGAGAGGCCTTCCTCTCGAAGGTTCGGCAATTCAATGACCTTACGCGAGACGAATTTGCTCGCAAGACCCCTGCAGAAATTATGCAGATGGTTCGTGACCCACGCCTTGTTGAACTTGTTAGTTCAGCAAGATCTTATTCCAACGAAGAACTACGGGACATTATCCCACTGATTCGTCGTTGGGGAAACTGAAGAAAAAAGGAGGAAAATGACATGCAACCCCCCGCACCACCAGCAGCCCCGCCCGCGCCAGCGCCAGCAGCGCCAGCGGCACCAGCGCCACCTGCACCTGCAGCACCAATGCCTGCGGCACCAGCCGCACCAATGCCTGCAGCACCAGCAGCGCCTGCCGCTCCTGCAGCACCGGCCGCTCCGGCCCAGCCGAAGCACCAAAGCACCCCAGAAGTCCGTGAGCGACTTTCCGCCGTCGGCGCCATCGCACAAGCGATCAGCGCTGAGGTTCAGAAAGTCATTATCGGTAAGAGCCACGTCATCGACAACGTTCTCATCAATATTCTCTCCAACGGTAACCTTCTCTTCGAAGATTATCCTGGATTGGCAAAGACATTGATGACCAACACGTTTGCTGACGCTCTCGGTTGTGACTTCAAGCGTGTTCAATTCACGCCTGACTTGCTCCCAGCTGACATTACCGGTACCAACATTTACGACGCAAAGAAGGGTGAATTTACGTTCAAGCCAGGACCTTTGTTCTGTAACCTACTTCTTGCTGACGAGATCAACCGTGCTCCACCAAAGACCCAAGCTGCATTGCTTGAGGCTATGCAAGAGAAGCAAGTGACCATCGGTACCGTTACACACAAACTCCCTGCTCCGTTCATTGTTATGGCAACACAGAACCCTGTCGAGCAAGAAGGTACCTATCCACTTCCTGAAGCTCAACTTGACCGTTTCATGTTCAAGATGAGTGTCGGTTACCCAGACCGTGCTGACGAAGATGAGATTCTCTCTCGACGTATCAGCCGTGGTAAGGACGCTGTCGATGTTGATGTAATCACCGACCCACAGCGTGTTATCGCTATGCAACAGGCTTGTGAAGACATCTACGTCGATCCAGCCATCCGTATGTACATGGTCGAAGTCGTCGCTCGAACCCGTGAGGACCCTCGTGTTCTCGTCGGTTCCTCGCCTCGTGGTTCCCAAGCATTGCTCAAGACTTCTCGTGCAGCAGCAGCTATGCGTGGTCGTGACTTTGTAACGCCTGATGACGTCAAGTCGATTGCAGAACTTGCAATTGCGCACAGAATCATCCTCAAGCCTGAGCACCAAATCAAGGGTCTCGAGGCTGGCGAAGTTATGCAAAGCATCCTACGAGAAGTACCTGTACCGACCGTTTGATACCGTTGAATCATACTTGAATAGAGGTGTTCTCGGATGTGGAGTCGCAAATCAGCAATGCTAGGAAGCATGGCCGTTGCCATGTATCTTCTTGGCCTGACGCTCAGGAATTCTCAATTGGTCACAATTGCTGTTGTGATCTTTGTTTTCCTGACATGGGCTGCCTTGTTTGGCGGTCATGCTGACGTCGCTTCCAGCGGCCGACGAGCCGAAGAGTGGACGGGTGAGGAAGGTGTTGCCTTAGGCAGTGTCCTCGCCATGCGAAAACTCTCTGGCGCACGCATCTTTGAGGATGGTGAATTGACCGTAACGTTACGTATGCAGAATAATTCTGGGCTTGCGAAGATTCTCGAAGTTCGAGATCGAGTACCAGAAGTCATGCGTATCAAGGAAGGTTCCAACTACATTTTGATGGAACTCGGTCCACGACGAGAGACGTACATTGAGTACACACTTGAGTGCCCACTACGTGGATTCTACAGCATCGGCCCTGTTGCCGTTCGAGTCCAAGACCCATTCGGTCTGTTCCACAAGGAAAAAGAAATGCATGTCTACAACGATTTCCTTGTGTTCCCGAAGATGGAAGACCTCAAAGAGACCTTCGTCAAGTCCCGTGTTCCAAAGATTTTCACTGGAGCCGTCAACATCCGTCAACCTGGACCAGGTTCTGAGTTTTACTCACTTCGTGAGTATTTCGAAGGTGATTCGTTCCGTGCCATCAATTGGAGTGCTTACGCACGTTCCGGTAAACTGATGGTCAACGAGCGTGAGCGTGACGCTGTTTCCGATGTGATCATCATCATCGATTCAAGGGCTGTCAGCGAAACAGGACCGGTCAGTCGTAACGCCTTGGTCTACTCGACTCGTGCAGCAGCATCGCTTGCCAAGTACTTCCTTGGTCGACGTGATTCTGTTGGTGTTGTCGTGTACGGTGATGAAGTTGTAAGTGTTGACCGTGATACTGGAAAGAAGCAATTGTACGTCATTCTTACGAAACTTGCTGGAGCTGTCGCTCGTGGTAACATTCCGTTGCAAGTCGTCGTCAACCGTATCTTACCGCACATCAACAAAGGTAGCCCGATCATCTTCCTCTCCAATCTTGAAGACGATCCAACCATTGTGAATGCGTTGAGAGACTTCCGTGCACGTGACTTTGACGTAACCGTTCTCTCACCTTCATCGCTTGAGTTTGAATTTGATGCAAAGCGTCTCGATCGAACCGGTTACGAGGTCATGAAGACAGAGCGAGACGTTCTGATTGGGGAACTACGTGGACTTGGCGTCAACATCATGGATTGGGAGCCAGATATGCTTCTATCAACCGCACTTGCAGGTGCACGAGGATTCTGAGGTGAGACGATGACAATGCGAAAACCATCTTCAGACACGGCTCACTTGTACGACGGTAAAGTCGTTCGATCTTCTGCCCCAAGCCGAAAGAAGGCTGCAGGACAGGCTGGAATTGGCTCTGAAATTCCAAAGGATGCAATTCCAGAATTGGAAATGCCTTCTTTCATTGAAAGTCTAATTGGAGGACCTATCGTTCCAAAGATGAAATTCCTTCCACCTGATAAGTTCGTCCAGAACATGCAACTTGGTGTCTATGTCATTCTTGTCGGTCTTGCTTTGCTGACCTACATCATCTCCCCTCCTGAAGGAACCATTTGGTTCATGCTCCTGGGAAGTGCAGACCTTGCCTTGTTGTTCCAGATTGGCATCATCATTGGTGCGACAGGTCTTGGATTCTGGGGTGCCTATCAGCGAGATGCACGCTACATGCTCGGCTCCTATGTGCTGTTTATTCTTGCCATCATGCGTTTTGCTTCCTCGAAGACAAGCGTCAATGACTTGTTTGGACTCGCAGATAGCCCAACGATTCTCGCTTCCTTGGTCGTTATCTACTCGGTTCTTCTCATCATGTATTTCGAACTCTCAAACGGTGTTCTCCGTTATTCCATGCTCGATACGAGCATTCGTACCAACGAGGTCTACGTCATGAACCCGAAGAAGATCGTTGGAAAGTACCACCGTTCGTTGATTGTTAACCCAATTGTTGCGACCATCCTCGCAACACTTGTTCTTTCAGCAAACACGATTCTTCCATGGATTGTCGGCATTCTCTCAGAGGATACGGCAACACGTCTCAGTGAATCGGTCGAACTCGGATCGGTTTACGGCGTTGCCCTTGGGACACTTTTCGTCTTCCTCGTTGTCGGAGGCTTGTTTGCTTTGGACTTGCCAACCTACATTCAGAAGCGTCGAGAAGGCAACGATGAATGAAGTCAAGATTGCTTGACAGCGGTACGATTCTTTTCTTGAATCAACTTGTACAGTAGTTGCAAAGCTTGACCCAAATCCTCACCATCGATGGCCACTCTGGCTGCAGAAGTTGTCTGATGGAGCCAGGTCAACTCAAATTCAGTCGATTCAAACAGCGTATTGATCGCATCAACATCGCTTTCCGTACAACCAATCAATGAGAGAAGGCCGAGATGTTGGTGATGATTTGCATCAATATTGAATCGTTCGAAAATCGATGAAGCACGATGCATATCGTGCTGGGAAACAATGAGACGTGAATCTCCTAATCGAGATTCAAGACCCCACCAATGAACCTCATTTTGTGCCAATTCTCCAAGAATTTTAACCAGCTCACGTTGATGTGAATCGACATGGTGATGTGAGAATCCCAAGCTGATGACATTTGGAAGGCAACCAACTGCTTTGAGTTGTTTTGTTTGCAATTCGGGACCAATCACCGTTTTATCTTCATCGTTGGAGTGGTACAGGTGGCGTACTTCCAACCGAATGTTCGGTTCGATGAGAGGCTCAATCGTTGATGGGTGAAGAACCGGTGTGTCCATGAGTGACAACTCAATGGCTTCCTGATAGTTGAGGTAAGGTATCGTTTCAGTACGAATTCCCCAGCGGGGATTGAGTGTGTAGATGCCCGGAACATCCTTCCAAAGGATGACACGTTCTGCTTCGATGAGATTGGCAATCGCAGTTGCTGAATGATCTGAACCTCCTCGGCTAAGAATTGCGATTTCTTTGTTTTGACCTTCTCCAAACCATCCTGTGATGACCGGTGTGCCGCGGAGTGTTTGGCGATCGAGCTTGATACTCGATGCTTGCAAATCGACATGATTGGCTTGATAATTCCCATCGAGTGTAATTCCTATGTCTTCAGCACCTAAAGGATAGGCATCATAGCCATATTCTTGCAAACGGTGAGCGACAACAAGTGCACTGAGTCGTTCTCCAGATGCGAGGAGGTTGTTCAAAGCGGACTGGTCATCAGGATGTTGCGCTAACGACCTGAGGGCATCTTTCAGATTATGAAGAACCATTGAGAACAGGTGAGCATTCTTGGAGGAATCGAGACCGGGTGCGAACCGTAGGTGTTGTTTTGACAAATCCTGAACCAATCGGCTTGCGTATCGAGGATCCTTTGCGGCGCGATACAATCGGTCGGTCGTCCCCCATAGCGCAGAAACGACCAAAATAACCTGCTCATCTCCACGAATGACCTCAGCGATTTTCTCAATATCGTCAGGTTCACGAAGACATGAACCTCCAAATTTGTGAATGATTGGGCCACTCACAAAGCATCACGTTTCCTAAGAAGAAGGTCGCACAAAACCAAGGTCGTCATCGCTCGAGCGACACTGACTGCTCTTGGACCCAAAACGGGGTCGTGTCGTCCTTTAACGACAAGTGGTTTCTTTTCTCCATCCTCGAGATCGAGTGTGGTTTGCTCATGGGCAATGCTCGACGGGGGTTTGAATGCGATTTGGGCAAACAAATCAGAACCCGATGTCAATCCTGCAATGCTTCCATCAGGTTGTTCACCTTCTTGGATTGGATGCTCTTTCGAACCTCCCCATGGACTGTTGTGTTCCAATCCTGTCATTTGTACGGCTTGGAAACCTTGTCCAAATGCAACACCTCGTGCGGCAGGAATGGATAGATATGCACGACCAAGAGCAGGTTCAAGTCCATCAAACCAAGGCTCGCCAAGGCCGATTGGTAGGTGCTTCACAAGAACATCAACACGGCTTCCAATCGAATTTCTTCCTTTCCTCACCGCCTCGATTTCCATTTTCATCGCTTCGACAACATGTGGATCGCGGCATCGTAGTTGCTCGCACAATTCGTTCGCCCATTCACCAGGACATTGGTCAATGCGTGCTGATTCAATGGATCCAATGGCTCCTACATGGGCTTCTATCTCTATATCTCCAAGCAGAGGTTCTACGATTGCTGCAGCTGCTACAATGCCTGCGGTTAAGCGTGCAGATGAGGAACCGCCTCCTCTCAAATCTGCGAAACCTCCGCTACGCAAGTGCATGAGAAGATCCTGATGTCCGGGTCTTGGGTGATTGGGAATGAAACTGTAATCGCTCTCTCGGGCATCTTTGTTGCGAATTTGAATCAAAATAGGTTGTCCAGTCGTGAACCCTTTGTGTACCCCTGAAAGCAATTCAACGGTATCATCTTCGTTACGCTTGCTGGCAAAATGACCTCCAGGCCTGCGCACCAACATGCGTTCCTTGATGCGTTCTTCATCAATTTCAAGACCTGATGGCGTCCCTTCCAACAAGGCGCCGACCAAATGGCCATGACTCTCGCCAAACAGCGTCACTGAGAGGGTTTCCCCTAGGCGCATCTTCATTGGACTCAATACGCCCAATCACCATGTCTTCAAGAACTTGAGCCTTACTCCTCAGAGTCGTTTTCCT
>JAPOIF010000019.1:0-2943 GCA_029979085.1 Methanobacteriota archaeon | reverse complement strand
TGGGATTCATGAATCTCGTTTCAATAATATTGAATTCTGGATGTTTGTTCTCATACCATGATTGAAGACGTTTTTTCACGCCTTCCAATTGCATTGGAATGACGATGACAAGGGCTGTTCCAGAACCACTTAGGCCTGCTGCACGTGCTCCATTGACAAGTGCATCGTTGGCGAGAATTCGAGCTTTGTGATCTTTCGTTGCCCCGATGACACCTCTTCCATTGAGGGTCAAGGCAACCAATTCATTTCCTTCCTGTATAGCATTGAGGGCTTGAATGAAATGCTGTTGGTGTGGAAGGAAGTCTTCCAACGCTGGTCGTGCTTCTCGTGCGCCACGAGAGACCAAAAGGACCGTCCATTCATCTCGTGCTGGACCCTCTCCCTCAAGCAATAGACCCTGAGCAACATCTGGCTCATTGGCATTGACGAGTTTCCAACCGCCAGTAGCACATGCCCATGTATCATCGATGCTTCCAGTGAGCGTTATTTCTGCCCGGAGTTGTGCATCAACTGCGATGGCAACAACCTCATGCAGTTCGAGCAATGTATCCGTTGCATCACAAAGGGCTCGTACAGCTGCAACACAAAGTGCTGATGACGATTTCAAACCTTCTCGAGCAGGAATCTTCGATTGAACACCCCAGTGCATGTTTTCTTCTTCGATTGGAAGCGAATGGCCAGCCGCCTTCCATGCTTCCATAACATGAGGAAGCAATCCATCATCGTCGTGAACATCACGCTTGCTCCTCTTATCGAGTACACGAACTAGAATCGGCAGGTCAAGTGCCATACTTGCACCGTATCCAGTGCCTGCTGCATGCAGGAGGCTACAAGCACCATGAGCCGTTCCTTGGCCTAAGATTGCCATTCCTTATCGCTCCTCAGACGGTGCTGAGATGCTCTGTCCAACGTGTCGAGTTGCCGAAAATGAGCATCCGAAAATACGCTCTCCCACGCAGAGGTTTGTAACCGAGTGGGCCTTTCCATTTTCTAAAACCAAGCGAACCGTCTCCGCTTGCTGAATGAACACATGTCCTTCATTAGCATTTTCATCCTTGAACCTCAATAGAATGAATGGTCTTCGTTCGATTTTCATTCGACCGATGACTGCAAGCCTTGACGTTCCATTGGAATCGCAGATTCGAATTTCGTCGCCTGACTTCAATTCACTGAGATATTTTGTTGTCCCATCTGCGAGGTATGTGTATGCATCAACACTTCCTGCATTGACACGAAATGGTCTCGTAGGGACATATTTTGATTGAATCGTTTCCCCATGCACGAGAACAAACGATTTCGCAGTGGATCCTACCAAGATTCCCTCACCTTGATTCAACATCGTCAACAAATCAATGCAGACTCGGTCGCCTGCATGTCCTTCTTGGATCTCTGTGATGGTCATCATGCTCAGTTCAACACGATCTTCAGACTCGGCTTCAACTGAATCGATGGTCGGTGCTTCCTCGAGTCGAAGCGATTTGACAATCAGAGCAGCCTCCAGACACGCTTCCGTGCACAACAGAGCATCAACGCCGATATCCAGTGCGAAACCTGCTCCCTGTGCCTCAATTGGCTTTGTGATTTGAGCCGCGACCTTCGTTGGTGTTCCTTCCGTAGCAGCGAGAACGTTTTCGATTGGAATCATCGACCAATCTTCAAAGGTCAAAAGAATCCATTCAACGCTTCCTGCAAGACTCCGTGCTTCTGCTTGTGAGGCTTCAGAGACGATATGAACGTGACCACCAATGGTTGCGCCGTTCCGGTACAGCAAACCATCCTCGGACGAAATATGGTGACTATTCTGCCGTGAATAGAAGGCATCAATGCCTTCATGTTCTGAGTCAGTGGGCGCATCAAGCCAAACTTCCATCGAACTCCCTCACAAGCCAACTTGCTCCATTGCCTCTTCAACAGATGCGTCATGATGGACGATGAGAACAAGCGCTTTTGCAACGGCTGATGGTTGTTCATGAGCGAAGACTTGGCGACCCATGCACACGCCAGCAGCCCCATTGTTCATGGCTTTCCTGACCATGGTAAGCATCTCGAATGTGTTGGTTTTTGCTCCACCAGCCACAAGCAATGGGATCGGAGCAGCAGCGGTCACCTGGGCGAACGAGGCTTCATCACCCGTCCAGGTTGTTTTTCCGACGTCACAACCAATCTCAAAGGCAACTCTTGCTGCATGTGCTACGCCTTTTGTTGCATCGCCATCCACGATGTTGAGGTTTGGTCCACGTGCGTAAACCATACCCAGCACAGGCAATCCAAGGTGGTGGCATTGTGTGGTTAAGTCACCGAGCGCTTCCAACATGGCTGCCTCTCCATCCGATCCAATATTGACCTGAGCTGAAGCGGCTATTCCGCCTCTGGATTCAACCTC
The DNA here is from genome assembly GCA_029979085.1 of Methanobacteriota archaeon. Taxonomy (GTDB): domain Archaea; phylum Thermoplasmatota; class Poseidoniia; order Poseidoniales; family Poseidoniaceae; genus MGIIa-L2. The sequence continues at coordinate 560 of JAPOIF010000019.1, read as the reverse complement.
AGAAGCCTGTCCAACGGAAACTTTGCGAGAGGAATCAGCCCCGCCGTGTCGCGTTGAGGCTGAGAAGTGAACGACCATGTTCGTCTTCGTTCCTTCACAAAGATGGCCGTAGTGGCTGACAACGCCTTTTTGTGCAACAATTGCATCAACGCCAGCGGCGATGAGATCTCGGATGAGACCTTCAGTATCTTCCAATCCTTGACAAGGATAATCCGACATCCCGTGGTCGATTGGTATCCAAACGCCTCGTCCGTTTGGAAGGAGGGATTCAAGTCGTTCGGACTTGTTCATGCCATGACGAGATGCTTGACACATTCAATGGTTTGCATAGGTTCAATCATGAAATCAGGCAAGCAAATGATAAAAGACACAGTACGTATTCGGATAATCATGGACACGGGTTCTATCCTCGTTTTGAGCATCCTTGGTGGGGGCTTTATTCTTGGAGTCTGGTTCATTCTTATTCGACGCGATGCTGCTCTCGAGGTACGTCAAGGCATGGTTGCTGATGGCCTGAAGGCACCTGTCCGTGGGTCGAGTTTCTCAAGCGCCCGCTCCGA
>JAPOIF010000199.1 GCA_029979085.1 Methanobacteriota archaeon | reverse complement strand
CATTCCAACCGTTTTGCAAACCACGCCGACAGCCTACACGATTTGGGCGAACGGCACGCACGGTTCCGTTTCAGCCAGCATCACGTTGACCATTTACGACAATGCGCCCGGTCCGTTTGAATACGAACCGGAAAACAATACGTGGACCAAGAACACCGAGGTTCACCTCGCACCCGTCTTCGTCAATCGAACCACTGGTAACGGCTCAACATGGCAAGTCGCTGACATCAACAGCGGAACAAGCGGCAGCCATAGCGCTCCTGGTCAACACATGAGCATCCTCGTTGGCGACACCATCTATTTCGACGCCTTTGAAGCCGCCACAGGAACCGAATTGTGGGCCTACGATACCTCCAATCAATCCCTGTGGCGAGTAACCGACATCCGCAGTGGTTCAGGCGGTAGTGACCCGGGTGACTATTCGAGCATCCTGGTTGGCGACACCCTCTACTTCTCTGCTGATGATGGAAGCACCGGTGATGAATTGTGGGCGCACAACACCTCGAACGGAACGACATGGCAGGTGGCCAACATTCGCTCTGGCTCAAGTCACAGCAATCCAGGAAGCAACATGATGCATGTCGTCAACGGTGTGCTCTACTTCAACGCTCATGACGGTAATGCAGGCGTAGAATTGTGGAAGCACGACCCATCGACCGACACAACCTCGCGTGTCAAAGACATCAACCCTGGCTCGACAGGGAGTTCCACTGGAAAGTATCTGAATACGGTTGTTGGAGACGTGCTCTACTTCAGCGCCAATGACGGAAGCACGGGCTCCGAACTTTGGGCGTACAACACGTCCAACAGCAGCGATCCGTGGCGTGTGATGGACATCAACAGCGGTTCTGATGGTAGCAATCCAGGTATTTGGTTAGAAATCCTTGTTGGGGATACCCTCTATTTCTCAGCCAATGAT
>JAPOIF010000198.1 GCA_029979085.1 Methanobacteriota archaeon | reverse complement strand
GGTCCGGGTGATTCACCAAGGAGGTCAACCGGATACACCGTCTTCAGGGCGTTGGTCGCCACAGACTGAACGATTCGGCGCATCAGGCGCTCAGGAGCTGCTGAAACGTCGTTGAAGGTGTCGAGGTACTCCTGCATGTTCAGAATGTCGTATCCACGAACGGAAAGAATCGAGTGAACGTTGGGTCCAATCATCTTCTCGCCATCGACATCGGCTTGGCTGATCCAGCGAGAGCCACGAGCCACATCAGAAGCCGCCACCAAATCAGCGTACGCCTTGAACCGGCGGGTCACGCGGTTCATGAAGTCGGCTTGGTCGAGTTTGGTGAACACGGTCGAGTCGTAGTTCGACTTGAGGGCGTGGTCGGCAACTTGGCTGGCGTTGGCGCAGGTCAGCAGGTTGCCTTGGTCGGACGGGTACATGATGAGGCGGCGGCGCTTGGCTGCACCACCGAGGGTACCGATTTGTGGGTCGGTGAGCAAGTAGCCGATGGTTGCACAAACTTCGAACAGACGGCTGTATTTGTCTTCGTCGCTGGAGTTACCAATCCACTCGTCCAATCCGGGTTCGATGCAGTGGAATTCCAAAGGCACCATCTCGGAACCGGCACCAAAGGCTTGGCGAACGGTCGAGGACTGCATCATACCCATCATGGTGTAAAGCGAGGTCTTGCCTGTGGTCAGGAAGACATCGGAAATGCCCTCTTCACCGAACGAAGAACGGCGGTCGGGGAGGTTGACCAAGAGGTTGAACGCCGTTGCCGTTTCGCGGTTACCGTTCACAGCAGGCCAAATCCACGTGTTGGGGCGGGTCATCAAGTAACCCGAGGCATCCTTACCAAACCCTGCGGGGGAGTAGCGAATCCAACCCAATCGGTTGTTGAACGACACGTTTCGGTGCATCAACGAAGGGTAGTAGACGCGGTCGAGCGGGTCGGAATCAGGAACCACACCGCGGT
>JAPOIF010000197.1 GCA_029979085.1 Methanobacteriota archaeon | reverse complement strand
GAGCGTATCACCGACGAGCATCGACATTTGATATCCGGGGGCACTGTTGCCGGTGCCGCTGTTGATATCAGCCACCCGCCACGTTGAGGCGTTTGAGGTATCATGTGCCCACAGTTCTCTGCCGCTGCTTCCATCATTCGCATCGAAGTAGAGCGTATCACCGACGAGCATCGACATTTGATATCCGGGGGCACTGTTGCCGGTGCCGCTGTTGATATCAGCCACCCGCCAAGTTGAGGCGTTTGAGGTATCATGAGCCCACAGTTCTCTGCCGCTGCTTCCATCAGTCGCATCGAAGTAGAGCGTATCACCGACGAGTATCGACATATATTGTCCGGTGAAACCGTGGCCAGTGCCGCTGTTGATATCAGCCACCCGCCACGTTGAGGCGTTTGAGGCATCATGAGCCCACAGTTCTATGCCGCTGCTTCCATCTTTCGCATCGAAATAGAGCGTATCTCCGACGAGTATCTGCATGTATTGTCCGGAGTAACTGTGCCCAGCGCCGCTGTTGATATCAGCCACCCGCCAGGTTGAGGCGTTTGAGGTATCATGAGCCCACAGTTCTCTGCCGCTGCTTCCATCTTCCGCATCGAAGTAGAACGTATCACCGACGAGTATCGGATGCATGTAATATCCGGGGTTACTGTTGCCTGCCCCGCTGTTGATATCAGCCACCCGCCAAGTTGAGGCGTTTGAGGTATCATGAGCCCACAGTTCTATGCCGCTGCTTCCATCAGTCGCATCGAAGTAGAGCGTATCACCGACTAAAATCCCCATCTTATGTCCGAGGTTACTGTCGGGAGCCCCGCTGTAGATATCAGCTACCTGCCAGGTTGAGGCGTTTGAGGTATCATGAGCCCACAGTTCGTAGCCGCTGCTTCCATCAAGTGCACTGAAGTAGAACGTATCACCGACCAATATCGCCATATTGTATCCGGGGTTACTGCTGCCACCCCCGCTGCGGATATCAGCCACCTGCCATGTGGAGCCGTTTCCAGTCGTTTGGTTGATGAATTGTGGTGCAAGATGCACGTAGGTGTTGTTGGTCAGCGTGTTGTTCTCTGG
>JAPOIF010000196.1 GCA_029979085.1 Methanobacteriota archaeon | reverse complement strand
GATGACCATCGAGGAACTGGAATACGTAAGTGAAATTTTTAACGAACAACAATGAAAACATCTATCTTCAACACACGCATCATTCGCAAAGGCTCACAGGTGCTCTACCGTGGGTCATGGGGGCGCGACGCCCAGACAATCGCAGAGGTAATCGCAATCGAGCAGACGCAAGGCCCGAACGAGAAGTACGGGGATGAGGTGGATGCAGTCACACTGGACGACCACTATGTACTCACCCTTAACAACGGTCATTGGTGCTACTCTTACCAAGTTGATGGCCTTGTCCAACTCCCTGAAAACCAGTCAGTTACAAAATAAATTTGGAAAAACGAAAACTCTGTCTTATCTTTGCAGTGTCAACAACGACATCATCTAAATCTTTAACACATGGCATTACCCACACTTACCGACTTCCTGACTTCTTGGGATAAACTCATCGTCACTGGCATGACCCCTGAGCGTAACGACTCAGTGATGACTGTCGCCCCGAACGGCACGACCGTGACTATCGAATACCGTCACCAAATCAACTCATCGACAGGTGAATGCAGTACGGTTGCGTTCCTCGTAGCCTACGATTCGAACGGCAACCGAGTCACCCTGCGTAATCAGACGTATGGATGCTTCGATGACGAGGAGAAGCAGTTCCACAAGTGGTTCGCCAAGAAGATGGCGAGCGCGATGGAGATGGATGCACGACGACGACGCGACTTGTCGGATGGCATCGATATGATACTGGCATCATAACCACATAGCGAGTCCCCGATGGGGGGTGCAAGGCGCACAAATGCGAGGCGTCAGCGAGGTTCGAATCCTCGGCTTGCTACTAATTCTAAAACTCTAACACATGGACAAAGCAATTCTTGACCGCCTCGTATACTGCGAGGAAACCTATGCAGGTGAAACCGAAACGTGGCAAGACCCCGTGACTGGTGACTACTACCACGTACCTATCGAAATCGTGCGTGACTTCGACAATGCAATGAATCTCAACGACCCAAACTAATGATGAATAACACCATGACATACGAACAATTTGAACTGCTCCGTCAGTGGGCAGAGCGTGTGGCTAACACAGCCAA
>JAPOIF010000195.1 GCA_029979085.1 Methanobacteriota archaeon | reverse complement strand
GCCTTCCAGCAGGCCGTCAATAACTCCTCCACCGCGGCTCCTCAAGATTTCGATCCTCCTCAAGTCACCTCCGGTAACACCACTCCCGATGGACAGTTCATCTCCATCGACTTCGATGAACAGCTCCAGCAACTCGATTCCTCTCAGCTCGATTCGCTGAAGTCATCTCTACGCATCGTTGTTGATGGACGCGAGCTCATGGCTGATGCCATTGATTCCCTCTCCATCAACAACACCGATGGACCAGCTGGTGTTGGCATGGGCTCCTCTCAACTGCTCATCAACTTCAAGCCCGAATCAAATATCAAACAAGACCAATCCGTCTTTGTCTCCTACGACATCGCCATGGCCATGGCCAATGGTCTTCAAGATCTCTCTGGAAATACTGTCGATAGCTTCACTCAAGTCATCAATAATTCCTCCACAATCTTTAACGATCAAGAGGCTCCCACTCTCACCAACACTCGTCTCGAATCGGACGGACAAACCTTCACTCTCCAATTCAACGAACCTCTCGATACGCAAACCATCAACACACAATCCATCGCGGATTCCTTCCAGGTATTTGTTGATGGCGCAAACTTCGGCGCCCACTTTGACAACAACTTCACCACTCTCTCTAATGACGGCACGTCCCTAACTCTCAAGCTCGACGGACGCACACTCGAGGGCACACAGCAAATCCTCATCGCCTATGACCCACATGGCGGCGCTCCCCTCTACGACACCTCCAACAACAACCTCGAGGCCTTCACCTTCTCGGTGATGAACGCCTCCGCTGTCGACTTCACTTCTCCTCTCCTAACGGGTGAACCAACCGTTGATCCAAATGGATCAACCATTGATCTTCAGTTCTCTGAAAATATCTCCATTAATGACACCAGCGCAGCTAAAGGTGCCTTCACCATCTCCATCGATGGCACTCCTCTAGACAACAACGACTTCGAGATTTCAAGCCACGGCGGCTCATCAATACAAATCACCCTCAATACAACCGATAACCTCCGCATCTACAACGACCAAACTCTCACCGTCTCCTACAACCCTGCTTCCTTAATGGAGACAGCAGGCGAACTGCAAGATCACAACGGCAAC
>JAPOIF010000194.1 GCA_029979085.1 Methanobacteriota archaeon | reverse complement strand
AACCGATCTGAAGGATTGGAACAAGGGGATGCTTTCTCGCTTGGCTTGATGTTGGATTCGATTCAAACCAACGTGACAATCATTCAATCGGTGTACATCAATGCGTACGGTTACGATTCAAACAACGAAGCAGTTCTTTTGACGTCACTAAGTGTGATGGTGACTGTGCCTTACCTTGATTCGGATGGCGATGGTATCCCTGACGAGGCTGACGCCTTCCCGTTTGATGGCTCAGAATGGTTGGATACCGATTCAGACGGTGTAGGAGACAACTCCGATTACGCTCCATACGACCCAACGGTTTGGGAAGATGTTGATGATACGTCCTCGGAATGTGAGGAATGGGAATACTGGAATCCAGACCTCATCGATACATCTCTGCCCGGTAACGGATGTCCACATTATGAAGGAAGCAACACGGGTGATGGAACTGGTGATGGAAACGGTGATGAAGACGACGATGATGATGACGAATCCATACCAGGATTCGAAGTATGGCTCCTCATTCTTGCTCTTCTGTTTGCCGTTTCATTCCGAAGAAAACTCAACGTCTGATTGAACTGGCCAAAGGCTCGGTTTCAAGACGGTTGAGCCCGAGGCGTTGCTATGGAGGCATGGTCGGGTCGCTTTGGTGTCGTCAGTGGACGGTATCATTCGCATGGTGATGACGATGCTCCAGAGACGACGATCGAGTTGTTCGGACGATGCGAGGATGGTGCATCCATCTGCGTTCTTGTCTCTGGATTGCGACCAACGTTTGAGATTGCACCTGTTGGCAAATGGGACAAAGAGAGGCCAATCACCGATGAAGAGGAGCGACGAATCGATGTTGTCCGTCGACGTTCCGAAGTGATGGATGTTCGTGGCCCTGTATGGAAATGGACGGACTTGGGCGAGAAGCCTGTGTGGACGGTCGAGGCTGTCCAACCGTTCAATGTTCCATCCCTCCGTGGTGAATTGCAGAAGCAAGGATGGACGATTTACTCGGGCGATATTCCATTCGTCAATCGAATGTTCCTGGACAACGATGTTGGTATGCATCTTGCCATCGATGGTTTCCTCATCGACGAGCGAGAACATCAGGATGAGGACGGAGAACGCAATCTTCGAGTCATCAAACATGGTGGCGTTGGTCGATACCAAGTCGACCGTACCGTGTCTGTTCAACTTGAGAATGTGAAAGAAAGCGAACCGTTCCAAGTTCCTTGG
>JAPOIF010000193.1 GCA_029979085.1 Methanobacteriota archaeon | reverse complement strand
TGCCCTCGACGTTGATGTTGTCCAAGGTGAGGACGTTCGCCATTGAATCTCCGACGAGCAGGGAGTTTTTGATTGCTGTTGTTTTCACTGTATTCTCTCATCTCTTAACCTACTGAATTCCAGATGTTTTGGTAGAACTTACCAATATCGCTATATGCCTACTGAATTATTTTAATTCATGAGAACAACGATCGTTTTTATGATATGTGCGCTGATTTCCATTTCCTTAACTTCCGTGAATGCACAAATACCAACTGCACAAGTGAATCTTGACTGTGACGATGCCATATCGATGGATTCATCCCCAGGATCCGAGAGTTCAACTGTTCTTGTTTCCTGCACGATGAGTAACCCTACATCTGCCGAAGAAAAGGTTGAATTCAATGGCACTGGAGATGAAGAACTTACTCTCGATTTCGTTGATGGCCACGAATTCATCATTCCTGCTGGGGAAAGTGTAGAAGCCAATGTTTCTGTTACAATTTTGGAAGGTGCATCGAATGCGTCGTATGCTTTGGAATTCACAGCTCAAGTGACAGAGATGGATGGCGTACCGCCAGCAAACATCGCAACAGATTCACAGGACACGCTGGTGAACCTCGTTCAGGATAGTGATGATGAGGATGAAGATGAAGAGGTTCCATTTGTTGGGTTCTTTGCGACGCTCTCAGTTGTATGTTTAGCATTCGCTTTTTGTCGAAACGATCAACGATGCTTGGATGATCAGTGAGACTCTTCTTTCGTGTTGGAATGAAGCGAAGCAAGTCATCGAACAAACCCATACAAGGTTTGGAACCTACTAATGTGTGCGAAAACGCGCGTCAAGAGGAGAACAAAAGCGCGAAAGGTGATAAGGCAACTAACGTTGTTGTGCTCTATGGCAAAACGTTCCGAGGATGATTCCTCGCTCGAAGGTGCTCGACAACGTGCGAGTACTGCAACGTCTGCCTTTGGTGTCTCGAAGCGAGAAAGCCATGATTCGTCCACGTACTACAACAGCCGAATGAATGCGAATTTAGCTTCAAGTCGTGATGTCGGTTCACCTCAGGACTTGCCAGAGCAGTTTGAGAATGTCGTCCTTGAACAAGATGCCCGTTGTCTTCCATTTCCAGATAATTGTGTCCACTTGGTTGTCACCTCCCCCCCCTACAACGCATCGAAAGTGTACGATGACGATCTTTCACTGCAGGAATATCTTCAGTTGCTTGAGGAAGTCTTTTCTGA
>JAPOIF010000192.1 GCA_029979085.1 Methanobacteriota archaeon | reverse complement strand
CCGCCATTGGTCATTTTAGTCAAGATGGGTCATAATGCAATGAATTGGGACCATAGCACTCAGGTGTATCGCGCATACTCACACTCATATGCATCAATCACGCATGTGCTTCTGCGGAGAGCGGCGGCGGCATGGTGGCATTTGAGTAGAATGCAAAGTCCATGTGGGTCACAATGACCGCTGTTGGTCATTTTAGTCAAGATTGGTCATAATGCAATGGATTGGGACCTGTACAACCTCCTCACCCGCAGCGATGAAACAATCAACGACTTGATCCATTTCTGGCAGCAGTTCTGCCTCAATTGGCCGTGTCTTGTTGGAGACCTGCAGAAACTGAGCAAAGAGTATCCAGATCCTGACGAGGTCTTGAGTGAGGGCGACATCTATATTATCTCGTTCTCGAAAACTTATCCCGTTCTGTTTGAGTGCTTATATGCAGTCTTCGGAGCAATGATGTCCAACAGTCGCTTGGCGGAGCAGATCCATGGCATGATGCGTTCCAATCTACGAAAGCAAGTTGGAATGGACCAAGCCGATCATCACCGACAGTTTTCTGCTCACCAAGACTACCAGATGCGCAAGGAGAGACGTGACCTTGAAGATGCATCATGTGAGCGCAGAGAGAAGCGGAAGAAGGCTGTACAGCATGACAAGTCCGACGCACAGAAGGTGATGATGAGCAGGCAAATGATTGCTTTGGCGGAAGAGACGGTGGAGGCGGTATCCAATGAGTTGGAGCCGAACGAGGTCCCGACTGTGACACAGTGGAAGAAGTGGGGCAGGAGGAAGCAGGACAAGGAGAACCTGGCTAATGAGATCGGTTACGAGGATGCCAAGGCTAGCCGCCTAACTCGGACTCAGCTTACATTGGATTCTGTGCGATTGAAGGCCAGGATGACCAAGCCCACGAATGACGCCATGTTCGAGTTCAATCCGACTCTTCTTCGTTGGCGCGATAAGGTCGAGGCGATGTGTGTCGGAACCTTTTGGAATGACCTCAAGCCGAAGACGGAATACAAACACATGTGGAGGCTTGCTCGTAAGTCATTCATTTTTATGGATTGTTTACCTTTTTACGAAACGGTCAAAAAGCCTGGAGTAAATGGAAACAAGGCCACCAAAGTGATGAAGAGGATCCAACGAACCTACCAGGGTGCACAAGGGAAAATGACTTGCTACAACTGGGGTGACAACGGGTGCGCTCTTTATGCGAAGGGGTCGGTCTACAGTTCCATCAAGAGCAAGACCG
>JAPOIF010000191.1 GCA_029979085.1 Methanobacteriota archaeon | reverse complement strand
ACGTTTCCGTTGGCGTGCCCGAAATGACGCCCGTCGTAGCGTTGAGGCTGAGCGAGGCCGGCAACGAAGGTTCCACCTCGTAGGTCAGGTTGGCGCCGGTATACATCGGCTGAACGTCCGGAAGGAGGGTGTTGTTCACGCCGACCACCGGTCCAATCAATCCGAGAACCTCAAGCCAAATCTCGGCGGCATAGGTCGTTCCGCCCACCTCGGCCGTCACCATGTACGTGGTGTTGACGGCGGCGGCCGTTGGTGTACCGCTGATGGTGCACGTGCTGCTGTCAATGGACAGGCCGGTTGGTAGTCCAGGCGAAACCGTACATGTTGCCCCAGTGACGCTGGAGCCGAACATGATGTTGGCGGGATCCAATGCCCACAATTCTTGTCCGTTGGTTCCGTCATTGGCTCGGAAATAGAGGGAGGTACCAACGGCTTCGAACCAGTTTGGCCAACTCGAGCCACTTCCGCTGTTAATGTCTTGTACCATCACCGTGCCTGAAGCCGTTCCATCGCTCTTCCACAATTCGGCTCCGCTGGTTCCGTCATTGGCTGAGAAATAGACCGTGTTGCCAACGGCTTCCGTTTCATAGCCAGCACTTCCAGTACTTGCCCCGTCGATGTCCTTGACCATCATCGTGCCGGAGGCGGTTCCGTCGCTCTTCCACAATTCTACGTTACCATAACCACCTGAAAAATAGAGGGTGTCCTCAAATGCTCTCAAGCAGCTAGGAGCGCTACCGTCGGAGGTGTTTGGTGTAAAATCTTTGACCATCCAAGCGGTTCCGTTGCCGTTGTAGGGTCCAACGATTGAACCGCTGCTTGAGCCACTCGCTGCATTGGCGTCGTAGTGGAAGGTAATGTTGGTCATGGGAGTATCAACGTAGAGATCCGCACCTTCGACGCTCGGCGTGAGTTCGAGGTAGGAGCTTGAGAGCCATACCGACGTCTGATAGGTCACACCGCTCATGACCGCAGTGACCGTGTAGGTCGTGTTGCTCGTCTCAACCGTTGGTGTACCGCTGATGGTGCACGTGCTGCTGTCGATGGACAAGCCGGTCGGCAGTGCCGGTGAGACGCTGCAGGATGCACCGGTGACGTCGGTCATGCCGCCGCCGGAGCCGCTGCTCAGCCCGGTTGAGGAATCCCAGGTATTGCTGCCGGAAACCAAAACAGGTGAGGTTTGGTCGGTGTTGGATCCACCATCACCCAATTCTCCATAACCATCATCGCCCCAACACATCGCCGAACCGTTGTCAAGAATGACGCAGGTGTGGGCAGATCCAGATGAGAGCGCTACTGCTGTGCGACCCGTACCGAGGCTGCTGGTGAGCGTGGGTGTTGATTTGTCAGACGTTCCTCCATTAC
>JAPOIF010000190.1 GCA_029979085.1 Methanobacteriota archaeon | reverse complement strand
GATACCATGTATTTCGCTGCATCAACGTACTCCAGAGGAAAAGAATTGTGGGCACACAACACCTCGAATGGGACAACATGGCTGGTCTCTGAAATCAGGCCTGGTATCTCCAGCAGTGGGCCAGGAGGAAGTTTGTCACTTTTGGTTGGCGACACCTTGTATTTCTCCGCAGATGACGGAAGCAAGGGCATTGAATTGTGGGCTCATGACACTTCCAACCGTTCAACATGGCGGGTGACCGACATCAACAGCGGTTCAGGACACAGCAGGCCTGGACAGTACATGGAATTCCTCGTCGGCGATATCATCTATTTCTCTGCTGATGATGGTTCTACGGGTCAGGAATTGTGGGCTCACAACACTTCGAGCCATTCGACATGGAGAGTTGCTGATATCCGCTCCGGTTCTTCGACGAGCTACCCAGGACAAATGTTGCGTTTTGTTCTAGGCGATACCATTTATTTCTCTGCGAGTGACGGGAGCACTGGTAATGAACTATGGTCGCACAACACTTCCAGTAATTCCACATCGAGAGTCATCGACCTCCGCAGCGGTTCGCAATCCAGTATACCAACAGCCAATTACATGAACGGAAATGGCATGATCGTCGGCGATACCATCTATTTCTCTGCTCTTGATGGTTCAGGTACCGGTATGGAAATGTGGGCGCACGACACTTCAAACGCTTCGACGTGGCGAGTCACTGACATTAACAGCGGTGGGTGGCACAACGCTCCAGGCGACAACATGGCGATTCTTGTCGGCGACACCATTTATTTCGACGCGGACGATCCCCAAGGTGATGGAAATGAGTTGTGGGCCCACAATGTTGCAAATGGAACGACATGGCAGGTGACAGATATCTCCAGTGGCCTTTCATTCAGTTATCCTGGTGATTGGATGAGCCAGCTCGTTGGCGACACCCTGTATTTCTCATCTGGTGATACAAGCACCGGTGCTGAATTGTGGGCTCACGACACTTCGAACCATTCAACATGGCAAGTGGCTGATATCAACAGCGGTACTGGAGGCAGTAGACCCGGATATTACATTGAGATTCTCGTCGGTGACACCCTGTATTTCTCAGCAGGAGAATCCTATCCTACTCCTCATCACGAATTGTGGGCGCACGACACATCAAATGGATCCACTTGGCAGGTTGAAGACATTAACAGCGGCTCAGATGGTAGTAGTCCTGGATTTTACATGTACTTCTTCCACGGCGATACACTGTATTTCTCAGCTGATGATGGAAGCACCGGTCATGAATTGTGGGCACATCGCCCATCCTCCATCAGTTATCAGACGAACGCGGGTGGTAATGTCACCACGTGGGCCATCAATGCGAGCCTGCCGAGCGGTGTCTCCTTCGGAACCAACAACGGTACGATCTACGGGACACCGACCGAATTGTGGACGCAAACGTCCTACATGGTGTGGGCCAACAACAGCGGTGGTTC
>JAPOIF010000018.1 GCA_029979085.1 Methanobacteriota archaeon | reverse complement strand
GTGACCGTGTAGGTCGTGTTGCTCGTCTCAACCGTTGGTGTACCGCTGATGGTGCACGTGCTGCTGTCGATGGACAGGCCGGTTGGCAAGGCAGGCGAAACTGTACATGTTGCCCCGGTGATGCTGGAGCCGAACATGATGTTGGCGGGATCCAATGCCCACAACTCAGGTCCGGTACCGTCGTCGGCTCGGAAAAAGAGGGTTGTGCCAACGACCTCGAACATTTGAGGTCCGCTACCGTAACCGGCCCCCCCGGTTTTGATATCTTGCACCATCACGGTGCCAGAGGCGGTTCCATCGCTCTTCCACAATTCGTATCCTTCGGGCGTATTCGCATCACCGGCTCGGAAATAGAGGGTGTTCCCAACGGCTGTGAGCCAGGAGGGAGAACTGCTACCTCCGCTGCGGATATCCTTGACCATCCATGCAGTTCCGTTGCCGTTGTAGGTTCCATTGTTTGAGCCACTGCCTGAGCCGCTGCCCGAACCGCTTGCCGAACTGGCATTGTACTGGAATGTGATGTTCGTCATCGGAACATCGATGGAAAGATCCGCACCTTCGACGCTCGGCGTGAGTTGTTGGTTGAGGCTGGAGAGCCAGACCGTTGTCTGGTAGGTCACACCGCTCATGACCGCCGTGACCGTGTAGGTCGTGTTGGTTGAGGCCGTTGTTGGTGTACCGCTGATGGTGCACGTGCTGCTGTCGATGGACAGGCCGGTCGGGAGTGCAGGTGAAACGCTACAGGTTGCACCGGTGACATCAGTCATGTTTGGGGGGGGTGGAAGTGAGGTGATTTCTGCTGGCTGAATCGCCCATAATTCTTGTCCGTTATTATAGTTATAATTGCTATTCAGTCCATCAGTAAAATCGAGATAGATTGTATCATCAATGAGCACGATCATATAACCAGCGAAGAGACTACTGGGACCGATATCAGTCACTTGCCATGTCGAATGATTGGAAGTGTCGTGTGCCCATATCTCCCAGTTATTGGGCGAAGAGCTGTTGGTGGCACGGAAATAAATGGTGTCGCCGACAAGCAGTGAATACACGTAGTCGCGTGGTATGGCTCCTGTATAAGCACCGGCACTACCGGGGTTTGAGTCACCTGAACCGCTGTTTATATCAGCCACTTGCCATGTTGAATGGTTGGAGGTATCATGCGCCCACAACTCATATCCAGTGATTCCATCGGAAAAGGATACATAGATTGTATCGCCAACGACAGATAACACATCTAGCAATCCATTATTGTAAGCACTTACGTTGAAAGCTTCCACCATCCATGTTGAACCATTTGAGGTGTCGTGTGCCCATAATGTAAACGAAGTTCCAGACGTAGAATTTGTAAGACTGAAGTAGATGGTTTCATCGATAACCATCGAAAATTTCTCGCCTGGATTACCGTTGTTGTGCTGATTGGAAGGTGCTCCAATGGTCAAACCTTCGCCGTTATGTATTTGCCATGCTGTGTCATTCGTGAAGTCGTACGCCCACAATTCACGCCCTGTAGAGCCATCATCAGCATCGAAATAAAGTACATCGTCAAAAAGATACCACATGTTTTTTCCAACACCATCACCGCCCCAGCCGCCAACATCGATGTCAACTACATTCCATGTGGTGTGATTTACCATATTGTGAGCCGTTAATTCTCTTCCGTACCAGGTACTTCCAACGTATGCATCCACTCCATCATAATAGATGGTGTCACCAATCGCGAACATCATATTGTGTCCACCGGCTGCCTCTTCTAGTTTCCACGTGGTGTGATTTGAGGTGTTATGCGCAAACAGGTCTGTGTCACCACTTGATCCAGAATCTCGTGCAGTAAACAGGATGGTGTCACCAAAGAGGAATGGTTTTTTCATATCGTCCCCAGGGTCACTGTCGCCAGATGGGTGAATGTCCGTCACTCTCCATGTGGAATGATTGGAGGTATCGTGAGCCCACAATTCTCTACCGTTTTGTGCCGAAGAATCAGTTGCATCAAAATAGATGGTGTCGCCAACTAAAACATGCATAAATGTTCCAGGACTGCTACCCCCTTCATTGGAAGTGCCGAGATTATCTTGGTTAATGTTGGCTACCTGCCAAGTGGTTCCATTGGTATGATTGTGTGCCCATAGTTCGGAGTTAACACTAGATTGTGTTGTAGATGAAGGTCTGCTTTCTGCATCAAAATAGACTGTATCACCAACTACAATTTCAAAGTCCATTCCGGGGTAACTACCCCCCGCCGATGTGTAGATATCTTCTACTTGCCATACAGAACCGTTGCCATATGTTGTGGTTACGGAACTTGTTGCACTGGCATCGTATTGGAAGGTGATGTTCGTCATCGGAACATCGAGGTACAGATCCGCACCTTCGACACTTGCTGTCAAGTTTTGAATGCCTACACCAGGACTGTATCGTGTCCCTACACCACCGCTGATTGGATCATACGCACCTTCGATTTCCCCCTTGCTCATGTTCCAAGCATCGCTTACGCGGATGGCATAGGGTGACCAAATCATCGTCGCATCATTGCTGGTTGATGTACCATTGTTCACACGAGCGCACGTTGTTGAAGTGGATTGAGCACATCTGTAGGGGAACAACAGTTGGTCACCCAAAGCAAATCCTTGACTGTAAACCATGTTACTTTGTGGGCTTGGGGCATTGCCAAGATTCCACGAAACTTGGGTGGATTTGTTTGAAAAGTCGTAGGCAATCATTGAGTCCCATCCAAACGGTGACCCGGTCCGATTCATCTTAGCGGTTCCAAAAATCGTATTTCCGTAGACCTCAATTAAGACAAATTCTCCACAATCTGAACCATATGTGCCGTAACATAGAGCTTCTTCCTCCCACACTGAGCCGTTCGCTGGATTATGGAAATACGTTGCTGCATTACTGCCTGATGTCGTTATAAACACGATATCTCCGTTCGCTAATTCTCCATGTCTACCGTTCATCGTGAGGGCCGAATCGGTGAAGAATGTTGCTTGCCAAATCGTGTCGTTCGTCGACTCGTACCAGTAAAGGTTCGTTTGAAGAACCGAACTGGTTGAATAGTTGTATCCGTAACCAGTGAACAAGACGCTCGTCCCAGATCGCATCATGTTGTTCATGATGAATCCTGTGTTCGCATCTGGCATCACATCTTGGACCACCACCCAAGCAGTATCGTTCGTAGCATCGAACACCCACGGATTACTTTTACACGTAAAGCATGTACTCGCATCGAACAACAACTTGGTACCTACGAGAGCAATGGTAGGAGTCACTAATGACTCACTGAGGGTTGACCCGTTCAAACCGTTTACGAGGTACATTGATTCGTTTTCTATGTTGAAAACATAGTGAGAGTATCCCCACGATGCGTCACAAGATAGCAATAGTTTTGTTTCACTAACTACTACGAGGTTGTGAATTTGATCGCTACAATCCGATGAAAGTATGGAATCGTAGGTCCAATGCGACTGATTATCGAAGTTGAATACACCTAGTTTATACTCGCTCGGTGATGGGGAGTGATACTCCGCCATGTATACGCTGTTTCCAATCATCACCGCCCTGCCCGCGAAGGAGGAGTATGCAGGATACGTCAGCGCGGGCGACTCAAAAACCCTGTAGGCCGTATCGTTTGCGAGATTATGTGCATAAATCGAATCCCCTCGGTACTGACCTGAATGTTCATCAAATGTGAACAAGGTAATGTCACCAATCATTCCAAGGAATTCGAACGTGCTGCCTCCACTGGTGCATGCGTTACCACTTGGTGTGGCAAATGTTGGCGTCCAAGAGGTTTCATTGTAGCGATTGTAAGCACCCAAACAATCAGTAGTAGAGCCTCCTGAGTGCTGGAACAGAATGACCTCATCACTCACAGCAATGATATCATTACCATAAATGCTGTTCGTCGACATCGGACCCTGAGGGGCCCATTGCGTATTGTTCCCATACATCACCGACGTTCCAGCGGATGATTGTGCAACTTCGTTGTTTGAATCGAGTGCTTCTTCACCACTGATCCAAGGATTGAGGTTCTCAAGATACCCGACTTGCGTCATGAGTATCATCAGTGTTACCAACAACAGGGATTTGTTCGTGTTTGCATAGCGTCCGCTGGCCATGCATCAACGATAAACTCATCCAAGTTATTGATTTAGCCTATAGGAATAGGGTTGACGTGGGTTTTGGATGGGGCGGATTTTATCATGATGAATCTATTTTTTGTTGACGGCGCACTCGCTTCTTTTCCTGGACCGATTCAAACATGGCCATTGCCATACCCAGATCGTGTTGCTGCTTGCGTTCGCGTAGATCCAATTCCTTGCTTCGAAGGATGTCAAGAACTTCGGCTTTGGACATGGCTTTGTTCCGAGCGAGTTCGGCTTCATGGGCTTGGTTGCGATGCTTGTTGGCCCACTCTGCTTCTGCAATGGAGCCTTCCGCCTTGATTTGAGCGATACGTGGCTCGGCCTTGGCTCGTTCAGTGGCTGCTTTTCCAGCCATTTGTGAACGAGCGGTGTAATCGGCTCGACGTTGTTGGGTACCGAGGAGAGCGTCGAATCGGATTTGTTCTCGTTCTGCTTGAATGGATGCATGTTCGGCCATGTTGTTGACATGTTCACGTTCAGCTTCAAGTCGAACCTTGTCCGATTGTTTCCAGGTGATGAAGGTATGATCGATGCTCATACCAAACGATTCCACCGTACGTCGAAGGGCGAGTGAAAGGCCGATGTTGGCATCCTCGTTGGCTGCTTCTTGAACAAGTTCATCGTTGGAATACTTCTGAATGGTTCGAGCCATGTAGGCTTGGGCTTCTGCAAGGAGCATGTTCTGTAAGTCTTGAACACGAATCTCCATCATACCATTGGCTGGAAGTTGAATGATGCGAGCGATTTGTTCGCGTGTTGCATAGAGTCGTACGGTCGCTTGACCTCGAAGCGTTTGATGATCGCTTGATTTCGATGCAAACGGGAGATTGACCGTGTAGGGGCCAAGGAAGGCGAACAGGTAGGAACGTTGTCGCTTTCCTCCAAACATGCGTCGTAGCATCGAGGTGGTTGGATTGGCTCGCATCACTTGTTGGGTGACGATTCCTGCTATGCGTCCGTTTTCGAGGACGACGCACACTTCGTTGGGCCGAAGTAAGATCGGCGTGTTTCGTGGCAGTTCTTTGTCATGGACAAATCGAGCGATTTGATCCGGGTTGGTTCTCCATCGGTATGTGTTTCGTGTCATTGTTTCACCTCAGTTTCGTAAGTCGTCAAGCAGACGATTGCGTTCAGCAAAGTGACGGCGTGCTTTGTCAAGCACGCCATCGATGATGTCAAGATCGATACTTCTCGTTTCCATGTAGGCGGCCATAGTGGCATTGAGATGTTGAGACGCGTGTTCGAGCATGGCGATGGTTTCTCGATCGTGTTCGATGAGTTTCTTGTGGATTTTGCGGCTCATTCGACGTATGCCGTCGTGTTTTGGTCGGCTTTCACCGGCGATAGCAAACTGTGCATCTTCGGCGAATGAACGAAGATTATGCAATATGTATCGAATCCTATGCATTCCGTGATGTTCACCGTTTGCGAAAGCTCGAATCATCCATCGCTCAACTTGTCGATGCACTTGGTGGATGCGTCGCCGAACGTCTTCTCGAACTGCACGATCGGTTCGACGTACTCGTGTTTGCTCGTAGCCTTCATAGGCGGAAATTAACACTTTCATTCCATTGACTGCTGCAGGAATTGCGATGGATGCTGGTTCCATATAGGAGAATATCTCCTTGGTCGGTCTTAACACTATTGACCTTATTTCTTGAAACCGCGCTTCTTGAAACTGCTTCGCTGACCGCCTTGTGGTCGCTGTCCAGACTTACGTTGTGACCGTGCTCGTCGGTCACCTGTTCGTGGTCCTGCGGCTTGTTGTTCCTTTTCTGCAGCCTTGAGATCTTTCTGCATTTGGCGCCATGTTCCGCCAATGAGTTGCAGAACTTCTTCCTTGGAATTGGCACCAATGGATTGCTTGGCTCCTGAACTGCTGACCCAAAGTCGGCCTTCTTTGCCATACGGTCGCTGAGGATGCGATGTGCCTTCCTCACGCTTGATTTTCTTGAGGCCAACTTTGCGAGCTGCGAGATACAAACCATCGAGGTCAGGCTTGAGAACGGATGAATCACGAGGGACGCGACGTCCACCACGTCGAGACGTCTTAGCATCGAAATAACCAGGCCATATACAGATACGGTCTGGATTGTGTTCCATCGTCTCGCCTCAACATTGCCTCAAGGTTGAGAGGTATCAACCCAACGATGGTGATGTTCACTCAAGGAGAACGCCGTTGATGACGCCGTCCTTGCCAGGTCGGGACGTAATCTTGACGTTGCCTTCACTGGTTTCGATCACTGCGCCCTTGACGAGGATGTTTCGTCGAACGTAGTTCGGATCGGATTCGTTCTGAATCACGTTGATGATGTCAGCATTGACGGTCTTACCGGTCTTTGGGTTGTTGACTGAGACCTTGTTGGCAGCCATAACACGAACCATGGTGTTGCCGCCAGCCTTGCGGTAGATCTTGCGTCGAGCCTCTCCGACGAGAGCGAATTGCTTCTCGGTTGAGATTTCAGTCGAGCGCTTACCTCGTGCTTGTACACGTCGTCCGCCGCTTGGTTTTTTCTTGGAAATTCCATGCCATTGTGCCATGTGTCTCTCTCCTTGCATCGCCACCGACTTGCAGGGCGTATATCAAGGCAACCCCTAGGAGCAACGACCCGAATAGGTGGAAAGAAGTTCACCATCGTGGGCAATCAGACGTGCTTCAATCACATCACCAGGCTTCAATTGAGCAACGCCTTGAGGCGTTCCTGTGTAGAGCAAATCGCCGTTTGAAACGGGTGCCCATTCCATCAACGAGGCGACTTGATCGGCAGGCGTGATGCTCATCTCAGAGAGCGATGCTTCTTGCCAACGCTCACCGTTGACATCGCATTCGATGCGGAGTGCTGTTGCTTCATTGGCCAGTGCTTCGAGTCCATGTCGCCACGGATAGAAGGTGCCAAGTACAGCAGCTTGTCGAAACGTCTTGCCTTTCGCCCAAGGTAAGCCATCGGCTCGAAGGATGGATTGTGCGGCTCGGTCGGTCAGATCGAGACCAATGGCGACCGCATCGATGTCACCGTGTTGCGTCAATCGAACGACGCATTCAGTTTCCAAATGGACTTCACCCGGATGTTTGGAGACGTGAAGGATATCGGATTCGGTCTTGCAACCGTCGGGTTTGACGAAGAAGATGGGTTCGACAGGTTGCTCGTTTCCAAGTTCTTTGGCATGGGCTGCAAAGGTTCGAATCGTGCACCATACGGCCATGAATTACCCATTGGATACCAGTTCTTGAACCGAAGGGTGAAACATGGTCGACGTTTGGACGGGGTATGGCGAAAGAGTTCCAAGTCAAGAAACGGCGACCTGTGCGCCGAAAGCACATCGCTCCGTTGTTGAAGGAACTCGAAGAAGGACTCAGCATTGACCTGGCCGTTGATGGTGCATTTTTGGAAATGGCCAACTATGGCCCATGGCAATTGGTGTTCGTTGACAAAGTGGCCAAGACGATTGAAGTCAACGATGATGAAGGCCGCCGTTGGGCGTTTTTGACCCTTCGCGGCTTCTTAGAGCATCCGGATTCGAAGCGCTGGGTTGCTGTTGATCACGGTGCGATTCCGTTCCTGATGAACGGAGCTGATTGCATGGTCGCTGGTGTTCACGGTGCTGATGAAGACATCGAAGTTGGTGATCTTGTCTGGATTCGCGACAAGGAACACGGACGACCGCTCGCACTTGGATGGGCAACCATGGCAGGAACTGAAATGGTTGAAGCAACCAAAGGCAAGGGCATCAAAACCATTCATTGGGTTGGTGATGAGTTGTGGGACATGGAGGCATAACTCAAATAGATGAGTCCAACCCAATTTCTACCATGCGAACTGTTGTTGCACTAACACTCATCGCTCTTCTCGCTGTTTCAACCACTTCCATAGCAGCCAAGACTCCTGGTCAGGACAATGGCCCAGAGATGGACGAGACACCATTCGAATCTTACACCGTAACCTCACCATCCGTTTCTGGTGAAACGTGGACGCTTGTTGTCGTTATGGATGAGGCACACATGAGCAACAACACGACCTTTGAGATCACTTCACAAATCTGTCTCAACGACGGTGTTTGTGACCCTCCTGTTGTTCGTGAAGCCGTTATTGATGGTGCAATGCACACGGTCTCATTAACGCCTCCTGATGATCATTCCTACGTCAACTGGCGCGTGAAAGCCATGTACGAAGACGATACCAAGGACTACTTCCCATATGGCTCATGGTACACCATTTGGTCGAGTTGCTACTACGATGATGGTGGCTACTATGGCCCAGATGCTGATGGTGATGGATGTGCTGGTGATGAAGAGGACACACCTGGTTTCACACTCATTCCAGCTCTCGCAGCCATTGGATTGGCGATTGCCGTTGCACGACGCGATTAAGCACAGTGTTCGATGAGTCGCTCAAGGAAGCGACGATGTTCACCGCCCCACATCTGAAGGATGACGGACAGTTTTGATTTGTCTGCGTGCAGCGTTCCTTGGAAGAACCCAACACGATCCAAATCGCTGTGAACGAGGGGTAAATGCTCGTGTTCAATTTCGATAAGAAGGCCTTCATCATGTTTCGATATGCAAGTTGAATGATACTTTATGCATTTATCATCTATCTCGAATTCAACCCTTCTCGACGAGAGAAAGGCTTCAACACCTGAGAACAGTGCTTCAACATCAATGCCCATCCCATCCATATCGGCTCCATACGAAGCAAGGAAGGGTAGATCGGTTTCGTTCTGTTCCATGAGATGGTCAAGGCCTCGAGCCATCTCATCTTCGTCCATAGAATCACGCAACCTGGGAAAGTTTGGTCCAGCCGACCACGCGTCCATCGGTCGCATCAACAGCAACAGCGAAGGTGTGCTCCCAGATGCCTTCCTCCCACGTTCGAGAAAGGTCGAGGGTTGTTGCTCCAACCGTCGTAGTGGTCAATTGACCGAGCAAGTCATTGGCACCATCACCTGGAACAGCGACAAGGAAACCAACACGCGTCGCCTCATGGTAGGCACCCGTCGCATCAAACACGCCTTCTGCTCCACTCAGTTGCGGATATCTCGCCGTATCCGACAGCCGCTCTTCAAGTGCAGAGATGTTGGCAACAGCTGGAATGGATTCACGATTGTAGGAGGCCAATTCTTCAAACGATCCTTTATCGAGATACGTACAGTTCTCGCTTGTTGGCTCGCCAGTCAATTCAAACAGCACCCATCCTGATGTATCATCGAGAGCGACCCACGACACATTCCATTGCGTGGTTGCTCCTGTTCGTTGGTCAAGACCACGCCAGATGTAGCCTCCATCGTCGAGTGCTGCTTTGGCACCGCTGGCTGAACCACCGATGTAATCGAAACATTGCATGGCCTTCTCAAGCGTGTGTTCTCGCATGCTGGACGCATCTGGCGGGTGGAGCTTGTCTTGACCAGCCCAATCTTCCTGAACGTCCTCATCGAGAGCGAGAAGATTGGCTCGTGGACGAATGTTGTAGTCCTTACCAAGGTCAAGAACCTTCGATCCTCGTGTGAGTTTCGTCGTCTTGAACGAGTGATGCAGTTCCAATTCACCTTCTGGAAGCAGATAATCACCAAAGGCTTCCGAAAACGGAGAACACGAGGATTGCAAGGAACCATCGTTGGAAATAATGACATCAACGGTTTGCTGACTCGCCCATGGATTGTCTTCTTCAGCCCATATCTCCATGGTGGCTGAACCGAGGCACAATCGCTCAATGTCAACGTGGGTCGCAGCGATCTTCCACGCTTTGTCATCGCCAAGCGTGTCCTGACCTACAACTCGCCATCGCCAACCCAATCGCTCACCAGAAGCGCCTTCTTCGATGACTTCGGTGGCAAACAAGTCTTGCAGTTCAATCGGTTGAAGCATCAAGGAAACGCCGGGAAGAATGACGTCGAGAGATCCAAGCAAGCCACCCACATCAAAGGTCTTGGCTGAACCTTCGTAGGGCTTGTTGTCGATGGTTGCCGAGAATTCAAAGGCTGTTGAAAGGGTCACTTGTTCCTTCAATTCGATGTGTCGCTTCGTGGTTAACACCGCTTCACCAGGGACATACGCCCCATCTTCAGCTTCTGGACAACTGCCTTGATTGATGACCGAGTAGGTGTTGCGACCAATGTCGAAATCGTCGAAATCGTAGGTGTTGGCAATTTCAACAGCCAACCAGTCGTTGCTTCCATACGGGCCTTGCGAGCGTACGGCTCCAAGCAGGCTTTGCGATGACATACCGACCAAATCTTGGCTCGTTCCTTGACTGACCGACAAGGTTCCGCGTCCTTCGTAATCCATGAAGATGCGACAGTAATCGTCCTCCGGTTCGAGGAAATTGAAGACGAGGTCGAGGAAGCCCTCACTCGCCATGATGGCAGGACGATCGCCAAGGCCGCCCGAAATGGTGTATTCCATCGTATCGCCGTACCGAAGCGGTTCGGCCGTGAACGGTTCCAATGAGGAGTTGATGTACCACCATCCTGCTGCTCCGAGGAACAACGAGACGATGACAACAGCGATGACTTTTGGATCTTTGATCATATCACCAAGGGTAGCAACATCCTGTCGCTTCGTCGCAACAGGCGTGAACACTTCTTCTGGTTCATCATCGACAACATCTGCAACAAGAACCGCTTCGAGAACTTCATCATCCTCAAGAACCGCTTCCTTGACCGTTTCAACCGGTTCAGGTTCGTCCTCTTCGATGGCGATGGTTGTCTCATCTTCGAGAGAAAGAACAATCTCTTCCTCGACCGCTTCTTCGACGGCTTCTGGCTCGGACAATCCGACTTCACTTCGAGACAATCCTGACTCAAGAAGGCGTTCAACCAACTCGGCTTTCTTGCCTGAAGTTGGAAGGTCGTTGATGACACACAAGGCCTTGAGTTTGGCCACTGTCAGCGATGATGTTTCATCTGCCATCGGTTCACCTCGATTGATTCGATGGCTCATCCCCTATCAAGGATGGTGGTCAATGCGTCAGCATTGACCTTCTTTTGTCCTGTTTAGGCTTGGTACGGAACGTACGAGCCGTCCTCGGCTTGAACGTAGACGGTTTGATCGTAGGTTCCATCCGGCATCTTTCGGAAGAAGTAGCCGTTTTCAGCTGCCTCAAAGGTGGGTTCTCCTGCAACTTCGGCCACTGGTTCCGCTTCAGCTGCTGGTTCCGCTGCCTGAGGAGGGCCGCTTGGACCAGGTGCTGAAGGTGGTGGACCACTCGGTCCTGCTGCTGAAGGCGGAGGGCCACTTGGACCTGGTGCCGTCTCGAGGACTTCCTCTTCGGTCGTCTTCTTGCTTGGCTCGGTTAACGCCTTGACACCCTCACCATGACGCTGTGCACCGATGAATGCAAAGCCTGAGAGGCCGAGGAAGAGCAAGGCAAAGATGCCTGCCCAGATTTGATTCGGCCACATGCTACCGTCGATCTCCATTGCACCTGAGAGTGTGTTTCCTCGGTCGTTGTTGTCAACGTACTCTGCAAACAGACATTGTCCGCCACCATCAACATCGAATTCAAACACGAACACTTCGTCAACGATTGGTGCTTTGTCACTGATTTGGAACTGATAATTGTGCGTTGGTTCTGCTCTCGCATCACGCTTAATGTCAAGAATGTCGCTTGAAAGGCAATTGTCTGAATTGAGGAGATAGACAGCGATTCGAGCGTTTGGATTGGCTGGAGGATTGGTTGCCGTAATCTCAACTTCAATCGGCACATCCGTGAAATCTTCACCGTCCAATGGTGGACCCCAGACGAAGCCAAGATCCTGTTCGTACGTATCGCCTACTGCTGAAGCCGTGAACGGGAATGGGAACAAGGCAAAGCCGAACATTAATGCAGCCAAACCAAGGTACAGGAAGACATTCCAACGGGAACGCGTGAGGGCTTCTTGACGCTCTTCGAGCGTCATTTCCTTCATCGCTTCCTCATGATGGTCATCAAGAGGAGGAACGGATTCTGTGGATTCTTCTTCCGGCTCGGCGGGTTGTTCCTCATCGGACATGTAGAACACCCAAAACGGCCGAGCATTTGAAATCCTCTCTGTTTTTCTTCTGACCATGAGCGAGTTGGGAGAACAGGGTGGGCTTCGCTTAGCCGTTCTGTCTCGCGGAGCACGATTGTACTCGACTCGTCGCTTGGTCGAAGAGGCACGAAAACGTGGTCTTGATGTCAACGTTCTCGATCCGATGAGCTTCTCCTTATTTGTCGATGATAACGGCATTGACGTTATGCACGAAGGGCGTCCAGCAGCCTTCGATGCCGTCATTCCACGTATTGGACACTCCATTACTCGTCATGGTGTTGCGGTTCTTCGCCACCTTGAACAAATGGGCATATGGACGGCCAACACCGGGCAAGGTATTCTCCAGAGTCGTGACAAACTGCACGCTTCACAACTGCTTGCTCGAAACAAAATCCCAGTTCCAAGAACGGTGTATGTTCGAGATACAGCGGACATTGAACACGCCATCGAAGCCGTCGGTGGTCTTCCAGTCGTTGTCAAAGTCACGGAAGGAACACAAGGTCAAGGTGTCTTCTTGCGTCATACCTACCACGAAACTCGCAACCTCGTTCAAGGCTTGTTGCACACGAAGAAGGCCATTCTGATTCAGGAATACATCGCTGAATCGCACGGAACCGACATCCGTGCCCTCGTCGTTGGTGATCGTGTTGTCGCCTGCATGCGACGTCGCGCCCGTGGACGTGAATTCCGAAGCAACTTCCACCTCAATGGAACCGTTGAACCGGTCGATCTCGACCCAGCCTTCGAAGAGGTTGCCTGTCGAGCAGCCCGCGTTCTCGGTCTTCGCATAGCTGGTGTTGATTTGCTTGAATCCGAAGATGGCCCGCTTGTTCTCGAGGTCAACTCAAGCCCAGGATTGGAAGGAATCGAGAAAGCCAGTGGTGTCAACGTCGCTGGAGAAATCATTGATTTCGTCATCAACGATGCGGTGTTTGCTGAAGTGGAATTGGACAAATTGTTGCGAACGGTTCCAGGTGAAGGTGTCCTATCGATTCAATTGCTTCACCATCCGAACTTGATTGGTCATTCCATTGACGAGATCTTTGCCAACAGTGCCCAGCCACCTGTCTATGCCTTGAGTCGAGGCGAGCGAATGATGTGGAATCCAGAGCCATCGGTTCAACTTCGCTACGATGATGTCTTGATCTGTTATGGTGAATTGGAATCGTTGCGAGCAACGCTACGGAAGGCGGTGTTGATGTCGCCGCCGATCACCAGCGATTCGCCAACAAGCGAAGAGACCAACGCATAATTCGCGTTCGGGATTTTCTTCAACAGATTCATATGGAGGTGTGCTAACTGCATTCCGTCCGCAAGGACACGGGATGCACTCCGCCTCGGCGGAAAACAACGGCGCTGATGCCATATGGAGAGAAAACACACACAGCCGAAGGCTCGACGACCGAGCCAGCTTCGTCTTACGGACGAAGACATTCAGCTTCCTCCACGTCTCGTTCACATTCAGAACCTTCCATGGTTGGATTGTTACGACCAACAATTGCGTACGGAGAACAAATCCGATAACACCCGTAAAACCTACCTCAACGGCCTTCGTGCCCTTGTTGAGACGACGTTGCCAGGAGAGAATGTCCTCTCTGAGCACGATCTTGAATCGATGAATGTGGTAACGCTGGCTCAACGTCTTGAACCCCTCAACGGACGTATCGACCGATGGACGCACTCGATGAGTGAATTGAGTCCCTCGACCTACAATGCGCGTCTTGCAGCCGCCCGTCACATGATCAAGTGGCTCGGACATCGATGGCCAGACCACCTCGTTCGCGCTCGAACGGGTCGTAAACTCCCACGAACATTGACTCGACGAGAACTGACTTCAGTGATTGAAGCAGCCAACACCTCTGAGAATGCTATCGCTTCGGTCGTCGTCACCGTCTTGTTGGATACAGGCATGCGCGTTTCTGAGTTGTGCAACCTCAACCTCTCCGATATCGAAATCGAAGGGTTGCATGCCAAGGTCTTCGGAGGTAAGGGTGACAAAGACCGTATTGTTTTGTTTACAGAACGAACCAAGAAGTGCATCGATGCCTATCTGCCCATTCGTGACTCACGCATACGTGATGAGGAATTGCCGTTCCTGCTCAATCAAGCGGGACGACGTTTGCAACCTCGTGGTGTGCAACGTCTGATGGATCAACTCGCTCTCGAAGCGAATCTACCGAAAGGAAAACTCACACCACACGTTCTTCGTCACAACTTTGCGACTGGATTGCTTGAACGTGGTGCCGATCTTGTCACCATTCAGCGCTTGCTTGGCCACACCAGTATTGCAACGACCCGTGTCTATCTCGACATCTCCGACCAGACATTGCGAGAAGTCTACCACCGTGCCCAATCCATGCGTCAAACGATGGATGAGGAGCAAGCACTTCGTGACGAGAACCTCATCGAACAAGAAGGTGGAACCGAAACATTCGGTATTGACATCTCACGCACTTGAGCGCTTTCGCTTATCGATGGATTCAGGACCCGTCCACTCTCGATGAGGCGTTACATCTTGACCAGAATGGCCTTCGATTGGACAATGTTTTCCCGAACGACAGCGAGAACAGTTACCCTTTGGAGGCAATTCAACGGTCTTTCGCAAACGACCGTACTTCCTCCTTGGCATGATGAACCATCAGTCAAGACGGTTTTACAATGTAGCGCTTGAATGGAATCAATTCTTGCGGAACCAAGGCATATCGGTCACACTTCGTGGAACCTTCAAGGTCTTACCCTTGCGCCCATCATCGGACTTGGTCGACTTGACTTTGTGATCACCTTTTGTTGCTTCAACGGTCTTTTCTGCGACCTTCTTGCCAGCAGCGGTTGCTTTGGATGCGGCCTTTTTGGTGGATGAAGCGGCCTTCTTTGCCGTTTCCTTGGCCTTTGATGTTGCTTTCTTGGCAGTGGTTTTGGCCTTGGTCGCAGTCTTTTTTGCTGTTGACTTTGCACTCTTTGCCGCAACAGCAGCCGCCAACTTTGCAGCGCTTGCCTTGTTTAACCCAGCCTTCTCAAGTCCAGCTTTGCCTGCCTTTGCAATCTTTGCTGCCGTATTCAAGCCAGCCGCTTGGAGTTTCTTTGCCGTCGCTGCACCTACACCAGGTAGTTCAGTCAAATCTTCGCCTTTGGAACCAGTCTTCTTTGCCATGGTCTCGCCTGAACAACCATACCATCGAGTATTCTTGAACTATTCCACGATATTTATTTGCATTCAAAAATGGAAAATCAACCTGTTTTTTGATATGGAATGAGATGAAGACCTGTAAGCGCATTCAATCCGCCTTAGAACGGCATTGCTGTTTGGCCTTGAATGGCTGGTTATTTTTTGTGGGCTGAATATAAATATCAACAGAACTTAGTTGAACCCATGCGCCCAAAAACAGCCTTAGCGATTGCCGTTTTGTTTTTCTTGAATGCCTTTTCTGCATCTTTTGCAACCATTCCGACCCAAAGTGATGCTGAATTGTTCTTTCCTGAAACCTCTGAAACCAGTGCCCGGAACAGTTCCTGTGGTACGAATTCGACCCTGACCGATCTCATGGTTTGGACGGATGCGACAAGTTACACGCAAGGATCTTCAGCAACTGCAACATACTATGTGAATTGCAGTGTGAATGGAGATTGGTACGATCTTTATGTCACAATTAGCGGACCAAATGGCCAAACGTACCTATCATGGAATTGGACTGAAACCAATTCCTACGAATTCTTCAATTCAACATTGAACAACCTTTCAGCAGGCACCTATTGCTTCAACGCAACGTTGTATGCAACACCGAATGGCAGCAATTCCTACCTTGTTGATTCAGAGTATCAGTGCTTCACGGTCACATCCACAACCGGAGGAGGCGGGGGTTCCTCGACCTACGTTCCAAACGGAAGCCTCGCCATTTATGGCGTCTCTTCGAACTACTCGAGCGGTTCAAACGTTACTGCCTTCTTCGATTACACTAGCCTCGATGTTGGCGTGACTTATGGTGAGATGTGGTATCTCACCGATGCAAACGGAAACGTTGTGCAAGGCTACGGCGTGAACCAGACGTGGAATGCAACCGCGTCATACACCAATTCAACGGAAACGCTTGGAAATCTCGCCAATGGCACGTATTGCATCACTGCAACGCTTTACACCGTTTATTCCAACGGTACAGCAATCATTCTCGACACCGTCACAACCTGTTTCACCATTGGTTCAACGACCCCAACAACAGGCTGTGGATACGACTGGAGTCTTGCATCACTTTCCGTCTATCCAAACGACATCGCCTTCGTACCGGGAGAGGATCACAACGTCAGCATCTATTCTCAGTGCAATCTGTACAATGAAAATATGGTGATTCTGTACAACGTCACCGATACATCAAGCGGTCAAACACTGAGCTACGGAAGTTGGCAATGGGTCCCGACCTCAACCAGTGATACACATTACTTCGAAAATCTGAATCTCGCAACAGGCGTTTATCACGTCCAAATTGGACTGTACCACTACAATGGTGCAGCAACGTACACCATGTTGGATTATGTGAATTACAACTTCACAGTTGCTCAAACTTCAACGGTTAACGAAACGTTGGATATTGATTTCAACTCGATGAGCTACACGACTGGTCAGAGTGTTGCGGCAACAGTGGAAGCATTTGATCTTCAAACATACTCAAATTATACCGTTACTTGGGTCTTGCTCGATGGCAGCGCAGTTGTCGATTCAGGGAATTACACCATTGATACATTTAATCTGAATGAAAGCATAGAGTCTCTTCTCTTCACAGCAGGCGCAAACGGAACATACTGTCTCAGTGCGAAACTCTTCGATGTGAACGGAAACATGGTTGCTCAAGACGATACATGCTTCAACGTAGGTTCGACCACACCACCAAACAATGGAGGTGGAGGAAATGGTTCGACCGATGCAGGAAACAATGCAACCAATCCGGTTATGCCTGTATTCAATTGCACGAACATTGCATGGAATTTGACGACCAACATCACCATCAATGATTGCTGGAACATGACCGATGCGTTCTGGTTTGAATTCAACCAATCCGGTTCGATTGTTTGGATTGACCCTGTGGTTGCCGTCGGTTACAATTACGTCGTTTACAGCGGTCACTTGATGACCTCTGTAACCGTTCCAACAGGCTACGGTGACGATGTCTTTGACCTCTATCTGTGGGATGGAACGGCTTGGTATGATTCGAACACAGATCTCTATGGAGGCGTAACGCACACCTTTGCGACACCACTCGATCGAATGTCGATTCGTGGTATTGAAGCCTATGAAATGCTTGACCCAACCGACCCAACGGTCTTCGTGACTGGATTAACGTTCAGCACCGCAGGAACGGTCGTCATGATCATGGATCCAATCACTGAGAATTACACCATGCAAGGCTGTGGCTACGACCCAGCCTACACCGATCTGATGATTTGGACCGATTTGCAAGCGTACGTGCAAGGTGCAACAACCTATGCTGATTACTACGTAAACTGCAGTGTGAACACCAAGGATTACGAATTGCACGTCTTTGCGTACTCTGCAAGTGGTTCGTCATGGAGCGACTACGATGTATGGAACTGGACGGAAACCGACAGTTACGAGATGATGGACGATGATTGGACGAACCTTGACCCTGGCACGTATTGTATCAACGCCACTTTGTACATGGTCAGTGGCGGTGCCTACCAATTCGTTGACTTCGAATTCACCTGTTTCACCGTGACTGCCAACAACAACGGTGGTGGAAACAACGGAACGCTCGATCCTTGTGGCTTGAACAGTTCCTACACCACAATCATGAGTTGGTCAGATGCACAATCCTACAATTACGGTGACAGCCAAAACCTCAGCTTCTACGTGAATTGTACACGTATTGGTGACTCCTACACGCTCGAATACCATGTCTATGACATCACAGACCCTGCGAACTACGTTGTCGCAGGAAGTTACTCTTGGCTTGCAACCATCACCTACCAGAGTTGGAATGACATCGTCATTGGTCTAACCCCTGGCGATTACTGTGTACATACCAACCTGTATCAGGCAGGTACCTATCTCACCGATGATGGAGGAACAACCACCTGTTTCACCGTTGTTGGAACGACAGTAAATACCCCGCCAACATTGGCTGCAACCCAGCAAGCTCTGATTGCTTATGCGGGCGATCCTCTGGATTGTTATGCAAACGGTATGGTTTTCATTGACCCCGATAACGATCCTGATAATTCCAACATCGATTGGTACGTCAACGGAAATTCAGTCGCTTCAGGTGTTCAAGCCATCCTACCATCTGGTTCTGTCTCACTCGGCGACACCCTCTACTGTGAGGCGACTGCGCACGATGGAATCACAAGCGGTAACACCTTGCAACGACACTACTACGTCGTCCCTTCCAACAACACTGCCCCAACAGTGTCTGGTGTAACCATTTCACCGACTTCACCGGAAGAGACCGATCCACTCACTTGTTCGTACACGTACAATGACCCAGAGAACGATCCAGATGCTTCAATTATGATCTGGTCCATCAATGGCGTTGCAACAACAACGCAAGGATCGACCTTGACCACTGGCTATGCTGCAGGCGATTTCGTCACATGCAGTGTGACAGCATTTGATGGCACCTCAGCAGGAAACACGGCAACGGGTACTGTTTTGGTCTTCTCACCAGGATCTGGCGGAGGTTCGACACCAACAATCGGCGTTCTCGGAACACTGGCTGTCTTGAGTGTTGCTTTCTTGCTCGTTTCTCGAAAAGAGCTTGAAGAATGATGCAGCAGTTTCGGGTCAATCAATGCTGAAACCCATTGCGATGCAATCGACACACTTCTCGACGTTCATCGTACCGATTTCATCGGTTCGACCACAACGATGACAGTATCCAATGTGATTGATGATGCTCTTGCTCTGACTGGGCTGCACAAGCCTGTTTCAACACCGGCCTAGTATGAAGACTTGTTCAGTCCTTTAGGTGACATTCATGTGGTTGCACGGTACCCGTTTGTCATGGACGTCGACCTTCATCCGGAACGTTCCATCCTCCACGCACAGGTTCGTAAAGCGAAAGCGAGTCATTGCGTTGATGAGGCTGGACGGTTTCTACGGCCTTCGACCTTCCGAGGCCCCTCATCGAAAGTCTACCTTGGCGATGTTGCTGAAACGCTGCTTCGCTGTTCCACCGGTGCTGAGACGCCGACGTTTACGCAGCCTCCAGGTTTTGATGAGCAACGTTGGATCATGGAGTATACTGCAGGTTCCATTCACGTCACCATTCAGTCCCTACCTTACTGGGGCTTTGGATTGTTGACCTCAGGCTATCGAAACGAAGTGATCATTCGAGGTCCGGTCGAAGAACGAGCTCGCTTGGTTCACGATTGGGTTGCAGCCTTGCAACACAATCCTTGGGAATTTGCACATCGTGGTTCAGCCAAGAAAGCACTCCATCTTGCAAGCAGTTCACTCAAAGCGAACGAAGAAACCTGGCGTTCGCATCAAACGCGTGCTCGAAGTGTGTTGAACGAGGCCATCGCATCGCTGGAACATCACATCGACCGATTGGAAAAGAAAGGCGATGTTGGAGTCGATATGATCGAATTGGCACGCCTTGAAATCGATCTCGCACAACAAGCGCTCGCTGACGACAATACGCCTGCTGTTGAACGTGCGCTTTCCCGTGGTGAAGCGGTCTTGTTGGTTCCCATTGAAGACGATGAAGAGGAAGCGCATGGCTCGGTATTGACCATCGAAAGCGATATTCCGTTCGTTGATTTGAGCGATGATGCCTCCGAGTGACCGCGCGTTGCGTTGATAAAGGGAAGGCAACTCGGAGAGACTGGTCCACATGGCAAAGAAGTCGGAAGGAAGCGGAATCCAGCAAGCAGCAGGATTGATTCGATACTTCGATGAGGAGTCGGAAGAATCGATGAAGATTTCACCGTTCCAAGTCTACTTTGCTTGTTTCGTCATTGGTGGCTTCTTCTACCTCGTCAACGAGGGTGTTGTCCAAGCCATCATGGATTTGTTCTGAGTCCTTACATCGGACGAATGAGAACGATTTTTTGTTCCTGTTCAGCCATGCATTTTGCAACGTGCATCGCTGAAGCAAGATTCAATGTCGCACCGATGGTTCTGGTTCCTTCTTCCTCGTGGAGGACCAATCGATGAGTGAGTTGATGCAAGACCTCTTGGTCAATACGCTCGAAAACCCACTTCTCATCTTCGATTCGAACCAGAGCTGGAACATCGATCAGTGGACCCATGCTTTGCTCAACGGTCTTGGTACGGGCTTCTAAGCCTGCCAAATCTCGAAGTGGTTGCCAACGACGTTGCCGTGTTGGTGCTTTGATTCTACGATTGTTGTCAACGCCTGCGCGAAACGCTCTGCTCATTCCCATCCCATCCAGAAATCCGAAGATTTCTAGTCGTTCCATCGCCATCTCGCATATAACAAGCGCGACATGTTTGTCCGTGAAACGGTCAATTTCAGAAGGATATTGTATCAATCCACACGGAACAGACATTCTGTTGGACGTTTGAAGAACTTGTGGCGGTATTTGGCGATCAAACGATAACCAATATTTCGAAGTGGTAAAGGAATCAACCACAGCACTGGGAACCACATCTTGTAGTACCAACGCATGTACAAAACACATCGAATTCCTGCTGCTGAACGAATGTATGGCTTGCCATTGCGAATCAAATACACGGAATCTGCATCGCGCAACTTCGACGGAAGCGTTTGAAGAACGCGCTGGGCATCTTCATGAAGAATCGGGCGATACCCCAATTGCTTGCCTTTGCCCAAACGCTTGTCGATAAAGGTAGCAAGACGATGACAGAGCCCACAATCACCATCAAGGAACAGGAAATCACGCTGATCGTTCACATCAATTCGCTCAGCCACTTCAATCGACCACGTCTTGACGGGAAGACCTTCGGAGACATGAACAACATCAGGAGCGAGAACTTCCAAATCCATAGTGTACGATTCGAGAAGTGTATTCGTCTCAAGTTGAACATCTCCATCTTTGAACGACCATGGTTGGTGATGCACATAGGCGCGTCGAAGACAACC
>JAPOIF010000189.1 GCA_029979085.1 Methanobacteriota archaeon | reverse complement strand
GACGATGAACAAGATTTGCTTGAACGGATACCACTGCCGGGTGATCCAACGGGCGAACGGGACAGAAAGGCAAAATGGTTAGCACTTCCTCGTAGAGCGAGAATTGCTATCAGAAGACTTCACAGAAACTTTCGCCACTTGCCAAGAAATGCTCTTTTACAGATGCTCAGAGCGGCAAGAGTTCCGAAGGAATATATAGACGCAGCGAAGGTACATAAATGTGACGTCTGCACAGCGACAAAGCCACCGGCACCTTTGAAGAAGGTCTCACCACCGAAGCCGTATACCTTCAATCATGAAGTTGGTATCGATGTGTTCGAAATCAAAGACACAGCAGGTACATTCTACGACATCCTGAACATCGTCGACTATGGCACCACTTTGCAGCAAGCAGGCATAGTGCGAGTTGGCGAGAACAACGGTGTACCGAGCAGTTCCAATTGTCTCGAATACTTTCACAAAGGATGGGTGCGATGTTATGGATGGCCAAAGTTTGTCGCAGTTGATCGCGGAACACACAATCGCGGAGTGTTCAATCAGACCTTGGGTAAGAACGGCGTAAGATTCAATCCAGCAGCGCTGGAGTCTCCTGAACAGATTGGCAGAGTCGAAAGGAGAAACGCGACACTCAAGTACATGCTGAACAAAGTGATCAAAGAGACCAACGCTACTGGCAAAGAACAGGTAGACATGGCTTTGACAGAGAGCATTACAGCTATCAATGAGATGTCCAGGCATGGAGGTTTTGCTCCAGTGCAATGGGTATTGGCTAGATTTCCAAGAAGTCCAGCAACGCTTGGTGATGAAGCCGAGGCAGCCGACATTGGTGCGATACAAGGTTATCAAGATGGTCCCACTACATTTGCAATACAGAGCAAATTTCGACAAGAAGCCAGAGAAGCATTCGTGAAATGGGATTGTGGACTACGAGTACAACGAGGTATTCTCAAGAATGCGGCTCCTGTTCCAGGACCATACAAAGTCGGAGATATCATCTCATACTGCAGAAGAGCTCGTCTACACGAGTCAGGAATACAATGGAGCGTTGGATCAAGGATTGTTGGTTTCGAAACTGACCCGAACTATCCAAATAGACCGCCAGCATCATGCTGGGTAATCTGCGATGGTCTATCAGTCCTTGTAGCTTTGGACAAAATCAGACCGTGCACAGCGGCTGAATTGTTGGCTTATCAATTTATGCATGGGAAAGACATTCCAGACAACGTCGTTGCTGAGTCGCCAGAACAGCAAGCATTCATTGATGAAAGAGCTACAGCTCCAAAGAGACAAAAGACCGGCTTAAATCGGAAGCGGCCAACTCAGCTATTCCGGAAAACGTTCCAGTTCCGGAAGAAATGGAAGTTGAACCCCCACCACTCGAGAACGCCGACATCATGGATGAAGACACATTGGACGATTTACTTCAAGAAGATCCTAATCAAAGACCAAACCAGTCGTTACCTTCCACAGCAACAGCAAAAGAATTACGGGCGCTACGCGC
>JAPOIF010000188.1 GCA_029979085.1 Methanobacteriota archaeon | reverse complement strand
TGATGGTATGCGCAAGCCTGTTCTCTTCTCGGGAATGGTCTGCCTCCTCTTTCTCTCCGGCTGCCTTGGCTCTGTTCTGGATGAGAATGTTGCAACGAAAATAAGCGTCGAAGTAAGCGAGGAACGCTTGACGATTGAAACAATCTACGAGCAAGGAGAATTAACCTCCTCCTCAACTGAGACAATTGAATTTGACTTCTCAAGTTCAACCTCTGATGGATCGATTCAGACCTTCGGGCTCATCACAGATGACGGGCGATCATTCAGTATTGATGCAACCAAGGAGCAGACCATATCGGTTGGTTTCGAACATCATGGAGCGTATACAATCGAATTGTTTGCCATTGATTCCAGTGAAAACAATGTGACAACAACCAAAACGATTGTTGTTGAGCAAGTCATTACGTGGACGGAAGAAGGGAGTGGAAACCCTCAATCCCTATTCTTTGATGCAACTCCAGGGAACGATGGTTTGTCTCCATCATACTTCATTCTCAATTCTACCGCTACCAACCCATCCCCAATCTTCGAAATCAATGGAAGAGATGTTGATCTTGAGTGGGCAGTGATTAATGTTGATGGCCAATGCCTGGGCAACCGAGAAATTGTCGAAAATGGGGACAGTATAACATGGAATACCCTTCATTTTGCACCAGTCGACATGCATGAAATCGAGATGACCATTCACGAAGGGCAGGATGAACTCAACATCGAACATGTCGTTGCTCTTCGATATACCGAATGAGCTCATGCAATGAATTCAACTCGACCGGTATCAACATCGTAGATGGCACCTTCGATGACAACATCCGACTTTAACATTGGATTGTTCTTCAATGTCTCAACGTCCTGAACGAGTTTGGCTTTCTGATCCGAGATAACATCTGGATAATACTCGCTGACATCAGCCCCAGTATTCGCATGTACCACTTCTCGAACCTTCTCAAGTGTAGCCGCTGCCATTCCACATCGAGTATGTTGCATGATCAAGATTCGATCGCATTCCAGAATGTTGTTTGCAACTACGACATCTTTCTCAACTTCTGGATTGACTTGGCCTCCTCCATTTCGAATGACTTTCATGTCACCAAAGGTCAAACCAAGTACTTGATGAGGAACAATTCGACAATCCATGCACGTAATCAAAAGCATATTTTGAGCGGGCTTGCCTGGAACATCTCCATGTGTAAAGCCGGCTACGAACTCGTTGTTCCCTTTGGCAATGTCTTCAAACCCAGACGTCATGTTTCTCACTGAATTGTCTTCTCTGAATACAGCACTTGAATCTTGGTTCGTTCGATTGCAATTCATTTAGATTCATTCACCTCTTGAATGCCTTCGCTACATCACGTATACATGGGTAGCGTTGTATATGACCCGCTGCAAGCCCTTATGCACATTACTTATGTATGCAAGGGTATTATGGACAAACCCTTGTAGATGTGATGGAATGTTAGTGAATCGAATCTATTTTCTATTCTTCTTCACTTATTGTGGGGTGGATTTGCAGTACTGTTCGGTCAGTGAATTTGCGTTTGAAT
>JAPOIF010000187.1 GCA_029979085.1 Methanobacteriota archaeon | reverse complement strand
GCGAGTGTTACAGCCATGGTTTCACCAACGGCTCGAGATAAAGCAAGAATGATGCTAGCAATGATTCCAGAAAGCGATGCTTGAAGCATAACACGGAAGGTCGTTTCAATTCGTGTTGCTCCAAGTGCGAGCGATCCTTCACGAAGTTCGTTTGGTACGGCACGAAGCGCATCTTCTGACATGGATGCGATCAATGGAAGAATCATGATGGCTACAACGATAGCTCCATTGATCGGATTGAGAATGTTTGGAGGTTCTGAAATCCAACCTTGAGCGAACGCATATTCACCAAATTCAACAACCAACGGACCGATGTAGATGAAGGCGAAGAACCCATAGACGACTGATGGAATTCCTGCGAGAATTTCCAAGGTAGGCTTAACCACGGCTACAAGACGAGGCGAAGCGTATTCACTCAGATAGATTGCACAACCTACACCCAATGGGACGGCAATCAGTAACGCACCAAATGCGACTTGAAGTGTTGTGAGGAGTAAGCTGTTAACACCAAAGGACATGTTGTCACACAGCGTCCTTCGGTCAGAACAAGCACCTGTTGGCGTCCATTGTGTTTGGAAAAAGAATTCACCGAATGCGCCAGTGTAATTTGTTGTGAGTGCGAAAAACAGTGAGATGAATGCAAACGCACCGAGAACAGTCGCAAAGGTTCGATCTGCAGGACTATCATCGTTTGACGATGAGGCGATTGATGTTGCAGCCACCTTCCTCCAAGTGATGATTGATAAGAGGATGGCAATGACAAGGAGCAAGTCTCCATAGAGAAGGTATGCCACGGGTAAGAGAAGGAAACTCAGGCGAACAACAAAATCGCCCGGAAACAATACTTTCTGTGGAATCTTTCCCGTGTTGAGGGATGAGCGACTTCCTAAGATTTCAATAAACAAACAACCCAACAAAAGTACACCAGCAACACCTTGTGCAGAAAGTATTCCATCCATTTCGAAATCGAGGCCGAACCAACCACGAGAATCTGCGATGTCTTGGAAGAATGTAATCGCCTCGAAGAGGAGTGTTTGGATGATACCTAGTGTAATGAGAATGACTGAAAAACTCGTTAAAAACAGGATGTATCGCATCGGATCCTTCGCCAATTTTTCAACCAAAGTTGGCTTATCAGAGCCTGATTTATCCTCGGTTTTAGACATGAACATTCCTCATTCGATGGATTTTATACGTTCATGCATGAGCATGTTGAGTAACGATTCAGCAAAGTTGACACCATAGGCGCATATTCTTCGAATCGATTCAGAGATTTGGAATTCCGAAAACAAACGCTCTGATGATTTACGGCCAGTCCAAAACTCGCTCTCATTGTCTTCAATTTCCCGCATTAAACGAACGAGAGAACGTTTAGCTTCATGGATAACAGCGACATCTTTGGTATACATATTATGGACAAGAGATTTTAGCAAATTCGCCCATTCTGGGATTGCTCGAAGAGGCAATTCATTGGTTTTCGATTTAATTGTGACACTATTATCTCGTACCAAGATGCCAAGACGAGCTGCGTGGTCGCCCATTCGTTCAAGAATTCGAGCGATGTTGGCGTGTTCAAGGGCAGAAAATCGGTCTGTACCCAAACTACGTTCGATGGCTGGTTTCTTGATGACCGCTGCAACTTGCCGCTCAACGAGCAATCGACGTGCATCAATTTGACGC
>JAPOIF010000186.1 GCA_029979085.1 Methanobacteriota archaeon | reverse complement strand
GCCTGTTCGTAGACGCTATCGGACAACTCAACGGATGTTGGGAATGGAATGTTGATGTTCTCCTTACCAAATCGTTCATCGATGTTGCGCAAAAGCCAGTCTCTTGCTACGTACTCATCGCTGTAATCTTCGACCCATGTGTAGACACGGAAGATTTTAGCAAAGTCTGCAAGTTCGTGCAATAAGATTCGAGGTTCAGGTTTGTTGATGACGTATGGACACTCCTTTGCGAGTTGAAGCAGTGTATACTTGACGTGATCGATATCCTCTCTGTAATCGACACCGATGTCGAGAACGATGGAGATACGTCGGGCAACACCGTCACCGCCACCACGTGCGTGGTTGATGACTTTGGACTCAACAAGTGTGTTGTTCGGAATAACGACAAGACGTTCATCACGATCGAGAACCTTTGTTGAAAGAATTCCAACGGAGACAACTGAACCCCAGGTGCCCTCCACTTCAATGCGGTCACCGACTTCGAAAGGTCTGTCGATAGCAAGGAGGAAGGAGTTCACGATGTTTCCGAGTGTTTGTTGGACTGCAAGACCGATAATCAACGAGAACACGGCAAGTGAGGCAAGAATACCAAAGAGTTCGATTCCAAGTTGATTGAGAGCGAAGTAAAGACCTGCAAACCAGACAACAGCACGCAAGAAGAAGACAATGATGGAATTGCTTCCTGAAACGGTGACACTTCCTTGAGAACTGAATTGATCCATCAAAACGGGAATCAAATGCTTGATTGAAACGCTCAAAATCGAAGCGCTGAGGATGACATAAAATGCAGCAAACAACGGTTCAGTTGATTCAAAGGTTGAACTTGAGGTACCCAAAATCCATCGAATGGTCAATTGAGATCCAACCGCAATAATCAGCGCATACGCTCGATTTGCAAGTGGGCGATGGAGATAATCGTCCCAATCCGCTTCAGTAGAGGTTACGAATCGCCACCATGGGCGGATGACGGCATACTTTGCAAAGACAAGGCTTACGATGATTAAACCAAATGCAATAGCCAAACGAATGTAATCGTTGAGCGCATTAATTTCGTCGAGATACTCTTGATAGTCCATGGGAACCCTCGATAAAAATCCGGAGAACTCACGTATAAAAGGGTACCACCTATACCTTGGTTACTGTGGTTCGAATAAGAACCATCCAAATCAGACCGTTGTTTCAACAAACGACAGACAATATGAAAGAGTCATTGCAAATCGGTGTGCCATGGAACACCGAAATTCCCTCAACGTCATCAACTCCTCTTTCCTCGTCGGAATGCCGCTCCTTGCCATCTTTGGGGTCGTTTTTTACTCCATTGAGTACGGAATTTCTTGGGTTGAACCCATTATTTTCGTCTCATTTTACCTTGCATGTGGATTGTCCATCACAGCGGGGTACCACCGATTGTTCAGTCACCGAACACACAAAGCCGCTTGGCCAATGCGGTTGTTTTACGCTCTATTCGGTGCAGCTGCTTTCCAAAATTCAGCCATCAAGTGGTGCAGCGATCACCGACGTCATCACCTGAAAACCGATGAAGAAGAGGATCCTTATTCGGTCAAGAAAGGATTCATGTGGGCGCACATGGGATGGGTCATGGTCGACCAAGGTGAAGAAATCGTAGAGCATGTTGAAGATTTGCAGGAGGATAAAATCCTCGCATGGCAAGACCGCCATATCTTCCTGATTGGTTTCCTCGTCGGCATCGTCCTTCCA
>JAPOIF010000185.1 GCA_029979085.1 Methanobacteriota archaeon | reverse complement strand
GTGAGGTAACCTTCCGCTGTGAGAATGATGTTGTCTGTTGGTGTTGATGAAATGGATGTGAGGTGGAGCGCTTTTTCTGTTGGAATGTTGACAATGCGCAATTCGTGCCCAAGATGGTTGAGGAGATTTCGTAAGGTTTCAATCCCTTCTTGATTCGTTCGATCGGAAAGTCCGACAAAGAAAATATCTCCAAGACGAAGAATGTCGCCACCGTCCATTCTTGCATCCCCAAACATGCCACATACTTGGAATCCATTGAGTTGGCGCGAGAGGAATTCTGCAATAGGAGGCTGCTCTGCGACTCGAGAAGGATGGCCTGGAACAGGTAACAAGACGTGCCCGTCAATGACAATGGCTTGATCTTCGACAAAGATGCAGTCCGGATGATTGTTGTCTGCAGGGAGAATTGTAACCTCAAGCCCGATGTCAAGCAATGCTTGCACATAGGCTGCATGCTGTGATTTTGCCAACTCAATATCGGTTGGCCCAGAACCAAAATACTTGGCTATTGCGTTCGAGAAGGATTCAGGAACGGCCCTCATGAGGACACGTTGCTTCTGGTCCGTACGGACAGTAGCCATGGTTGACCGGCGAACCATCGTCATTTAATCCTTGGCGCGGGTATGAAATGCGCTAAAGACCACTGATTTCAAACATAAGTGACGAGTGGGAATCAGTATGCGCATTCCAATTCAGGCTGTTGGACTCATGTTTTTGATGATTCTAGCTCCGCTTTCCGGATGTATTGGTGAGAATGAAACAGATTCGCTTAACGCATCATCACTTTCAATTTCTGATTCAGATGCTCTGCAAGCCGGTATGTGGCAAACCATCACATTGGAAGCGAACAATGATCTCGCTGTCTTTGTCCCTTACTTTGTTCAGGATCCAGGCTCGATGCGCGCACAAAATGGTACAGTTCTCGACCTAAAGTCGGGGGAAAAGGTAAGCATGAACATTCTTTTCCCACCACGAAATGAAGAGATTGTCTTCTTCTTGGGAGACATTGGCCGTGTTGATTGGCCGATTCGTGAACCCGATCAGTCTTGGACGGCGTGGCTTGAGAACCCAGACACAGGTTCGGCAGTACAAGCAGTTCAAAACCAAGATACAGGGGGATTATGGCCTTGGCTTGTTCCAGGAAACGAATCAGGCAGTCCTGCAATCCCCGTAGTTATGGAAACGAGCCGCCCATTTCGAACAGATTTGAGTGAAGAGAATGGTGTTGGTGCGAGTGATGGATGGGTCAATGGAAGGGACGTATACGATTGGGTCGATTTCATCACTGACGATACACCCTGTGCAACCTGTGGACCAGATGGCGCAGTCGGATACCTCGATCGTTGGATTGGGAACGCCAACCCATCCTATGAGCACGCAATCACATACTTTGAAGGCGTCATGTTAGGATATGGCTTGGATGTAGAAGTTCATCGCTTCCAATCAAATACTGCCTGGGCAGTCAATATTTGTGGTTACAAAACAGGCACAGTCTATCCTGATGAGTGGCTTGTGTTCGGAGCGCATTTCGATATTGCCCCTCCTGTAGCATACACGCCCGGTGCTGAAATCGGCATTCCAGGATACGGTACTCGCCATGGAGCATACGACAATGCAGCTGGTTCGAGTATGGTTCTCACGACGGCAAGTGTACTTGCCGACTTTGATGCTCGAAGGACTATGGTTTTCTGTCTCTGGTCTTCTGAAGAGGAAGGATTGTGGG
>JAPOIF010000184.1 GCA_029979085.1 Methanobacteriota archaeon | reverse complement strand
AATCAACAATGGAACTTCATTTCGATGACGGAAGTTCTTGTTGACAATGAAATAAAGTGCAATCAACAAGACGGTGAATGAACCGAGAATCTTACGAATCCACCGACCTGAAAAGGCTTCACTAGCATCCCGCAATTCGAAGAGGAACAGATACAATCCGATGGCGGAAGCCACCAAAGATGCGATTTGAATTCGACTCGATGTTACTGAAACAAGTCCTGAAGGCATAGATCGATGCATTGCATAGAATATCGAACAACTCAGAAGTACGGTCAAAAGGATTGGAACAAGTGGAATCGAAACAAGTTCATCCCCCAACACGTCCCAGTCAGGTTGATCACTCAAGCCTTCCAAACCCGTACCAAATTCCTCCTCAACCAGTTCATTGTGTGCGAGAACATTCATCCAATTCCATTCTTCGATGAGAGCTTGTTGTTCAGCATCAACATCCAACGCTCCAATCGGGATTTTGGCATCGCTGGTCACTGGTAAGTCCAGTTTCAGCAACGCTGAAAGGAGCATGGAAATGTCTCGTTGTTCCATAGGTTCGTTGAGTGTTGTTGGTGTGCGAATTCCTTGTCCGTGAGCGAAAAGGTAGACTTCTTCCGCAACTGCTCCAGTTCCAAGTGCATGACCGCCGTATTTGGTGAGTCCATGATCGGCGGTAAGAATCACAGTCCAGTTCTCTGGGGCATCACGGAATATTGCTTCCAATTGACCATCAAGTTCCTGCATTCGCTCCTTGTATTTGGTGGATTCAAGCCCGTAAATGTGAGCAGCGTGATCCGTTCCGCCAAGATGGCTGACCATGAGATGGTGTTCACTCGATTCAAGCCATTCATCGACAACGGCCAATGCTTCATTATCTGCCTCGCGTATGTCCTCAAACCCATAATCTGCCGATGTACGATGCGTAAACATGGCATCAGGATACAGATTGTTCCAAACGTAAAATCCAGAGAAGGCAACGGAATCGCCGCGGAATGCCGCATGATAGAATGGATCGTTCTTGACTTCGTTGGTCACTTCCCAATTCCGAATGGCATCCAATGGAGAAGCGTGTCGTCCCGTTGCCATCTCTTTGACACAGGCACCGGTCAGTGTCAATTCAGAGGTTTCTACAGGGATTTTAACACCATACGAATCGAATGATGCAATGAATGGCATCATCTCTGGATCATCAAAGATTGTTCTTGGAACACCATCGACTACAATCAACAAGACATGGTCTGTGAGTTGTTCAAGTTCATCCGGTGCTGGTGTTGTATCCTCTGAAAATGGACCAGAGGAGAGAATTCCCGGAAGAGACGCTCCAATGAGGAACAAGGCACTGAAACTCATTGCGAGAATAAGTTTCATCGAGGAAGATACCACGAACACAGTGCGAAGGACTTGCTCATTTAATGTTGCCAATGATTTGATGCGGAATGTATCTTCCGTGGAACGATTTTGTTACAACCGGAAGATGGTTCATGCTCGACGTTCTTGTTTTGGTTTTCGTTGAGAATTGTTCATTAACTGTTGTCCAGCGTAATCTTGCATGAGTAAATTCACTGTGCTTGAATTGTTTGCAGGCGCAGGAGGTATGGCTCTGGGTTTTGAAAGGGCTGGGCTTGAGAGCGTAGCCCTTGTTGAGATCGATAAAGATGCATGTGCAACTCTAAGAAAAAATCGCCCTGAATGGAATGTTCTTCACCAAGATGTTTCAGAAGTAGATTTCACCAAGTTCGACGTTGATGTGGTGACCGGCGGATTCCCCTGTC
>JAPOIF010000183.1 GCA_029979085.1 Methanobacteriota archaeon | reverse complement strand
GTCAGGGTGAGGTTGGTACAAAGGTATTTACTGTGACCACTTCCGCCAAGATCAAGAAGTTCAAGATTGATTATTTCAGGCCTAAGTACGTCCCAGGATGGACGATTAAGGAAAACGGCAAAGAAGTATTGACGACCTCGAAGGGTGCAAACGAAAACGGACCAAACCCGGCTGTCGTGGAATACGAAATTCCTTAAACGGACACCTAAGTCGAGCTTCTTTACAATACTTTTTATGTTCAAAAATGTATTCTGTGATTGCTAACAATAGCTTTTCGTATCTCTTGACTCTCGATGAGATACGAAAGGCTCTTCCCGATGAGACCCGACCTTCGTGGGTCAAAATTACGACCATCACTATGGTTTCGAGCTTTATCCAAGACATTGACATAAAGCGACTTCGAGCTTTGTTCGAACAAATCGGTTCGTATAAAATGCGTCGGTCCGGTACGCAAACCGATGGTTTCGAATGGAAACTCAAGCCTACGACCTTTTACAACCAGGTCACGCTCACCTACAACGACACTTACAGCACCAAATCCGTGAAGGTGTTTCCCAACGGAAGCATTCAAGTCGCCGGGTGCTGTGACCTCTTCGACTGCAAACGCATCATCACGCAATTGGTCCACATTTTCAAAACCTTTTTGGGTTTGAAGGTGAACGTTCCCATCGATTCGTTCCGTGTGGTCATGATCAACTCCAATTTCAGCCTCAACTACAACATCAACCTCATGAAGGTCGCCGATTGGTTCGAGCAGTACAACGACATTTTCAAAGTGTCTTTTGAACCAGACCGATACTCCGCAGTGAAAATAAAGTTCAAGCCCTCCGAAGATATGAAAGAGATTACCTGTAGCATCTTCTCCACAGGAAAAATCATCATCACCGGAGCTGAGACCCTCAAGGAGATTGCCTTTGCCTACAACATCAT
Source organism: Methanobacteriota archaeon (assembly GCA_029979085.1). Classification (GTDB taxonomy): domain Archaea; phylum Thermoplasmatota; class Poseidoniia; order Poseidoniales; family Poseidoniaceae; genus MGIIa-L2. Next base: position 874 of record JAPOIF010000183.1, on the reverse strand, counting down.
TAACCAACACATCAATGAGAATCCCGAAATCCGTGTTTCACCGACAGAGGACACTGATGTGTTCGATACATTTTTGGGATACAAGTGTGACCCCTTTGTCAAACTTCTCAAGGGTAAAGGTTTTCAATCTTGGATGAGAACCATCACGAACAGGCAAATTAAATTCTAACACTATAATAACAAAATGTCCCAGCGACTTGGTATGGCCGATGGGAGGTGCTTTACCGTAAACACCTCAGCCCAGCTCTTTAATAACTATGTCATGAAGCAGAATGGCATATCTTTCGAGGATAACTATTCGTACCGTCAGCTTCTCCAGAAGCAGGGTCCCCAGCTCTTCACTAAGATCCAAGAGAAGGAGCAAGGTAAGGGTAACTGCAACACCTGTGACAACCCTCTTCTCAAGGTTCCCGATATTTACTAGGTGAGAAAAATCCGTGAAAAAAACTTAAAACCTTCTTGTAGAATGTCGACATGTGCCATATGTCTAAATGAAGTCAGGTGTACGAGGGTCAATCCCGCACTTCGATGTGGACATATGTTTCATTCCCACTGTCTACAGGAATGGAAGAATCAAGGTAAGAATACGTGCCCAACGTGTAGGAAAGTTTTCGACGTTTCCCAGTTTAACATTATCGTCACGATACAAAACAATTATACGGCGGTTGCAAACTCGGTGACTTTAAACGAGGAATCTGTGTTTCAGGTACTCGACACCTTTGATATTACCTTTGACGTAGAAGACACACCGGATCTAGATAGTATTCTTGCGGACCTTGGGGTGAGTTTTACCGACTTTGATCCCACGATCCTTGACGCAGAAGGATGAACAGTACTTTTCGTAGTTGAGACCTGGATAATCCCTCGATGCCTT
>JAPOIF010000182.1 GCA_029979085.1 Methanobacteriota archaeon | reverse complement strand
CGGGTTGATGCATCAAGATTGGTTGTTTGAATACACCGTTTGTGTGATGCGGATCGGAATTAATGGGTTTGGTCGCATTGGCCGTTTGGTCTGCCGTGCGCTGTATGGACGACCTGGCATAGAACTGGTGCACATCAATGACCCTGCAGGAGACGCAACGGCCGGGGCCCACCTGTTGGAATTCGATTCTGTTCACGGTCGTTGGCGGGAATCCATCGAGGCCGATCCGCATCAGTTCCGGATCAACGGACACCCCATCACGTGGTCACAGCACAGCGACCCGACTGACGTTCCATGGGCATCGAGAGGCGTGGAGATGGTTCTGGAAGCCAGTGGCCGATTTAAAACGCCAGAAACCTTGAATCCATATTTTCAACAATGCGCCATCAAACGTGTTGTTGTGGCCTGCCCAGTGAAAGGTGTCGTTGCTGGATCAGAGGCACTGAATATTGTCTATGGAATCAATCATCAACGATATGACCCTGAACAACACAGATTGATCACCGCTGCCTCGTGTACAACCAATTGTTTGGCACCTGTAGTCAAAGTGGTGCATGAATCGTTTGGCATCAAACATGGAATGATCACCACCATTCACGACATCACCAACACCCAGGTGACCGTCGACACGTTCAAATCAGATCTTCGTCGCGCACGATCTGGATTGACGTCATTAATCCCGACGACAACCGGTTCTGCAAAAGCCATCGCCATGATCTTTCCCGAACTGGAGGGAAAACTCAACGGCCATGCTGTTCGCGTGCCACTGCTCAATGGTTCGCTCACAGATGCAGTCTTTGAACTCGAACGACAAGTCGATCGGGACGAAGTGAATCAAGCATTTGCCAGTGCAGCTGCGGGACCTTTGCTAGGGATTCTTGGCTATGAGACAAGACCTCTGGTGTCCTGTGATTACACCAATGACAGCCGGAGTGCTGTGATTGACGGTCTATCAACGATGGTTGTTGATGGGTCGCAGCTCAAAGTCTATGCCTGGTACGACAACGAGTGGGGATACAGCAGCCGAATGGCAGACCTGGTCTGCCACGTGGTCAATCAAGACTCATCAAAGTAATCACGATGAAACTGTCCCCCCTTCAACAGTACGGAATCGTGACGGCCAACTACTGGGCCTTCACATTGACCGATGGTGCGCTTCGGATGCTTGTTGTCTTCCATTTCCATCAATTGGGATATAGCACTCTTGAAATCGCCTTTCTGTTCATCTTTTATGAATTCTTTGGTGTCATCACCAATCTCTATGGCGGCTGGATTGGCGCACGATACGGATTACGCCTAACGCTTTGGGTTGGAACCTTACTTCAGGTTGCTGCATTGCTGATGTTGATCCCTGTGTCGACAGGATGGCCAAAGCTAGTCAGTGTGATTTACGTGATGGCAACACAAGCCATCAGTGGAATTGCAAAAGACCTGAATAAGATGAGTGCCAAGAGCGCCATCAAGGCTGTTGTTCCACATCAGTCGGATTCGGATGATCGAAGCGATGGACGTTTATTTCGCTGGGTCGCCGTTTTAACGGGTTCCAAGAATACTCTCAAGGGAGTTGGTTTTTTCCTGGGCGGCGTTCTGCTCACTCAGTATGGATTTAGGACCGCAGTGAGTTGGATGGCATCCGGTCTGTTCACAGCCTTCATGATCACATTGATCCTGCCTGCAACGATCGGCAAAATGAAGCAGAAACCAAGTTTGAGATCAATATGGTCTAAGTCCAAAGGAATCAACATCCTTTCAATGGCACGATTCTTCCTCTTTGGGGCACGGGACGTGTGGTTTGTCATCGCCTTGCC
>JAPOIF010000181.1 GCA_029979085.1 Methanobacteriota archaeon | reverse complement strand
ATGGAAAGCATTTACTAACCTAAGTTAGAGACTAGAGTTGTAATAAAATCAAGAAAATGGAATCAGTTCAAAAGCTCACCCACATCGAACACGTTTTAAAGCGACCAGACTCCTATGTCGGTCCGGTTGATTTGGGAACTGAACCTTACTGGATTCTCAATGGGAAGAAATTCGAGAAGAAGAACCTCAAGTACTCTCCAGCCCTATTGAAAATCTTCGACGAGATCCTCGTGAATGCGATCGATCGTAATTCCCTTCACCCCAAGAATGTGACAGCCATCTCCGTCTCCATCGACAAGGAGACTGGTGCGGTCACCATTGAAAACAACGGACCACTCGGGGGTATCAGTATTAAGTTCAACGACAAGGAAAATGTTTGGAACCCCGAACTTGTCTTTGGGCATCTACTCACGAGTACCAATTATGATGACAACCAAAAGCGGATAGTGGGAGGCCGTAACGGATATGGAGCCAAGTTAACGAATATTTATTCGAGCGACTTTTCAATCGCGATCAAAGATCACGAAACGAAGCAAACGTATACCCAAAAATGGTCCAGAAACATGTCTGTTTGTGAACCACCAAAAATCAAAAAACACGCGGGTGCTACATCTTCCGTGGCTGTAACTTTCACCCCAGATTGGGCGCGTTTCAGGATGTCCAAAATGGACAACTCCATCTACAAGATTTTTCAAAAGAGAGTGTGGGACGCGAACATCTGTACTTCGGCAAATTGCAAAGTCAAGTTCAATGGTGAAGCTCTTCCCAAACAAAACTTTGAAGCCTATGCGAAAATGCATGAAGGGGTTGAGAACGTCTACTCCGTCACGACCGACCGCTGGTCCGTGTGTGTCGGACCTTCTGAGGATGGAATGCAGCAGGTATCGTTCGTAAACGGTATCTGCACCAGTAAAGGTGGTACGCATGTTGATCATGCCGCCTCACTCATCGCTTCGGGAATCATCGATGAGATGGCCAAGAAGATCAAGCTCAAGCCTCAACAGGTCAAAAACACGTTCGCCATCTTCGTGAAGGCAACCCTCGAGAACCCAACTTTCTCGAGTCAGGTCAAGTCTGAGTGTACCCTCAAGGCTCAAGATTTTGGGTCCAAATTTGAAATGCCTAAAACCTTCGTCAAAAACGTTTTGAAGACTGGTATTTCTGATGAACTCACGGCGCTTTCGAAATTTAAGGAGATGAAAGAATTGGCTAAGACTGATGGTGGTGCACGAAAGTCAAAGATTACAGGGATCCCAAAGCTCGATGATGCAAACAAGGCGGGCACAGCTCAATCTGGGCGGTGCACACTCATCGTGACTGAGGGTGACTCAGCGAAGACCCTCGCCGTCGCTGGTCTCTCCGTGGTGGGAAGGGATCACTACGGAGTCTTTCCTCTTCGGGGTAAATGCAAAAACGTGCGTGACGCCTCTGTCGCACAGTTGACTTCTAATCAGGAATTCAACGACCTCAAGAAGATTCTTGGTTTGCAACAAGGCAAGGAGTACAACAACGTATCCGAGCTTCGCTACGGTCGTCTCATGATTATGACGGATGCGGATAACGATGGTTCCCACATCAAAGGTTTGATTCTCAATCAACTGCATTACTTCTGGCCCAGTCTTCTCAAGTTGGGTTTCGTGGTATCGATGGTGACACCCATCATCAAGGCTACTCGTGGTACACAAACGAAATCCTTCTACACGGATTCAGCATTTCGTGCGTGGTACGGTAACGGTCAATCCGGGTGGCGCATCAAGTATTACAAGGGTCTCGGTACCTCGACCTCGAAAGAAGCCCGTGAGTATTTCTCTAAAATCGAGG
>JAPOIF010000180.1 GCA_029979085.1 Methanobacteriota archaeon | reverse complement strand
TTTTGTTGTTAGTTATATAAACTGTACTGCCGCCGTAAAAGCCCAGAGCGACTTAATTTGCACCAGTAGCAATGCTGTTGATCTTGTCAATCAACTTCCAAAAGACATCCCAATTTTGTTTGCTCCTGATCAAAATCTTGGTCGATGGGTCCAACGGCAGAGTGGACGCGAACTCACTTTATGGCAGGGTCGCTGCATTGTTCATGAGACATTTAGCGAAGAGGCTTTATTGAAACTGAAGCTTAAATATCCAGATGGTGAGGTGATCGCACACCCAGAGTGCATGGAAAATCTCCTAGATCTTGCCGATTACATCGGTTCAACAAGCAAACTACTATCCCATGCACAGACCAGCAATGCATCAACCTTCATTGTGTTAACAGAGCCGGGAATCATGCATCAAATGCAGAAAATGGTACCAAATAAACAATTTATTGATGTTCCTGGTCTCGATGGATGTAGCTGCAATACATGTCCCTACATGCGCATGAACACGCTCGAAAAACTATGGAAGTGCTTGGACACACTCGAACCAAAAATTGAGATGGATGAAGACATAAGAATCAAGGCCTTAGCTCCTATTCAGCGCATGCTTGAAATGAGCAAGTGAATCCTTCAGACAAACAGAAGTTTCTCGTATATGGACAATTGAAAGGCAATTGATTAGCGATGTGAACGTTGCCATGTAGTGCACAAATTTCAGACGAGCCATCAGCCGGGTTAGGTCAAAGCACGGATACCAAGGGGTTGTCTGGTCCTTTTCCAAAGACAGACGTTTTGCAAGGAAGTGCAAAGCTCACATCTTGAGCTCTGCTACGACAAAATGTTTGGATGCCGGTGCTTCAACGACACAAACAGGGTTTGTATTGCCCAGCAGCTGATGCATGGATTGATCCAAGCTGGCCAGTTGAAAGAGCATTGATCACCCATGCTCATGCAGATCATGCCCGAGCAGGGAGTCGAGAATATTGGGCGATTGGTCAATCAGCAGGTGTCCTGCGACAACGACTTGGCCAAGACATCAAACTCCACTCAGTCACCTATGGAGAAGAATTCACACTTGGTCAAGCAACACTTTCCTTTCATAGTGCGGGTCATGTCTTAGGAAGTGCTCAGATTCGCGTTGAGGTGGAGGGAGAGGTTTGGCTTGTCACGGGTGACTACAAACGTTGTCATGATCCAAGTTGCGACCCCTTTGAAAGCGTTAAATGCGACGTGATGATTACTGAATCCACGTTCGGATTGCCGATCTATCGGTGGGAGTCAGGTCAAGACGTCGCAAAAAACATCCATGCATGGTGGACTGCGTCTAACGAACGTCCATCGTTGTTGTTTTGCTATGCCTTTGGTAAGGCTCAGAGGGTGCTAGCAGAACTCAAAGGTATCGGTGTAGAGGATGAAGTGCTCCTGCATGGAGCCGTTCAAACAATTACGAAGCACTACCAAGAAGCGGGGGTCGACATGGTTCAAACGCGACCAGTGAGTGAACTAGACCGTAAAGATCCTCTGAAGGGAAGACTGATCATTGCTCCACCCTCGGCCTATCGCTCGGCATGGATGCGACGATTTAAGGAGCCACAAACAGCATTCGCCTCCGGATGGATGACTGTAAGGGGAGCTCGCCGAAGAAAGGGATATGAACGGGGATTTGTTTTAAGTGATCATGCTGATTGGAACGGTTTATTGAAAACAATTAAAGAAAGTGAAGCCAAACAAGTGTATGTCACCCATGGACAAGATGATGTTGTCGCAAAATACCTGCGAGAAATAGAAGGTATCAAAGCCGATCCTCTTGAAAGCTTGAGCTAAGAGATCTGTCGTGAAACCAACTAGCTTAAAACAATTTGGCGACCTTATTGCACAATTAGATCA
>JAPOIF010000017.1:2223-21611 GCA_029979085.1 Methanobacteriota archaeon | reverse complement strand
ACTGTGGCCGCCCTCAATAACAATCGAGCCATTCCATTCCCTGGGATCAACCTGTACAGCATGAGCATGAGGTACCATCATCATGATGCAACACACGAGAATTGCCTTGTGGGCTGCGCTCATGGTCTGCCCAATCACTCGACCTCCTTCATCTCATCGTTTCAACCATAATTCGACGGAAGGTGTTATGTCTACGAGGAATCGCATCACAGATTGGGGAATCTCCATGGCAGACCACTGGGTTGAGAATCACAAGCGTGATTCATGGCGTCGTCAAGCCAAAGCCAGTGGTTATCGTGCCCGTTCTGCATTCAAACTCAAGCAGATTCAAGCCAAATTCGAGTTGATGCGAGAAGGCGACGTCGTTCTTGACGTTGGTTGCCATCCCGGCGGCTGGGCACAGGTTGCAGTTGAAGAAGTCGGTGAAACAGGCATTGTGGTCGGTGTTGATTTGCAACCATGCCAACCTGTTGATGGTGCATTGCTCATGGTCGGTGACATCACAGACCCTCTCACGCAAGAACGAATAATCAAGGAACTTGAAGACCGCCAAGTCAACTCTGTTATCTCCGACATTTCTCCACACATCACTGGAAAATGGGATGTTGACCAAGCAGTTGCCATGACTCTCGTTGCGAAAGTCTTCGACTTTGCTCTTCCATTGCTATGCAGCGGAGGCTGGTTTGTCACGAAACTGTTCCAAGGCGTTGGTGTTGAGGAACTGATCGAAGCCGTCAAACCGCATTTCTCCTACGTCCGTCGATTCTCACCAGAAGCTTCGCGTAATTCATCCTCAGAGGTGTACCTTGTATGCCGAAACCACACGCCTTGGAATGCAACATCCACTTCAGTCCTCGATCGATACGAACAAGCGGTGAACAAAATTCTCGGTGGGGATGAAATCGTCGACAATGTGGTTGCGACGAAAACGAAATTCACGGTTCGCCGAAAGAAATCGGAGTAAAACTCTGATAATCATTGATGTGAATGTTCGCATCATGACCAAGACATGCGTTCACGATCTCAGACCAGGTAGAATCATTACGACCATTGAAGGAACCATTGCTCGTTCCTACCCATTGTCGATGAAGTATGCCAAGAAAAGGTGGCTTGCTTTTCGAGAAATCATTCTTGAGGATGACAGTGGATGGATTGTCGTCAAAATTTGGGGGCCAAAGGCGATTGAATTGCTTCGTGGGCAACAAATTCAGTTGAGAAACGTCTATTGTTTTTGGAAAAATGAGGCGCTATGCCTCACTCTGAGCATGCATTCGCACCTCAAGATATGCACGCAAGGATAAAGAAGGGGAGGTCGTGGGGCAATTACCAACTGAGGCAGCACTATGACAGAGCGAGCAAAAAATTGCACATCGTCCGGCGTACCACTAACCGAAACAGGTTCGACTGCATTCCCTTGCCCAAACTGCGGCAATTCAATCGGTCGAAGCCCTCGATGTCGTGATCAAGGTGTATCTTACACCTGCTCCGAGTGCGGATTCGTTGGACCCTGAGGTGAAAACATGGGCATGGTAGCAATGACATACAAAGTAAATCCTGACGCAGAAATGGAAGATGTCGATACCGACATGATTTCCTCGACAATTTCCACCTTTGGCGACGACACATACGATGTCCAAAGCGTTGAAGTCAAGCCTCTGGCTTTCGGTCTCAAATTCGTTCAAGTACACGTTGTCATGAACGATGGAGAAGGCCTTGCCGATGCGTTTGAAGAAAAGATGTCATCCATCTCTGGCGTTGGTGAAATCGAAGTTATTTCGATGGGTCTTCTCTGAATCAAAGTTGATTCAACGGCGTTCGCATAAATTCGCGAAGCAGAATTGTAGCATACGATCCACTTGAGAGTGTGAATCGGAATTTCAAACAGGCACCATCAGGATGCCATCGGCTCCCTTCAACCGGACCTTTCTTCCAATGATCGCCGAGTGTATCACTGGATGCTTTTGGTGCAGCTTCAACAGTGAATTCCTCAAATGAAGTGGTTAAGGAGCGACGAGTACCCGTTGTCGTTAATCGTGGAATATCTTCAATTTCCCAATCCAATTCTGCCAATCCCATGTCAGCGAGAATGGATTTTTCGAGTTGACCAGGAGTTCCTTCACAGGTTCGAATATCGCGTCCTGGGAGAGGACCTGTAACGGAGAGTCGACCGAGTTGACAATTTCTTCCAATGCGTGGGACGGTGCGTTCCTCAACCAAGACACAATTGTTGGCAGAGAGTTGCCCCTTTTCGTCAAGACGACCAACAAGATCTCCTGCTTCAGGTACGGTAATGCTCATTCCTTGCTCAAGTCGTTTGCGTAACGTTCGATTGAACACGACCGATTGCAGAGCGTGAATGGTCATGAGTTGGAGATTGTTAGGTAGCTTACGGAATGCTCCTATGTGGTCGTCTGGATTGTTGAGCAAATGTTCGGTCATTCGACGTTCATAGCCAAGCCAGTCCGGTGCCAAATCGAGTCCTTCCTGTGTGATTCCATTGGTTCGAATGTGTTCACGAAAGGCTGCAACATCAGGAGCCTCATGCTCACCTTCTTTGCTGATGTAGGTATGAACCGCCTCATCCCATTGATGTTGGACTACCGATCGTCCAACCTCTGCAGTCACCGTTCGACCACTACCAAATCGTTGTGGTCCAATCCAATTAGGGAATCGTCCAGTGCCAAGTTTTTGCTCCATTCGATCCTTGATTCGCTCGACTTCATCCAACGCTTCCTCTTCAGTCATTGGCGTTCCATCTTGATGTGCACAACCTCGCACGACGATGGTGAAGCGATTGCCACGGTGATTACCGAATCCAATTTTTTGGTGGGTTCGCCCGAGGACTTCGATGACAACATCTGGAATTTCGATTTCTGCCACCTTGAATTGCGGCGCATCGATCACAAAAATTTGCGATGTCACCGCTCGTTTGTCTTTGGTTCCTGCAAAAAAGATACGGTTTCTCGAGATACCAAGTTTCTTGGCAAGATTGTTGCAGAAACGATTGGTTTCCCAGTTGGTCAAGGTAATTTTTGCGACAGTAAATCGACCCTTTGGATTGAGGGCAACGGTCGTTGCGATTTCATCAACACGGAAGTCAGCAACACGTGATTTGAGAACGCCGCCAATACCGTCATCATCAGTGGAATAACCAATGAGTCCGATGGCATCTGCCAGCGAATCGATGGGCTGCACAGCAGCCACCTCATAGAGTTAGGCTGTCAAACTCGCTGGACAAGCTGTTTACAATCTCATTGAGAACGGCATCAGGTTTTGCCTTTCCAGTGGTGCGAATATAGAATTCAGGTGGATCCAAATCAGGGTGGCCAGGGAAGTAGTTTGCATACTCGACAGACTTGTGGTTGTTCAATCGGTCTCGAAGGATTTGAAGAGCAGTATGAGACTCTCCAGTAATACGGAGTCGAAGTTCATTTTTTTCCAGAATGAGGACCTTTACTGGCATGTTATCGTCCTAGCGACCGACCTCCCCATTTTGAACCTTGCCGTCATTAAGAGAGCAGGTATTGGCTTCGGATTTGTCCATCTTACCCTGTCACTTAAACACCCTCTTGTCTTCGGAATGTGCATGGACACCTCGAATTATGAGGACCAAATGGCCGAATTTTCCGGTCTGTTCAAACGGTTGTCCATCCCTATTCTCATCGTTTCCGGTTTGTTAACCGTGGCACTGGGCGCTCATTTACTGACCTCTCCACCTGAGTTTCGAACGGATCTCAACGATTTCGCACCAGAATCAGAATCCAACAAAGCCCATGAGGAAATTCATGCCTTCTTCCCTGATGAGTCTCGACCCATGTTTGTCCATGTGACGGATGACAATGGTGGAAACATTCTGAGCATGAATTCATTGATGGAAATGGATGCTGATCTTGCAGTTTTGAAATTGGATGAACGAGTTCAACTCTCAGCCGTTGTTTCTTGGACCACAACACCAGGCATGATTCAGATTGCACTGGATGAACAATCGCCAGGAACAACGTTGGCTGATTACCAGGATTGGCCTTCTTTGGTTGATGCTATCGTAGAGGATGATACGACATGTTCAATCAGTCAAGACGATGCCTTGCTCAGCACCGTGAACTTCGTCGGTTCTGCCCTCGTCAACAAGAACCTCGACATTTCGAAAACCTGTTCGTACTTATCAAGCGGTGAAGGTGATGCGGTACCAGCCGCTGATTCGACAGCATGGGTTCTTGAGATCGATCCTGAGTTGGGAGAAGAGGAACGCAGAGAAATCCAACACCAAATTCGTCTTGCCTTTGCTGACATCAGTACATCCTCAAATCTCGAGTATTCGGTTGCTTCTCTCGACTTGATGTCCTATGACATCGATCAAGGAACGTTCGATAATTTAGCACTCTTGATTCTCTTTGCCACGCTGGTCGTGATTGCGTTGTTGTTCGTTGCATTTCGAAATGTAAAGGGCGTCTTGTTCCCGGTCGTAAGTTTGAATGTTGCATTGATTTTTACCTACGGCTCACTGAACCTGATTGGGATTCAGTTCACGGCTCTTGAGGTCGCTGTGGCTCCTCTTGTCCTTGGACTCGGTATTGATTATGCGATTCATTTGCAACGTTCGTTTGCCTACCATCGAACCAATACGGATGATGTCTCAGAGGCTTGGATGCGAGCCTGTGGTAAACTCAGTGTGCCCCTATCACTTGCGGTTGTAACAACAGTTGCTGCTTTCTTGGCAAACATTGTTTCACCTCTACCTCCACTTGCAACGTTTGGAATCGCCTTGGCCTTCGGTGTCATTTGTGCATTCTTGACTTCGACACTCCTGATCGGAGCATTGCATGTTACATTCAATGCAAACGCAATTACCCAAGAGCGTAAACCGTTGAAACTGACAAATTTGACGCAACCCTTGCTGCAACTTCATCGAAAACAGCAAGTCGCAGTTTTGTTGGTAGCAATGGCGATTTCAGCAGCATCGGTCATCGGAGCCATGCAACTTGAAACCGACTTTGACCTCTCGGATTTTGTCAATGAAGAGATGGAGATCATGTCTGTGCGTGACGAAATCAATGCGAATTATGACAGTGCGGGATGGAAATACGTCTACGTTCTCATGGAACCCGTCGGAGGAGGCGTTATTCCTGATGATGTTACCTTGCTCGATAACTTGAGAGATTTGCATTCAAATCTGAAGAACAACCACGATGTTGTCGGGACCGATGAACGCTTCCCATCACCTTCCTACGAAGGTCCATACGTTGTCCTAAGAGATGCAATTTTGCGGGACAAATCCTTTGGCGACGCCCATGGATTGGAAGTGGATTACAACGATGTCTGGGACGATCCTGATGCAATTATTGACCTCGGACTGGTGTTCGCAGATCTTCAAAACAACTACACCATTGCAGACCCATTAACAGGAAAGACATGGAGTGACCGAGTTAACGCAACGGTGCATCTCGATGGAACCAATATCGCTCACTTGCGAACAGAAGTTCGTGTTGAAGCCACAACTTCAACCGAATCAAAACGAGTCATCTCAGGATTTGAATCAATGATTGGTGAAAGTGACGAAGATGGAACGCTGCGTACAGCGCTCAAGGATTATGCCGTCATCCACGTCACAGGAGATTTGGTTGTGCTGCAACAAGTTCTCGAAGGTTTGTCATCATCACAACTCAAATCAACCGCAATTTCGTTGATTGTATCGTTCGCAGTTCTGCTTCTCCTTACACGTCGAATTCTACCTGCGTTTATCGTTCTCTTACCTGTGGGAATGGCCGCACTTTGGGTAGTTGGCTCCATGGCTGTTCTGGGCATCAAATGGAACGTTTTGACCGTCCTTGTCACAGCACTTACGCTCGGCATCGGTATCGATTACACCATTCACATGTGGAGGCGTATTGAATGGGAACTTCAACGTCAAGACGATCACTGGGATGCTCTGAAAACATCGCTTGAGACAACAGGTGTTGCGTTGATGCTCTCCGCAGCTACAACAGCTGCAGGTTTCCTCGTCCTGATGCTCTCACCCATGCCTGTCATCCAAGACTTTGGTTTGATTACGGCGGTCACCGTCTTCTTTTCGCTCGTTCTTGCGCTCGTCCTTCTTCCAGTCTTGCTTGAATTGGCTGCAAGAGCGCAAGAAGTTGGCGAGAATGGGGCTTAACTCAAGGCTTGAATGACACTGTCCATATCGAGTCCTTGATCACGTGCTACAAGAGCAAGCGCCATCCACCCAGTGACATGAACAAGTGCTCTTTGTTTCCGGGTTGCTCTTCGTTGAACCTCTTCTGATTCCAGGCCTGAGGCTCGTGCGATATACTTGAGCAATCGTCGGGTTGTTGCTGCACGAGGATCGTTTGTTTCCTCTTTCAGTTCAACTGAAACGGGTGTTTGTTGAGGTTTGACTACCTCTGCTGTCTGTGGTTCATCCTCGGTTGCAGAAACCTGTTCTGATGCAGGATTGTACTGTACAGGGCTCATCAATCGTTGTGGTCGTGGATACCAGCCAAGCGGTGTTGATGATGATGAAAAATCATCCACAGGTGAAAGATGTTCTTGGCCACCTTTCAACCAACCCGATTTGATCATGGCTTGGACGGCTGTTGCAGCCTCATCAGGTTTGAGCCATCCCATATCCAGTGAAAGAATGCGTTCAATATCCATCGCATCAAGTTCGGATTCACCACGGAAGCAGATGGCAAGAACTCGACGAATGTCCTCTGCATCGGCTTCTGTCATTCGTTCACATCCTACTCAATTTTCTCAAACTGTCCATCATCCAATAATTTCCATTTACCGCAGGTTTCACCGACATAGAACGTTCCTTCAGTCGTGTAATCATAATCACCACCTGCGGGCAACGATTCCCAGCTTGCAACCCGCTCAACCTCCTTGGTAGGCGTAAGCGCATCCAAGGCAGCAAATTGTGCTGCAGCAGCCTCAGCAGGTGATTGCTCAACTGGGGCAGGCGCAGATTGAGCAGGGGGTGGACCACGCTTCTTTGGCCCGGTATTGGGTGCTGAAACGTTCGCTGGGCCCGACTTCTTTTGGATGGATGGTACTTCTTTGGCCTGTTCTTGACCTTCTTCCGGCTTATCGATTCCACCAGATGGTGCTTTTCGAAGTCGAAGCAGAACAACGGCTGCAGCGACAATTCCGACCAATGAACCTCCTGCTATGATGACCACAGAAGAGAAACCTTGGCCTGAGGAATCGTACGATTTCGACCAGTTGTTGTTCATCTCATCCAGTTCGGGAATGACTCCATCAGAATCGATGACAACATTGAGCAGCCAACTTCCTTCTGGAACATCGACAAGAATGCGCATGTTGCCTGCTTCCGAAGTATCGAGTCCAGCAAAGGCTTTCTGAGCGATGAGCGTATCTGCTTCCCCTTTGTTCATGTAAACACTCACGTTGAACGAATCCTCAATTCGCTCTCCCGAATTGAAGATCTGAATGGTTGCTGTAACCTGAGTCTCGGCAACAAGGTCATCATCAAAAGTCACTTTTGAAATCTGAAGATCTGGTCCATCCGATGTGAGTGAAATCGATGTCCAAGGTGATTCTTGTGAGTTGGTTCCTTGTGCAACAAGATTCCATCCAGCATCGTCGATTCCGGATGCCCAACAATTCAAACTCGCTTGTGAACCGAGAAGTGAAGGTTGACCTGATTCAGAGAAATTGAAACGGAACGAGAACAATGTTCGCCCATCGAAGACATCCATTGGTTCTCGAACCAGAGTGATTGGCTCCCATGCAATGGTTGTCGATGTGACCTGGCATGTCATCGCAAGACCGTTTGTCCATGATTGTGGTTCTTCGATGTTGGCTCCGATGTCGACTTGACGTAGATCAAATCGTGAGACTTGATTGAATGTTGAAGTGAGCAGAAGCGGTGCATCTCCATCGATGATGAGGTCAGGAAATTCGTTGACGAGGAATCTCTCATTCTCAATCGGATCCCAAACCTCGATCTCAGCGTTGAAGATTTTCCCACTGGTTTCAGGAACGCTGAAGGTTGTCACAAAGACTCCATCTTCGACAATCACGGTTTGACCGCCAATCCAATCGGAGGCTTGGAATTGTCCATCCCATCGCAAAGCAACAGTTCCCGAGTATGCTTCACCACTTGTGGTGTGTTCAACGGTGCCTGTAATTTGAATCAAATCGTTGACTTTCAGCGCCGCATTTGTAACTAGAGGGCCCGCAGTCGATTGTTCAACATCACCCGATATGTCTTCCATTGAATCGATTGTAACGGAAAGATCTCGCTCAAACGTCCATGCGTTGACGTCATCATGGAATGTGAATCCGTCCTCGTCGTATGTTCGTACCTGTAAGACGCCGATGTTGATGCCAGAGGATTTCATTTGCCACATAACCTCGAAATCAAACGCGATGTGGAGTTCATCTCCAACGATGGTGCCGAGACAGTTCTCTGTTACAGCCAATCGTCCATCCAAGGATGAACACCCTTCATTACTGCGATACAGAAGTCCGAGATCGTCGTCACCACCCAGTGTGATGCGTACAGTATTGATGTCGCTAAGACCATTATCGTCACGAACAACGACATCCCAGCCACTGACTTTTGTTGGTTCCAAGCGCTGAGCAACACCACTTTCAGTAGGGTATCGTTCATCAACAGAAACGATTGTTGATTTTGTTGGTAGACGGCTTGTCCAGTACAAGTGGCCTTGTCCTTGTCCATCGGTGAGAATTTCTCGCCCGTCTCGATCGGTTCCTTCTAGGTAAACCTGAATAACCTCACCCTCAGCATTTCCTGTTTCATTCAGTTGAAGAGAAAATTGCCAAGACGTTCCAATGTTAATGACTTCATGCTCAATCGGAATACGTTCATTCACTTCAGAGATACCGTTTCCGTTTGCATCGTGTACTCCTTCGAGCCAGACGTAGGATTGGATACTCTCTTGTTCGAAACCAACTGCATCGTAAACATTCAACGTCACGGTTCGATTTCCATTTGTATTCAGATACGAATCAACGAGAGGTGATGTGGTCATGATTATTGGAGCAAATGAATCGAGAAGGAAACTTGCAGACGATGCCGCAGGGTCAACTTGCAATTCTAGAGAATCTGTTGTTTGTGCCTCGAGGCGGACGGTTGTTTGCCCTGATACATTCGATGGTAAGGATGCGATGAAAACTGTCGCCTGGTTAGCACTGAGGCTGACAAAGGCCGTGGAGGTATTGTACCAGGATTGCCCAGAATTCGCATTTTGTGAACGAAGTTCCACGTCAATATGGATTCGGGCTTTGATGTTGTTTGAAAGCGGACGTAAGCCACTGCTTGAATACGCATGATCAACGGAAACCGACAGTGAAGAACCGCCTCGTAAAACCTCTCCTTGCGAAACTTCGTTACCACCTTGCGTCGAGAAATTTGATGTGATGTCATCAATGAAGACCGTTATCGATCGATCGATATCAACAGGCGTGACATGGGTATAGGTCGATGTTGCTACCCCTTCGGTCGAGGTGCGAATGAGAACCTTGTCCGTATCCATGTCATTGAACGATAGTGCCCAATCGACATCCCGAACACCATTGATTGGTGCGCCTATGGAAACACCGGAACTGTCCAAGAGATTGTCTGTATCACTCACAACTGGATTACTCCCATCCGGAGAGACGCGAATGGTTGTCCAAACGGCATTCGGATGAATGAACCCTTCAGGAGTTGCTTTGATCATTGCAAATTCAAAAACAGCTGGTTGAGTAAGTTGTCCTTCCATTGCAGCATGGTGGCTTGAAAACGTGATTTGTGGAGCATTTGGTTGGATTGCAGTTGGGTTGTTGAGTGAAAACGAGGCTTCTTCAGCTCCCCACCGAATTGAATTCAAGTTTGGAATTTCCCAGTTTTGCACTTCCTCTGTGTACAACTGGATTCTATATTCCATCAAACCTTTGTCGCTTGCAGCAATGCCGGAGAGTGAGTGATTTCCGATGCCGAGAAGTGCGAGATTCGATGGATTCAATGTATCAATTGGTTTCCATGTTTCGGATGCAACACCGCTTTCTGAGTTGGAAACTCTGTATTGGAATCCCATCGATGTTGAGGTTGGTGTGGAACCACTGAGTTCCATCCACATCAACGAAGCAGAACCATGTTCTGTGGTTGCTAGGTTGTTGATCGGAGATGAAATCCACCCGGTATGATTGTCAATTTTCGGAGCGATACCTGTCTCATCAAGATACTGGACGCCCCATCCTGTTCCATACGGTTGCGAGGAAAGGTCGCCTCCTGCAAAGACGGTAACCCCATCTGCATCAATAGCAGCAAGGTCGAAGACTCCAATGGATAAATCGTCTTGTTTCCTCCATTCGTTGGATGATGGAACATACCCCCATGTATCTTTGACCCCTGCGCTTTGACTGTGGCCACCGATGAGAACAATCTCGTCGTTGTGAACAGAGGCCGCCATCCCAAATCGATGGAAGGACAAGTTTGGCAGTCTTGTCCATGTATTGGTTGCTGGGTCGTACACTTCGCTCGTATTGGTGACAGGTTGATTGACCCAGGTGTACGGTCCTTGCAACCCGCCAAAGGCGTAAAGAAGGCCGTGGTATTCAACCAATGGGAAAGCAAAACGCTTCTCTGTCATGTTGGCAAGTTCCGTCCAAAGTCCTGTAACTGTGTCGTATTCGAGTAAACGGTCGGTCGCATCGTTCGCACTGGAATTCTGAACTCCACCTGCGATGTAGATTTTGTTCCCAATCGAAGCCATTCCAAAATTGCCAACTTCTTTTGATGGAGGCATGCTGGTTGTATTGTTCATCCATTCTTCCGCAACCAAATCGTAAATTTGTACTTGCCCAGATGATTTACGAGCTGGTGAAACATTCGGGTACCAGTCTCCAATCGAGTAAATCTTGTCGTTGATTTGCACACATTCGTGGTATTGTTGGGCATCAGGCATACTGAACTGAGCCAACGACCATGTTTCTGTCGATTGATTCCATATCTCAATGAGATTTGTCGATGATTCGTCATTGGTTTGTTGCGGGTCTGGGTCGGTACGACCTCCCATGAGGTAAACCAACTCATTGGTTGTGTCGTGTGCCATGCAACCGTGAGCCCTTGTGATCATCAGGCCACCACCTGTTGTTTGCGCCCAAGTGATTTCAGGGCGTTGCAATTCCATCTCATTTGTCGTTGTATTTTTCTTGACTTTGTTGAGCAAGAAATTTTGTCCTGAAAAAACAGTCTCTTCACCATTTGCTCGCTCAATCTTGTCGTTTTTATCGTCTAGAATAAGGAGTGCAGGATTGATTGTTCCGGAAATCATGATGCCGGTCAGGAGCAAACCGAGCAGGGTGCGACGATACGACATACAACTCCGTTGCTTCATCCCGTTCTTGAGGCTTGCCAAAGCCTGTCCAGAACGTTTCAAGTGAAGGTTCATAATCACTGGAAGGATGCCACCCTTGATTGGTAGGATGGTTCGAGAGTATATTGCACGAGACCCACGGACGGGTTTGCCTATTGCTACAGGCCGTCGACAGACTCGGAAAACCAACAAGAAAGAGCGAATTGGACCATGGATGGAATGCACTCGTCAAGAGATTCTTGACCTTTCAACCGGTGAAAAAGAACAATCGATTGTGAACTGGAACGGTGGTCGGCATACACTTTCTCGAGTTGATGGTGTTGAAGGGCTCGGACGACTCAAAGGCGTCTGGGCAGATCGTGCGCATGCCAGCCTCTTGCAGGCACTAGAATCGGACGATCCGAAGATTCGAGTCGCAGCATTGGAGGTTCTGCCAACGGTTGCGGAACAACGCTCCGATGAGTTGTTCGATTGGCTCTCTGTTCTGCTCGATGATGATGATGTTCGTGTTCGAAAAGCGGCAAGCACCTGCCTCGAACTCTCGGCTCCAACCTTTCCTTCTGGTGTTGACAGCTCACTCGCCCAAGAATTGCGCTCGAGCATTAATGCACGGAGTGAACCCGCATGGCGTGGTCTGAAGGCGCTGACGGAAACATGGCCTGAGGTTGTATGCGACCACATTGATGAACTTCTTCTTGTCGACGATGTTCGATTGAGGAGAAAGGCATCAAAACTTCTCAGAAATGTTGTACAACGAGCGGGTGCGATGGGTTGGGACCTTATTTCTTGGGCTCTCAATGATGCTGATGCAGAAGTACGAAGAAATGCATCCCAAACACTCTCTTCGCTCTCAAAGAAAGAACCGCGTATTGCGATAATGTTGACAGAAAGGGCCATTCTCGACGCTGATGAGAAGGTTCGAAACAATGCATTGCGAGCTATTCGTTCGATGGACACAGATGATTCACGTGCTCGAAACCTCATCATGAACGGTGCACGTCACCCGAATGTTGTCGTTCGACGTTCATGCATTGAGATGCTCCCGATGCTCCTTGTTGAGGACAAACTTCGTCTTGTCGCAACCGAACTTCTTCAGAATGAAACGGATTCCGAACTGAAGAAGATGTTGACTGAGATGACCTTTGATGCATCGATTGAAGGTACGGAAGATCAGAAGAACGCTTTCCTCTCTCCCGCCCTTCCTGTTCCTGCCTTGGAACGAGAAGTAGCTCATGCTCAAGGGAAAGCGGTTGGCCTTGGAAATGCTCCTCCTGAACCTCCCCTTTTGGACGCTCCTCCTGAAGAAGACATCCAAGACTCGTAACGACATGGTTATGAGGGGGTGCTCGGTCGCTTGGACATCGAGGTCATCACATGATGGACGACAAAGAACTCCAGTTCGACCGACTATGGGAAGGAATTACGCCGAAGGGTGTAAACCGAACCAAGGCTTTGAAATTCCGACAATACATCCTTGAGCACGTTCGACAAATGCGTCGTCCGCTCAACCGTGATAACGCCAAGAAGTATTGGATGGGTCAACTTCAGGCTGAAATTAAGGATCGAGAAAATTTCTGATGTTCGTGGGGGCCACCTCCGTCTCGGTGGCCTGAACCTAAGAGACGGAAGGAGCTAACATGTTCACCAAAACCCGATTCGATTCTCTCCAACTTCCGGATTCCATTATGCAGGGGATTTCCTCGCTTGAGTGGGAATGCTTGACTGAAGTTCAGCGGGATACGATTCCCTTGGCTCGTTCAGGTCGAGATGTCATTGGTCAAGCACGAACTGGTTCAGGCAAAACCGCTGCATTCGGCATTCCTATTCTTGAACGCTGTCAACCAACTGGTAATCTACAAGGCTTGGTTCTTGCACCCACACGCGAACTCGCTCAGCAAGTTGCTGAAGAGATGAACGTTCTGCAGGGTGAATCAGGGCTTTCAATCATGACCGTTTACGGTGGAACTGATCTTGAGAAGCAGGCCAAAGGACTCGATGCAGGTGTTGACATCATTGTCGGAACACCAGGGCGTGTCATGGACATGTCGGAGCGTGGTCATCTCGATCTCGCAAGTGTTCTCGTGTTCTGTCTTGATGAAGCGGATCGAATGCTGGATATGGGATTCCTTCCTGACATTCTTTGGATTCTTGAGCGAACAACCGCTCGAGAACAAACCCTGCTCTTTTCTGCAACTTTCCCACAAGAGATTCTTGATGCTGCAAACGAATTCACCAACAACCCTGAGTTTGTCATGACCAATGAAGAGGAACTTGATGTTCCTCCAATTGATTTGTACAAGATTTCGATCGGTCGCGCTAACAAATTGTGGGCTCTCGGTCGTTTGTTGGCTCGTATGGGCGAGGACGATCAATGCATTATCTTCTGCAACACCAAGCGTATGGTCGATCTTGCTGTTCAACGCTTGCAAAAGCACCGCTTTGATGTTGCTGGCTTGCACGGCGATTTGAAGCAGAATCAGCGTGAGCGCATTCTCGACAACTTCCGTGAGGGCAACGTGACAACCATTGTTGCTACCGATGTTGCAGCCCGTGGGATTGACATCGACGGAATCACATTGGTCGTCAACTACGATGTTCCTTCCGACATCGATTCCTTCATTCATCGAATTGGTCGAACTGGACGTATTGGTCGTCACGGCGAGGCTTGGAGTTTAGTTTCGAAAGATGATGCTCCACAGATGAGCAAAATCATTGCAACCTACAATCTTGACATTCATGAAACGGATGCACCTGAACTACCAGAAGGCATTGAACGAGATCCGGTCAAGAAGCAGGACGACTTTGGCGAGAATGCTGATGTCTATGGTTTCGTAAGCATTCGGTTATCAGCAAACGCTGCTCAACTTGGCTCTCCTCTGCAAATCGCTTCATGGTTTGAAGAGCATCTTCGTTGCGATTCCCTCGCCATTGGTGACGTACGATTTGAAGGGGAATCCACGGTTGTATCAATCCACAGCAGCAAGTTAGGATTGGCCATGAAGGCGATCAACATGCATCCATTTGGCTCTCAGAAAGTCGACGCAGAAGTTCTTTGATCATTCTTCTTCACTTGTTGATGATCGATTTCTCCACGACCCCTTTGGCTTTTCTTTTTTGGATTTGGATTCAAGGTCAGTAGTCTCTTTTTCTTCAGATTCATATGTTGGCCAGTTGCCATCGGAATCCTTTCGCTCAATATCATAAAATCCAACTGCGCCAAGAACGAGACCAAGTACAGCAAACGACCAGGCACCTTGGATGGCATTATCCCATGTGTTTTGAGCTTCGTAACAGCCAGGCGTCGTTAAATCACTAAACGCACAAAAGTCGATGACATTTTTTGCATCCATGGCGGTTGAATTTCCATTGATCCAGAACCATGCGATACCAAAGAACGCAAGCATGACTCCGATGAGAGCGAAATGCTTCTGTTCCCAGCGCTTACGAATAACGATACGCCACTGCTCCTTTTCTTCTTGTGATGCTTTCATCGTTCGGCTTGCTCCACCAATGAATTTGAACCACACAAGCCACATCAACAACAAGACAATCAGGAATCCCCATTGATAGACGAAAGTATGGAAATTCCACATGCCGTTCAAGCATTCAGGTTGATTTGGATTGGCGAGACATCCCTCGACTGCAATTGGATAAAAGGCAACAAGACGGACGATGTTGAGCACATAGACGATGCCACACATGACTGCTACGGCTTTGAATTTCTCTCGCTGTGTGACGCCATCGGTCATCAATACCAACGTCGAGAGGAAGATCATTTCATGGACGCCAGCACATTCATCGGAGACGTAGAGTCCAACAGAATTCAGGGCACCAGGAAACGATTCATGGTGAAAGTCAATTCGAGTCATCCAACCGTTGTGCATGCTTAATGTCGAGGCTCCTTCTCCAAACATCAATTGTGTTACCTCATTCCAGATGTATGCCTCTGTGACCTGTATCAAAGCGAGTGTGTCGGAGGGTTGGGTGATGAACCAATACAGCGCTTCAACCGCAAGAAGTGCTAACGGGATCTTTCCATAACGAAGACCAAGTTGGGCTACTTCACCCCAACTCATGTCATCGCTTGCACTTGATGAAGCAGATTCACCCATTGGATGATGCTTGCACGCGCTCCTCTTCAACGTGTTGCGTCAATTGAACCGAAACTGTGGATGTGTTCAAAAAGCAGGGGTTGGACAACATACCATGGTCGAGAGCAAAGATGCAACCCATCTTTTGGATGTTCTCGGCTTTTTTTGTCCGGTTCCCGTAGCTGAAGCAAAGCAAGCCCTCTCATCGATGGAGGTTGGCTCTGTACTACAGGTTCTAGCAAGCGATCCTGAGACGCTTCACGATATCCCATTGATGCTTGGCCGAACACCTCATGAACTGCTTTCCGTAGAATCAAACGAAGGCGAGTATACGTTTCTGATTGAGGTGAAAGGAAATGACTGATGATGTTCCCAGCATAGCGAAACTTCCAACGAAATGGGGGCAGTTCGATATTCACGTTTACCATGAAGAAGAAACCGGTCTCGACCATGTTGCGTTGATGCTTGGGTCGATGGTTGGCCCGGATCCAGTGCTGATGCGAGTTCACTCTGAATGTTTGACGGGTGATGCTTTCTCCTCACTACGTTGCGATTGCGGCCCACAACTTGATGCTGCGATGAAAGCCATTGTCGACAACGGTTGGGGTTGCTTGCTTTACCTTCGCCAAGAAGGTCGTGGTATCGGATTGCATGCGAAAATCCAAGCGTATCATTTGCAGGATCAAGGTGCTGACACATTGGATGCCAACCTACTCTTAGGTCACCCAGCCGATGGTCGAGATTACCAAATTGCCGCAACGATGTTGAACGATCTTGGAATCAAAGAAGTCGCCTTATTGACCAACAATCCAGATAAGGTCAACCAACTTGAACAACATGGAATTGTTGTCGCCAAGACTGTTCCTTTGGTCGCAGGCGTGGGTCAAGATAATCTACAGTACTTGCAAACCAAAGTGGAACGAATGGGACATACCATCGATTCAAACGAATTGGAATGAGTGGGGCCGTGGCCGGGAATTGAACCCGGGCTGGCAGAACCACAATCTGCCGTGCTAACCCCTACACCACCACAGCCATGGGGAGTTGTCCGTCATGGGCGTGGTATTTCAACAAATCGTCGTCGTATCAAGAAACCCGTTGTTTGAAATGCTACCACCCAATCCTGTGGTCATGCGACGAAAGTTGAATGCGGTTCTATTGTTTCTTGTTCTCAGTCTTGCACTCACTTCCCCGCTGATTTCAACCAGTTCAGCACGCTCGGTTCATGAGACGACAACTTACGATTTGTTTCCACAAGGCGACTTGACGGATTCTGGTCAGTGGACTGTTGGTGCTACCACTTCATTTACCTCCCAACCTGCTACGTATACCGAATCAATGGTTGCTGATCAACGAATCACGATGGTTCATGAACGTCCACAAAATACCGATACGTTGTCGTATTGGGGTCTGACAAGTCCATCGGAATCAGATAACGTTGTAGGCGCTCCAGATGGTTTGTACATGTGGTCAACGGGTCCTGTGATGAGTGTACAAGATTTTGATGTGACGTCGTCAACGCAATATGTCATTACAAGCGTGAGTGTTGTTCTTGCATTCAAGATTACAGATGCATTGAACATCGACTCGGTTCGACTGTCCATGGATTGGTCGAATGGTTCCGAAATTCTACGAACGTGGTCAAACACAGGTTCATCCATCGATTACATCAACGGAACGCATTACAGTTTCGATATCTCGAATATTGATTCATGGACATGGGCTATGCTCTCGAATGCAAAATTCACCATGGACTATGTTTCAGTAGGGCAAACCGATGATGCTCGACTGGAATTGGATGCCATTGGTATCGATGTCACGATGGAGACTCCTTGGTATGGTGGTGAAGTTGCTCAAGCCACCTCGACAGCGAACGGACATGCTTTGCCCGTTCTTGATGTTGATTTGAGTCAAGGTGATTACAATGGTATGGCTCTGTCCGTTTGTGGTTTGGAATCGACAGATGGTCAATCGATTGGTACCTGGACAAGCGAAGCGATTCCAGTTCCTGCGGAGCAATCCTTTGGCAGAATCCACTATGTTGTCAATGAAACAGGAACGGAAGCGAATGTAAGTGTTCAGTATGCAACTTCATTCGATGGTCTTGCTTTTAGTGGCTTTACAATGTACGCTGAAGATGATCTTTCCAGTGCGGAATACATCAAAATTCGAATTTCAACCGACATCGCTTGCGTTGTTTCGGTTCATGTGGACATCAACGATCCAATGCTATCGATACACGGACGAATCTATGGTGATGCTTCAGGAATCAATGCGACACTTTCTCGTTGGACGATTACAGTGAACGACATCACGGTAGCGAATCTTCCAGTTGAGCTTGGACAATTTTCTCACCAAATTCCTATTGGTCATACATTCATCAATGAACATACGGACGTTGTTGTTTCCATTAAGACGTGGTTTACTTGGGATTCTGATGGAAGTGCGAGTACAACTGCACTGGAAATTAATTCTATAGAAATTAGCGGTGGATACGATATTTTGTATGATGAGGATCCGGTATGCCAGTTGGTTGGCGATCAGTATCTCACCGAAGATGGAGGGGGCTTGTTCGTTCCGCTTCTTACACGATGTACCGACGATCGAGGACTTCCGGAAGACCTTGGAGTGAGTTTTGCCAACTCTGAACCAACATTGGTCGATGTCTCACTGGATCAGGGAGAGGTTCGAATCTCTCTTCTTTCCGAGCAATCGGGCAGTTCACAAATTACCATGACGGTCATGGATGCTGCAGGAAATACACATACGGAGTTGTTCAACATCTTCGTTGCCGCAGTGGATGATGCACCTGTTCTGAATGAATTCCCGGCATTGGTTCAGGTCGAACATGCACTTGAGACGACGATTCCATTTGCTTGGTCTGATGTGGATTCATCGACAACAGCGATCAGCATCAGTGCAAATCGTTCATGGGTTGATGTCGATTTGAATGCTGAAACCATCACACTAACTGCCCCTACACCTGGTTACACATCGGTTTTGTTGACGTTATGTGATGCAACCTCCTGTACCGAACGAGTGCTCGATCTAGAGGTTGTTTCATTGCCAGACCTTGAAATTACAGACCTCGTCATTGGAGATGATTCAAACGGCGTTTTTGTTGAGCGAGAATCTGCTGAAAATGGACAATTTTTGAAGGCTCGAATTTACGTTGGTAACTATGGCTATGCAAATGCAGAGATGATTACTATACGTTGTACTGTGAACGGTCAAACGGCTGATATCTCCTCAATTCCAACATTGGGGCCTGGTGAGATTGCCGTTACGGAATGCTCCTTCCAAACGCCAATTGATGGGGAATACATGGTTGTCGATGCGGTTGTCGATGGTGGCGAAGTGATTGATGAGCGAAACGAATCCAACAACGATAGGGAAGCGTCCTTAACGCTTGTTGAGCCGGTGTCGAGCGAAGATCAGGATGTTGATGCAGGTATTTCAACGACAACGATCTACGTTGGTAGTCTCATTGCTTTGGTCTTGATTGTTGCCGGTTTCACATTGCTCGCACCTGCAAAGATTCGAAAATATGAGTGATTGTATGGCACATCCAATCCTCTACAGCTTTCGACGTTGCCCTTATGCGATGCGTGCAAGAATGGCACTACTCGTTGCAGAAATTCAAGTCGAACTACGTGAGGTTGTTTTGAGAGACCGTCCAGAACATATGCTTGAAATCTCTCCAAAAGGAACGGTTCCAGTTCTTTTGCTTGAAGATGGAACCGTGCTTGAGGAAAGTATGGATATCATGCTGTGGGCACTTGATGAATCCCTCCTTGTCGGCGATTGGATGCAACTTGTCGATGGAAATGATGGTGATTTCAAGTATCATCTTGATCGATATAAGTACAACAATCGATACGAAAATCCCCTCGCTCCCGAGGAGCATCGAAGCCATGTTGTTGCTTTCTTGAACGAATACAACAACCGTCTGTCA
>JAPOIF010000017.1:0-2132 GCA_029979085.1 Methanobacteriota archaeon | reverse complement strand
ACAATCGATACGAAAATCCCCTCGCTCCCGAGGAGCATCGAAGCCATGTTGTTGCTTTCTTGAACGAATACAACAACCGTCTGTCAGGGCAACAATATCTCTGTGGAGATCAATGCACAATCGCCGACTATGCGCTTTCACCCTTTGTCCGGCAATTCGCAAATACCAATCGGAAATGGTTCGATGAACTCCCACTTCCACATCTCCATCGCTGGCTCAAGACGATGCTTGAGAGTGAAACATTCAGGAAATGTATGGTCAAACATCCACAGTGGATGGATTCAGATGACCCTGTATTCTTTGGCTGATGACTTCGCTCTAGAAACGGAGTCGTGTTGTCGGATAATGTCCAGAAGAACGTGAACATTCATAACGGTGAGGATTTTTGCCAACTATGTTCCAAGACTGTGGGGGTCGTTCAGCATTGCTGATGGGACGGATGTGGGGACATGTCAGAATTGAAAATACGAATTGAAACAGAGGAGTTCATCTACGAAGAGTACTTTGAAGCATGATCACCAACGACGAGGATAGACATCATCGTTCATCAGTACAGCTGATGGGCGAGCGATTTCACCCTTTTCCATCTTGGAGATGCTTTCGCTGTCAGTGTTCACTTTGACGAAGCAAACTGCCTCGCCTTTGATACTGGTAACGAGTACGTTTTGTCCAGAACTTAAGTCGTCTGGAATGGATACAAGTCCAGGTCGAAGCAATGGAGCTCCATGTGCGAGTGCTGCGACTGCGCTATCTTTGACAACGATTCGAGGTAGTCCAGCCAGCAACTTTTCAGTCGGATGAAGCATTCGCAAGAGTGCTTCTCCCTCATTGCATTCCTTCCAAAGCCAAATCGCATCTGCGATTTCATGCAATTCAACACAATCGTCGAGCGAAAAACGTCCAGAATCTTCTCGTCGCAATTCTCTCAATTCAACGGGTTGGTCAAGCAACAAGCCCATGTCTCTCGCCATGGTACGAATGTAGGTCCCTGCTTCACAGCGAATACGAGCCACGATGTGTTTTGAGGATTGATCGAGAAGTGAAAAATCATGAATCTTTCGTGTACGAACTTGGACACGAACGGCAGAGATTTCTGGCGGTACGTTGTAAATTCGCCCAGTCAATTGCTTCATGACCGCATCAAGTGCCTCCTGTTCAACTTCATCCTTGAATTGAAAGACGGCAATGTATGTCTTGTTGTGTTCAAGGATTTGCTTCGTGAGACGCATGGCCTTTCCAGCCATTAAGGGAAGAACACCTGTCGCAAATGGATCGAGTGTTCCTCCGTGACCGAGTCTTGGTAATTCGAGCATGTCTCGAACCCACGCAGCAACTTGATGCGATGTTGGTCCAGCGCCCTTGTCAAGAAGAAAGAACCCTGATTCCAAACGTTGCTCAATGGTGCGTTGATCTGGATATGTGCCAATCGCATCATCTGTTTCAGCTTCCGCATCGAGAACCATGATTCCACTCATTCTAATTCCTCCACAATATCAAGAACCCGAGCCAGCACTTCTTGAGGGTTTAGGCTGCTAGCGTTGATTCGGTGCGTGTATGGCTCCTCCTGTTCAGGAAGCAATTGATACAATTCAAGGAAACGTTGTGCATCAACATCCGCTCGAATCCTGCTTTCTTCAATGATGGTATCAATCTCCCCACCTTCACGTGCCTGAACCCGATGCGCACGTTCTTTCTCATCCACATCAAGCCAGATTCGGGGAATCTCAAGCCCAAGTTGGTAAGCCCACCAACCTGATAATCGACTCTCGATGATGGAAGGAGCATCTTCATCACTTCGGAGCATTTCATCCTTCAACAGGGCGTCCAATGCACGATCTACCTCAAGGTCATCTTTGCACAATTGTCCGAATTCGGCGAGTGTCATGTTTCTCCGTTTTGCTTCTTGACGAAACAACTCTCCTCCATTGAGGCTCGACCATGCTTTCGTCTCAGAGAGCAATTGAACGAGAGTACTCGTGCCGCTCCCTGGATGACCAGAGATGGTTATCCGAACCATTGTTTACACCCATTCGTGGTAACAAACGTTGCAACGTATGTTTCGAGGACCTTTACGGCGAACGTCATCGCTCATGCACTCTGGACAAACTTCAGAGGCCGTTTCTGACTTCTTC
>JAPOIF010000179.1 GCA_029979085.1 Methanobacteriota archaeon | reverse complement strand
CGCATTGATGGCCCACGAGGTGACAGTGCCCGAACCGGTCAAGGTCGCATTGAGTTGCAAGTCACTGCTCTGGTTGCCCTTGGTCAAGACAAGGGTGCTTGGTGAATAGGAAAGGGTTGGGACTTCGTCAACCACGGTGATGTTGAGGTAGGCCACGCTTGAGCCACCGCTGTTGTTGGCCCAAACCATGTAGGAGGTTTGTGTCCAGAGTTCGGTCGGTGTTCCGTAGATGGTTCCGTTGTTGGTGCCGAAGGAGAGACCGTTTGGCAAACTGGCGTTGATGGCCCACGTAGTGACGTTACCACCCGTATTCGTCTGGTAGTTGATGGAGGATGGGTAATGCGCCCAGAATTCTTCACCAGTTGATCCATCATCGGCTGTGAAGACCAAATGATTACCAACAAGTACTTCCTTGAGCCAATTATCGCCAAATCTACTATTGTTTGGACCGGTATAAATGTCATAGACGAGCCATGTTGATTGGTTGGATGTATCGTATGCCCACAATTCATCGCCAGTACTTCCATCATCACCGATGAAATAGAGGGTATCACCAATGACATCCAACGTCCAACCGTATCCATCACCGCTACCACTGTTCAGATCAGTCACTCGCCATGTGGAGTGATTCGAGGTATCATGCGCCCACAATTCATCACCAGTCGATCCATCATTGGCATTGAAATAGAAGGTGTCACCACTGATGATAAGACCCATTCGATCCATTGGATCACTGTTCCCAGGGCCGCTGTTAATGTCAGCCACTTGCCATGTTGTTCCATTTGAGGTGCTATGAGCCCACAATTCATGGCCTGTATTTCCATCGGTGGCTGTAAAATAAATCACACCATCAATGACTGTATCACCAGCAAGTTCAGTCTTCCATGATAGTCCATCGGAAGCACCGCTGTTGATGTCAGCCACCTGCCATGTGGAATGATTCGAGGTATCATGCGCCCACAGTTCATCGCCTGTGCTTCCATCCTCAGCAGAGAAGTACAAGGTATCTCCAATGAGGGCTGCACCACCCTTATACCCTGGAATGCTATGATCCGATCCGCTGTTGATGTCAGCCACCAACCATGCAGAAGTATTGGTGGTATCATACGCATAGAGTTCCCACCCAATCGATGTTCCAGTGTTGCAGTCGAAGTACACCCTGCTGCCGACAACCGTTAACATATAGGTTCCAGCACTAATGCCAGCTGAACCACTAGCGAGTTGAGTGACGCGCGACGTAGAATTGGTGGCGGTGTTGTGCGTCCACAACTCCCTTCCATTATAGTAGTCTGTTGCATCGAAAACAAGGATATCTCCAATGAGGACGTACATGTCCTTACCCGGTTGACTATCACCTGAACCGCTTCTGATGTCAGCCACTCGCCATGTAGAATGACTGGACGTGTTGTGAGCCCAGAGTTCTACTCCTGAACTTCCATCGTCGGCTGAAAAATAGATGGTTTCGCCAACGAGGATGGCCATAGGTCTGACATCTAAGATCGAAGATAGCGAGCTGCCTGACCCACTGTTGATATCAGCCGCTTGCCATGTCGTTCCATTTGAGGTGTTGTACGCCCACAATTCATAACCTGTGATTCCATCATTTGCGGTGAAATACACGGTATCATCGACCACAATTCTCCAGCCATACGAAATAGAAGGGGGTACACTACCTGATTGACCACTCTGAATGTCGGCTACCTGCCAAGTTGAGCCGTTTCCGCTCGTTTCATTGATGAACGACGGTCCGATGTTGACGTAGGAATTGTTCGTCCAGGTGTTGTTTTCTGGGTTGTATTCGAACGGACCAGGAGCCTCATCGTTGATGGTGAGTGTAATGGTGAACGAGGACGATCCACCGGAGTTGTTCGCCCAAATCGTGTAGGTCGT
>JAPOIF010000178.1 GCA_029979085.1 Methanobacteriota archaeon | reverse complement strand
TGTCGGGACCTGTTACACCTCCTTCCCAAGTGAGCTGGACAACCTGAACGGTGCCGTCGGGACACTCTCCAGCGAGGCCGTTGGTATCGGGTGCGAAGCGTTCGGCGAGGACGACTTGGGGGCCGTCTTCGAGTGGGGTGATGTCTTCGGTGCTCAAACCGAGAAGGGAATCCCCGTCAACAGTGAGCAGGGGGCCGGTGATTTCAACCCGTATGGGCGTTTCTCCGAATGTGCCGAAGTCGCCAGTCAGCAAGACGGTGCGCTGCTCAAGAGGCTCATCGGCGGGATGGAGAGTGGCGCAGTTTGGCACCACACTCTCGCCGTCGGAGCGTATCACCAAGAAGGATTCCGGGACGACGCTGTCGGCCTGCAATTGCGTCGAGAACACGACCGGCATTCCGTCATCGCCAGCCACGTTAAACCCACACAGGAGGTTCGCAGGAAACGGGAGTTCGTCGAGACCGTGATATGCGGACAGGATCGAGAAATTCTGTGATTGAACCGTGTCTCCGTTCTCTTCTGCAGAAGCCGTTCGATTGATTTCGATGAATGTAGTGTTTGAGGTTGTTTCCTCCAAATCGTGGTTGGCCGTGATGTTGAGATAGAACTGTTCAGCACTGCTATTCACAGTGAGCGACCAGGCTCCGTCCATGTTCGGTTGTGTGGAGATGGTGACGTCCTCGTCAAGATTCAACCTGACACTAATTTCATTGGGGTGAAGATGGTCAACATCACCAAAAATAGCGATGGCGGAACCGTTGTCAATAACGTTGCTCACAGACAACACCGGAGCAGGGTGTGCGTGAGTTATGCTATGCGGGTCGAACCCAGTACATTCGTATCCTTCACCTAGTGAAACATTGCTCACCATTATCTCACCAAGTGAACAAGTTAATTCTTCAATATCAATCAGATTTGGGTCTGTTGCCTCTTCTGAATTAAGCATAACTAAGGTATTGCCGCCTAGGATAATAACGATAACGAACCAGACAAAATCTCTGTTCATGTCATTCAACGCTCCTCATTCTTTTCTCTGTCTTTGTCACGTCCCTTCCCACGAATATCACCAATCTACTTGATTCTCCCATCTTTGATTTTCACAGTTCTATCACAATGCTTTGCAATTGTATGATTGTGTGTGACAATAATGATGGTCGTGTTGAAGTCTCTTCTGATTCTGTCAAACAGTTGGATGATTGTCCTACTCGTCTTTGAGTCGAGCGACCCTGTGGGTTCGTCTGCATAGATGATCTTCGGGTGATTCGCCAATGCTCTGGCAATGGAAACTCGCTGCTGTTCACCACCTGAAAGTTGTCCGGGGAGATGGCTCATTCGCTTGCCAAGTCCAACCTCTTTGAGAAGTTCGGCAGCTCTCGACCTCCTTTCTTGACGGTTCATTTTCGTGGATTCCATCGCAATTGAGACATTTTCCAATGCACTCAAATTAGGGATGAGGTTGAATTTTTGAAATACGAAACCCACAGTTTGGCTTCTAAATTGGGTCAGTTCCTTCGGGTTCAACTCGGATAATTCTTGGAAATTAATCCTCACACCACCTGTGGTTGGAACATCCAATGCACCCATCATTTGCAGGAGTGTTGATTTTCCCGAACCAGATGGTCCAATCACTGCAACCATCTCACCTTGGACGACTGATAGATCGACTTCCTTCAGAGCATCAACGGGAGTCATTCCTGCTGATTCATACTTTTTCGATAATCCCGACAGATGGATGATGGCCTTTGCATCATCAAATTCACCTTTCGCCCTTGCTTGACGGCGGAGAAGTATGGCTTCAACCTCATCAATTGAATCCAAAATTAATCGAGCATCATCTCCATACTGAGCAACTACAGTTTCCTTCAATTGGTCAAGGGGGAGCATTTCATTGGATGCTTCTTCAACAGGAATTGATTCTGTCATTTTTTCTTCGTTCTCTTCATCCT
>JAPOIF010000177.1 GCA_029979085.1 Methanobacteriota archaeon | reverse complement strand
TTCCAGCGCTTATCATCGACCCACAAGGAGATCTTGCTCGTCTTGCTCTTGGTATTGATGAATCTGAACTTCTCGAGCGAGATGGTGATGTTGACCGGAAGCGTAAGCTGCTTGAGAACAGCGAAGTACGGATTTGGACACCACTTCGAAGCAAAGGCCTACCCCTTTGCATCGATCCATTCCGAGCACCGCCTGCAGATCTCGATCCCGAAGAAGCCATCACGGCATGGGACATGGTCGCAGCTGGATTCACCAGTCTTGCTGGATACGATGTCGAAAAGGCACAAGGCAAGGTTGTCAAGCCATTCCTTTACGAAATTCTCGTCGAAGGAACGCGTTGTGGCCTTGATGTAGGCGATTTTCAATCCCTCGCTCGTGTGGTGCGGGAACCGCATCATGAATTCACACGATACCTGTATCCGCACTGTTTTATCGAAGATGATGAAGGAGAGAAGCCCGATGTTCCAAGTTGGGACGAGGTCATGTTTGAGCATCGACTTACGGATTTCGAAGAACGATTGCCGAAGACGACTCGCAATGATTTGGCTCGACGTCTGGCAGCCTTCTCCAGCGGTGTCAATCAACTCCTGTTTTCCAATGGCGTCCCAATCGACATTGATTCATTTGTTGAACCTGCGATTCCCGGAAAGATACCACTCAACATCGTGTACCTGAATACGATTCAAGATGAAGCCCAAAAGCAGTATTTTGTCCAGGAACTTTCCCGTGAACTGTATGATTGGATGTTGACACAACAACCTGCCGATGGGGAATTGAAACTCCTGTTTTTCATGGATGAAGTTGCCCCCTATCTTCCACCGCATCCTCGTAATCCCCCCGCAAAAGATCTCATCAAACTCATCTTCAAACAGGCACGAAAATACGGTGTTGCCTGTGTCTTAGCGACACAGAACGTTTCCGATGTTGACTACAAGATTCTCGCTCAAGCCAATACGACCTTCATTGGACGATTCACTCAACCGCAGGATGTTGAGAAGGTTCGCCATCTTCTGAAAGAGAGCGGAGGGGATCAAGACCTGGTTGCACAATTGCCAACCCTTGGCCCAGGGCAATTCCAGATGGTTGCTCCGGACGTCGACCCCGCCCCTGTTCCAATCCAGTGTCGTTGGTTGTACACGGATCACGGTGCTCCACTCAACGAAGATCAGGTTGAAGACATCATTTCTGCCGAAATTCGAGCATGGGCAAAATCGCGTTCTGCTGGACGAAAAGGTCGAGGCGCAGGCGCTGCCCATGCGGCGAGTCGAGGATCAAATTGGTCCAATGGAAACGACGAGGATGAATCCGAGAGTATTGTTGAAACCGCGCGAATTCAGGCCATTGGAGGTATGACTGCAGCCAGCCGAGGCATCGTTGACGAATCAGGATTCGAAGTACGGTTAATGGGAGGATTGTCCGTTCTCAAAGACGGAAGAGACCCACTCTACACGATGCAAGCTGCAGTCAACGGTGCCTCTGTTATCGCTCTTGCATGGGCCTTTGTGGCTCTGTTGGAAGCATGGCGTATTGGTGATATCGGATGGTTCGGACTTGCCTCAAGCGGCATCATTACGCTTACCGTCGGCCTCTTTATCGCGTTGGAATTGATTCTTTCACACGATTTGGTGTTGCTCAGAAAACTCGCAAAGTTTGCTCGGCTGTTTCAACTGTTCCTCGTTGCATGGATTTGGATAATTTTCTCTTGGTCAACATGGGGAACGCTTGATTTGATGGGATTAGATCCCCTTCTTGAAGTGGTTGTTGTTTGGGTGACGATCTTCACAGGTATTGACTTCATCAATCGATTCCGACTTGGACAGATACGTTGGAATGGTGGAAGTGCCCTTGACAAAGTTGTTGGATTAACGGCGATTTTGACCGACTCTCAAATGTCAGAAATGCGTGCGAATTCAACGCAAATTCTTGGTGTGTTTCGATGGATTCTCCATGGCT
>JAPOIF010000176.1 GCA_029979085.1 Methanobacteriota archaeon | reverse complement strand
GTAAAACCGTTGCCAGCCATGGTTCTGAATCTCGCATTGTTCCGCTCTGTATCAAATCTGTTTTGATACTTCACATCCACAAGCAGGTTGAAAAGCGGTTTCTTCTTGCTTGCTCTATGGAACTGAAGCCGTTGGTCTACAACGGACGCGACGAGGGTATTGAGGTAACGTTACGTACAGTACTTCGGCCTGGTGACGATGGAAAGAATGTTGCAGATGCCATACTACGCTTATTTCCTGACGCTGTTGTTGGAGAAATTCCAACGCAAACGTTCCCGAGCAAACAGATGATTGACATTGAATGCAAGCACCTCTCATTTGAGTCATTTCTTGAACAATTGCGTAAACAAGCCATCCTTGATACGGCCATGGATGCGATGGGAAGAGAATTGGGGGCGCAGAAAACAATATTCCGGATTTCACGATTAGCAGCATTCGCTGGAAAGATTGCGTTTGCGTTTGACGATACACCGTTGGGTGGTAGTTTCGAGATTACGCTCGAAGGCATGGGGTTATCCGATTGGATTGAAGCCTGTACATGGCATCAAGGGCGACAAACTGTTCCGCGCCAATTGCATGATGAATCCGCCATGGACGGGACAGGAGAAGCATCAACGTGGCATCAGTAATGTCCGTTCAGAAGATCCTTCACAATCGGGATGTCTGCTTCCAACCAATCGAGTGATAAGTCATCGAAACTTGAAATCCATTTCATTTCACTATGAACAGATAATTGAATAGCATCTACATCCTCTGTCTCGACAATGTATGCATGAATTTCAACATGGAGAAAGGGATAGGTATACGTCCATATGCCCGCTTTCTTGACAATCGTTGCTTCAACATTGAGTTCTTCGTTAAGCTCTCGAAGCAAGGCGTCCTCCGGCGATTCGTTTTGTTCTATTGTTCCTCCAGGGAATTCCCATTTCCCTGCTTTGGGTTCGTCTGGACCCCGTTTCATTGCCAAAAAGCCGAGTTCCGACGTGAACATACCTGCTGCGACTTTAATCGATGGTTTGTACAGCATGTGAGCTAATGTTTTTCGAACAAGTTTTGTTGATTCATTGAGGGACATATGTTCGGTTGAAGGCAAATGGAGGAAGAGGCATGGAATGGCAAATTGGTGTTGATGAAGGGCTTCAAGTGAACGATAGTATGTTTCGTTGCATATGTACTTCCCAGCATCCATCGAGAGGTCGAGGTCAATATCCCAATCATCAAGCCTCCACTTCTTTACTGGAACAGAGGTTGGTAGGTTTCCCATTCCGCTCAATTGTGCACCATTGACTTGGCGGCCGGAATTGTCAGGAATACGCATGTCAAGCAGGTCTTCTGCCTGAAGTTCAATTCGGGGCCGAGTGCATTCTCCGCACAGGCCAAGGTGAAGGATGGCGTCCCATTCGCGAGCATCCAATTGCGTCGCCGTCCATATCGAACCCGCATGATCGACCGATAAGATACGTTTCTCAATCGACATTTCACTCGACCCCCGACCGAATGGATTCTTGATCGGAAGGAGAGATGGGAATGCGTTAACAATTGATTCCGTTGGGTTTTCTTCGTGACTCCCAAATGGACCAAATCCAGTCAGAAGCACTCGTGGCATGACACGTCCTATGGTTGAATGTTCTTGATTTTGCTGACAAATTGGCAACAGATTGACAAACCATTGCACAAACCGTTCCATGAGGCGTATGGTTGCAACCGGACAGTCCAAACTGAGCCCTTGGCGTCTTGTTACCGAAATCTGGAGAGAAATTTTTCTTGGAGTCGGTATGTGGGGCGCCTTTCGCCCCATCCTTGCCGCACTCTTGGCAGCAATTCCAGGACTGTTCCTCGGCCAACATTTCAACAGGAAGCATCAACGTTATAAAGATTAACCAGAAACATAAATTCCTAAATGGAAATCTAAAGTAAACAAATGCGAAAGCTGACAATAAAGAAATAATTATTTTT
>JAPOIF010000175.1 GCA_029979085.1 Methanobacteriota archaeon | reverse complement strand
GTTCACTTTTCGTTTTCCAACAACGGGAAGAAACGTGGTACTGTTCTGCGGTTTTACTTTCACTTTTCATTCACCTCTCATTTTTCTGTTGATATACGGCCGCCTGAGAATCTTGCTCCATGAACAACAACGTTCCAACAAACTTTGCTGATCTGACAGCAACGCAAACCGGTACTGAGGAGCCACTCTGGTACCACCGAACAACAACGATGTATGCTTCCGGAAGTGGGAAACTACCCGATCGAAGCAAGGACATGACATGGACGCCATGGCACCAGCCAGGACAAACAACAGTTCCAACCGTCACGACGAGCATTCGTAACCTCATCAAGCGAGCTGCCCTTCGAGGTGAGGCCTGATGTCGAGAACCAAGCGCTTGAGAGATGCTATTGACGAGTATCTTGAATCCGTTGAAGAAGCCAACACCAATGATATCCTCGATCACGTCAATCAGCGCTTCCGCTGGGGTGCAACCATGAACCAACTCGGCAATGTACTTGCACGTGACCGTCGTTTCATCAAGGTAGGTTTTGATGAAAACACTGACATTGGTGGTTTCCGAATGCGTGTCTGTGTTTGGGCTCGTGCAACCGCCTGAAAAGAAAAGGAACAAGTGTTGATGACCCTTGGCTGAACCATGGCCAACAAACTTGTTGCATCGATTCAGTTGATGCGTGTCAAGAATCTTGGTTTGGCCTTGATAGCGACTCCGCTTGGTGCTGCGTTTGCGATGCTTGATTTTGAAGCACTGCTCGATTATCCAGAGGTTGCGTTAGCAACGTTGTCCGTTCTTTTTTTTATGGCGGCAGGAAATACACTGAATGACCTTAGCGATGTTGAAATCGATCGAGTTGCGCATCCAGATCGACCTCTCGCCAACGAAACAATCACCATCGATGAGGCAAAGGTATTGATTGGTTTACTCTCGATGATGAGCCTTGCATCACTCATCGCTTGTGCATACTTGATGGATGGCGGACAAGAGTATACTGTTGGAATATATGCCTTGGCAGTCCTTCTCATGCTGACGTACGATCACGGTCCAAGAACGAAACAGAGAGGATTGATTGGCAACGTTTCAATCTCATTCCTTGTAGCCGCTGTTGTTCTCTATGGCGCCTCTTCTATAGAGGGATTAGGGGCTGCTCTTTGCTGGTATGTTGCAGGAGTTGTGTTCTTCGTCAACCTGGCACGTGAGATCATCAAGGACTGCCAAGATATGGAAGCAGATTCGGGTTCGAGAGAGACATTACCAATGAAGATTGGAAAAGAAAATTGTCGAATGATTGCTTATGTTCTCACGCTTGTTGGAATCGTCTTCCTCTACATACCGTATTGGCAAGGACCATTCTCCTTCGGGCAATTGGTCTTGCAATCCCCTGCAATCTTCATACTCATGAGTTTGAATGGGCCCATGTGGAAAGGTGAAGATTACGTTGCAGCAACTCGACTTCGAATTGCTATGCTCCTCGGCCTGGTTAGTTTTATTGTCACGATTCTTGTTTAGACAAGACCCATGAATTCACCCATCGCATCCCATGCCTCAGGTGCGATAAAATAGCACAAAAGCGACATTTGTGCCCACATCCGATTTTCTGCTTGATCGAACACAATTGAATGCTCGTGATCCATGACCCAATCTGTTACTTCGTCACCACGGTGAGCTGGCAGGCAATGCATGAAACGCCACTCATCATCCATGCCTGAAACCATTTCTTCATTTACCTGGTATCCGGAAAACGACTTCATTTTGTCTTCTAGGTGTTCTTCACCCATTGAAATGAAAACGTCGGTGTAGACAACGTGGGCATCTTTGACGGCTTCCTTCGGGTCGATGGTTCGTGTTAATTCTGAACCATGTTCATTTGCATACGACATTGATCGTTCGACGACATCTTCTGCTGGCTCATAACCTTCGGGAACAGCATAGCGGAAATCGATTCCAAGCATCGTACAGG
>JAPOIF010000174.1 GCA_029979085.1 Methanobacteriota archaeon | reverse complement strand
ACAAAGTCCCTCCAAGTCTTCATTCCGGAGATGGGAGTTTGGCAAGCCATCCAAACCTTCGAGACACCTCAAGGCGTTATTGAGTTTCTCTTGACCAACGGCATGACGGAGCACAACTTTCGCCAGATGCTTGTTGCTTACAGCAAAAGCAGTGTTAATCGCTTCTACGGTTCACGTAAAGCTTCAGAACCCCGTGTTCTGCCAGCGACTCCAAAAGCGCCATCGAGATCCTATCAAGAAGCAAAGAACAAGAACAAGGCATTGTTCGACGATAATGCTGGATCGAAGAAGGCTCGAGTAGTGCGCGCGCAGTCACCTTCAGAATCAGATTCTGAGGACGGAACCGACTGGCGAGAAGAGAAGCGGAGGGCAAACCAAAAGGCTGAAGAAGCGGCAGCAGCAAGAAGAGATCCTGAAACAGCAGCGTATCTCGAGGATGACGCTGATCGTCACACCGACTCCGAAGATTCAAGTCGCCATCGCGGGACATCCATAGGCACCGCGAGAAACAAAGCGCGAACAGATATCCCACGCAAGAGCGATTGGCCGGAATTAACTGGCGGAGATACGGTTGACGGTTTCCTCCACGAGGAACGAAACAGAAGCAGATCGCGCTCATCATCTTTCGAAGACCATCGATCAGACGTTAGTGTTGTGGGAACGGAAAGAAGCGCTGACGGCAATCCCGACACTAATGAAGAAAGAAGAGCAAAGAGATCGAAGTCACGAGACAGATCAGAGCGACCATCTCGAGAAAGAGGAAGAAGCCGATCCAGACCTAGAATTCATGTCAGAGACAGGTCACGTTCACGCAGAAGGCCCGATGCATCACGTGCACGGCCACAAGGCAAAGAATCCAAAAGCAAAGACAAAGATCAGAAAGGCAAAGGCAAAGGGAAAGATTCCAAGAACAAAGATGGGAAAGGTAAAGTGCAAAGGCCGAGGAACATCGATAACCTTTCAGACGAAACTTTGGAATGGCACCGAGAACTTTGCAATTATGGCACGGGCGAAGATTGGTCAAAATGTCGTTGGAAATATGAAGTTTTCAAACGCCTTCGATTGGTCGACTACGACTCGGACTGTACAAGGACCGACTTCTGCGAAAATGCATTCCGACATCTGGACGAGATAGACAAGCGGTCGAATTCTACTATCTACATAGGCCCAGGAGCAACAGGAGAGTCAAACGACAAAATCCGACTCGACCTGAAATTCGAACCGAAAACGTCCAGAATAAACGTGCCAAGCAGTTGGGCAGATAAGGGTATAGTGAAAACCACTTACATCCTTGTTGTCAATCGGAGCGCATCCCGCTCGATTGGACGAAATTGGACTTTGCTGGAAGAACAAGTACCGCTGGGCAATTTCACCGCAATCGAAGACGTGATTGAAAGTTTGCAGAATTCAGATAGTGACGACCTCCACGTTGTCAAGATGATCTGCATCATTCACCCGTACGTCGATGACCCAGCAGGTTTCAAAGATGACATGGATGCGCCAGTAAACCACACAGCTCATGTAACCTACCAAGACGTGCCCGAGTCCGTTGCAGCTTGGGAAGGTGATGAACTCGCGTGTTTTTACTGCGGCGAAAAACAAGTCATGATCCTGAATACTTGTGGTAAATGCGAGAAGCATATGTGCCACACATGCTTGGAAGCCACAGGTGGAAGCTGCAGTTGCTATCTCACAGAAGAAAAGATTGTCGAACTTGACAATTTCAAGCCCAGTCCAAATCAAGATAAGACCACAACGTTTAAGAAGAAGCAGAAGCGCATTGTGAGAGAAGGGGCTGATCTGGTGAAGAAGCAAGACAAAGCAATGTGGTCCGCCTTAACAAACTCGGCGACCAACAAGTGTTTACTCGCAGTAACGCTTTGTGCAGCTGTATTTCAGGGAGCGATTGGACATAACACTACATTCTTCAATCCAGGCGTGAGGGCATCTAACTGCGACGACGCCGGAATTGAGAAATTGAATG
>JAPOIF010000173.1 GCA_029979085.1 Methanobacteriota archaeon | reverse complement strand
GATTTGTGTCACGGTCGATCACCAATCCATTGAAGACGGGACGGTTACGATTCGACATCGAAACGATGGTTCGCAAACACGAATGGCAATCGATGAACTCCCTTTCTTTTGAGAGTAGAAACATCTTCAAGAACCGTCGTTAGGTTGGAAAACTATGACCGGTGCTTCAGATTGGACTGAACGGCACCGCCCCACTTCGGAACACCAACTCGAAGGCAATGAAGGTCAGCGACGTAAAATCCGAGAATGGCTCGATGACTGGGTCAAAGGTCAACCAAAAAAGAAAGGGATTCTTCTCGTCGGACCTCCTGGTGTTGGAAAAACAACGGTTGCTCGTGCAATAGCTCAGGATATGGGTTGGACGGTCATTGAACTCAATGCGAGCGATGCTCGAAATGCGATTGCTATACGAAAGGCTGCGACACAATCATCTACACACCGTTCGCTGTTTCACGATCCAAACAAACCTCAACAACGTACGCTCATTCTTTTGGATGAGGTTGATCATATTGGGGGCGGTCTACGGGCTGTGAGTGAAGATCGTATCCGGAAAGGCATTGAGGACGATGAATCGGTATCGCTCGCTGGTGATTCAGGAGGTAAAGCAGAATTGTTGCGACTTCTTGAATCAACAAAACAACCTGTTATCTTAGCATGCAACGATGTGATGGGACTCTGGGGTCGCTCATCATCGACATGGAGAAACACCAAAGATCGATTTAATCGTCACCTCATTACGGTTACATTCGATCGTGTTTCTGATGAGGCGCTTCGCAGAATTGCTCGTCGGGTTCTTCGTGAGGAAGGCATAGGCTACACAAACGATGCAATCGATACGCTTGTTGATGGAAATCATGGGGACTTGCGTGCACTGGTTCGAGATTTGCAAGTGCTTTCATCTGGAGACATGGATGCACTCAATCCAGAGATGGTGAGAGAGCATCTTGCAGCCGGCGTGCGTGACATGACAACGGAAGTGTTTCCTGGGATGGAATCCTTATATCGGTCAGAATCTGCAACCGACGCAGTTACGATTGGGCGCAGTATCGATAAACAACCCTCCGATTTGATGAATTGGGTGCATTGGAACAATTCGTCATTGTTTGATGTTGTTGCAATGCGTCGAGGTTCGAAAGCCCTCGTTCTCGCTGATCGTTCGGTCGAGAGTCGTTATCGTGATCTTGCTCATCATTCCTCGTATTGGACACTCCAT
Source organism: Methanobacteriota archaeon (assembly GCA_029979085.1). Classification (GTDB taxonomy): domain Archaea; phylum Thermoplasmatota; class Poseidoniia; order Poseidoniales; family Poseidoniaceae; genus MGIIa-L2. Next base: position 786 of record JAPOIF010000173.1, on the reverse strand, counting down.
TTAGCGTCCTTATCCGCAAGTGTTGCCAACAATCAAGCCTTACCTGCCAGAATTTATCCAAGCTATCCGAATTATCTGAGACGGTCAGGCTCGTGGGCACGACCTGCCATCATTACGCATCTCGCAAACGTTTCCAAAACCAGCAAATCCACAGTACGTCGAGAATTCATGCCGTTGCTGAGTGCACTTCATCAAGAGAATCCTGTTTTTGGCGATCCGAATCGGTTCGAGATTTCACTGGCATTAGGGCTAAGTGCTGATGAACATGTGGCTTTGTGTAATCTACCAGTCTCTCGTAAATCCACAAAGGCATTGATTCAGGCGTATGAACAGGCAGAGGAGCAATGGAAAGATCCAGTTATCGATTCTGTACTCGAGGAGCTCCATGTGGACGTTGCTGAACCTGAATCAGAGATTGAAGAGGAACCTGAGCCAAAGCGAGACTCAGCTCAAAGGACCCTGTTCTGATTCTTCATGCGGTTCTCTTGAGATCATGCGCTTGAGACGAGCCAATGCTCCTCGAGGTGCTTGATCTTTCGATTCAGATCGCCATGTATGTGGATGCAAGAGAATAACGGCGGTTAACAATTCCAAACGTCCAAACCACATGAGAATCGATGTTAACAACAAGGCACCAGAATTGAGACCTGCCCATGTTTCTGTTGGCCCGTAATTACCAATTGTTGGTCCTGTATTACCAAGACTTGAGGCAACAAGTGCCAAAATCGATTCAAAATCTTCACCCGGAACGATAAAGGCGAGTAGAATGGATGATATGGCAAACAG
>JAPOIF010000172.1 GCA_029979085.1 Methanobacteriota archaeon | reverse complement strand
CGTCAATCATTTCTGTCAATGGTGCTTGGTCAACCGTAACCACGGGAGTCCCTGATGCAAGTGCTTCAAGTGGAATGAGTCCTTGACCTTCGTAATAGGATGGGAAGACGACCAAATCTGCTGAACGGTAGTGCTGAGCAAGATCCTCAAAGGACATTGCACTCTTGATGAAAAGCGACTGGCTAACGCCTAATTCTTCTGCAATTTTCAGGAGTTTTTTCTTCATGTGGCCTCGGCCAACAATGACGAGTTTGGCATTTTCATGCTCTTTCAAAATCAGAGGTAATGCGCGTAACAGTGAGACGTATCCTTTTCGTGCAACAAGTCGACCGACTGCGAGAATCATTGGCGTCTTTGTTTTCGGATCGTAATTGAGTGCTTCTTCATCTGCACATCCATACTCCTTTCGAAGACGCTCGTGAGCGAGTTGTTCACCTTCATGATCCTTGTTCGGTGGCCTGAAGACTCGGGCATCGCATCCGTTGTGAACGACTTCAATATCCGAATCGTCAGGTATCTTGTAGAATTCATGGAATTCATCTTTCGTTGAACGAGAAACTGCCACACAACATGTCGATTCAAGAACGCCTGCACGTTCATAACGCGCATACCAGCCAGCCGTAAGGCGAATGGCAAGGTCGTTTGGATTCCTCCATGTAGCTGCCTCACGATTCAAAGCAGCTCGGCGAACGCCCTCTCGCTCACCAATCCAGGAACCGTGTAACGTGCTTACGACAGGAGCGATGTTCTGTTCAATGTAACGAAACTGCTTACGAGTCCAAGAAACAAGTGGGAGATGGACACTGACGACGTCAATTGATCTGCGTCGTTTGAGTTGATTGAGAGCCTTAATTGCATGCTTGCCAAAGGATTTGGTAAACGACATGGGCAGGGGAGCCCAACGGACTGGAATCACTTCGACGCCTGTCTGCGTTGGTGGCATCTGTTTGTGTTTACGGGTAATGACAGTCACTTTATGCCCACGTTGCGCCATATGGCCTGCAAGATGGTACACGACAGAACCCATTCCACCCCAACGCGGAGGGTATTCGCCTGATACCATGACGATGTGCATGAACACCCCAGTGTGCAATGTTGTTTGAATCTAACGCGAAGAACCATACCGTTGTTTCCAAATTTTTACTTAACATTTATTAACTGTGAGTGTATAGGCTGTATGCAACGGAGGAAAAAACATGCCACAACAGTTGTTCTGGAGGGATTGCAATCGCTGTCAATCCCAATTCCGTTGGGTTCGATGAACAATCGATATTGACGCAACAGGCAGTTCAGTCTGTTGATTTGCTATGGGGGTATGGTGTAAAGGATAGCATCTGGGGCTTCGGATCTCAGGATCCCGGTTCGATTCCGGGTACCCCTGCCAATCTCAATAAATACCAGGAGGACGAAAGATGAAAAAACAATACAAAGAACCAGAAGAAATGATTGACCATAACGGAAATCTCGATACTGTATCGGGGCTTATGTCGATATTTTTTGCATACAACCAGAAGGAAGCCGATGAAGGGACAACATGGTCGACTTGGCCAGATTGGGAACTTTGTCTCACCTCAATGAAGGATGACCTTCATTTTGAGGATGATGAAGATAACGATGAAATCAAAGCTGAAAGAAAGCAATGGCTTGCATTCTTCCAATTGATTCACGAGAATGAGGCTGTTTCGTTTGATGGATATACAATAAGAATACAAGGTCAACATGGACATACCTTCTCATTTGACCTGTGCATCGAAAATGGATGTTGGGTGAACACTGGAGCAATGGCTGAGTACCACAAGAAATACGAAGAATGGAAACAAGACAAACAACAGAAGTCTTGGCTAACGATGAGAAGTTGTTTCTACCATAGAGACGTCGTTGAACACTCCTTAGGTCCATTTTGGATATGCCCAGAACACGTTCCCGATTATGGAGGAAAATCAACAGTCCATACAGCAGATTCGTGGTATTGTTTCCATAGAGGATTTTCAGATAGTCTTCCTT
>JAPOIF010000171.1 GCA_029979085.1 Methanobacteriota archaeon | reverse complement strand
GAATCGTAATCGCTACAGCCAAGTTCGGAACCGAGCGAACTTGTTCCTGCATCCAACGGACAGGCATCAACGTCGTCAGTGAAACCATCGTTGTCGTCGTCCGTATCTTCAGTATCATCTTCACATCCATCCCCATCAACGTCGTTTTGAGTGTTCGAAAAGAATCCAAGTGTACTCTGTGGACAAAGATCGACGCTAGCAGTTGACGTTGTACATGCCCAAGAGCTGCTCAATTCGCTTGCATCGCACACCCTATCGTTATCATCATCAACGTCCTCGAGTGCATCTTGACAACCGTCTGAATCGTAATCCGTTGTAGTTGATGATGACCATCCAAGATCTCCTGTTGGACAGATGTCTGAACTGTCCTCAACAGCGTCGTTGTCATCATCCACATCTTCCAATGCATCTAGACACCCATCAGAATCGTAGTCAGTCTGCGATGTTGATGTCCAATCGAGTTGGCCACGAATGCATTGATCATCAACGTCTACAATCGAATCATTGTCATCGTCCGCATCACAAACGTCGCCCATTGAATCATTGTCAAAGTTCGTCTGGAGGGGGTTTGCGATACTTGGGCAATTATCGACTTCGTCCCCTACGCCATCGCCGTCTTCGTCGGTGTAAGGATCGATTCGAGCAACCTTATCTTGACCATTATCGACGTAGTAAAGGTGTCCGTTTGGACCAACTTCTAGACCCATAATCGATGAAGCAGATGTTTGTATTTTATCGAGTTGGACGGCGCTTTTCCCATTGGAGGCGAGATCGTAAGCGACGATTTTCCCGTTCCCATTTTCAGAGACGAAAAGTTGTCCGTCGGCTAGGGCAATGCCTGATGGTCGGTTCAGTCCTGTTGCCAAGACACCCCATTCAACATCTGTGATCTCTGAGTATTCTGCAAGCGGTTCGAGTTGTGATGGGTCATTCATGATGTTTGTCGTCGTGGTTGTTGTATCGTCTGTGTTCACCCATACAACGCGGTTTGCACCAGCGTCAGCAATGTACAGAATACCATTCGATTTGTCCATTATCATGTGGCTTGGTGTCCCAAATGAATGCGTCAATTGAATATCGGAGTATCTGCGAACGATTCCGTCTGAATGATCATGCTCACCTGTGTCATGATCTGCTTGGAAATCGTAGCGAACAAGCTCTCCGTAATAGCCATCGTTGTACCAGTAAACGTTGTCGTAGTCGTGAGCAATTCCCACTCCGTACGGCGACTCATGGAGCATATCGATGTGACTACCGAGCAGACCGTTGCCAGTGTTTTGATTTTCAACAGCAAAATGATTCAATGACGAAGGCCACAACGCTGGCCCCATGAAATTGTTCGGGTCTGCTTGCCCGTTGTAGGTATTTCTCGATTCTTGCGCTGAACCCCATTGATAATCAAACTCGGGGTGGTATGCGCCGAATGAGATAGCACTCACTTCTTCCAAGAAGTGATTCCTATGTGAATCAGCTCGGTTTTGCGAAGTTTGATTTTCGAGCCCAGTATTTTCAACAATTGTGATTGTATCTGTTGCTCTGTTTGCAATCCACAACTCATTTCCTCGGCCTGGATGGAATTCAAGATCGCGGGGATCGTTGAGATAATCAGTTGAATCAGCAATCACAACTTCATTGAAGCCAACGCCGAACTTTTCGACGACAGTTGCATCTCCGGACTCCTCAGCTACTGAAAAATTTGATGGGAGGGAAAAGAGGAGCAACAAAATTGTCAAAACAACGGTCTGCTTTCTCAGCATGAAGGAACCTATAATCTCACACATATGATATGTTGCCAGAGTAGTTCGGTACCGCTTTGCCTTCCAAAGCTTGATTTCCTATTCGGATTCATCAACTGTTGCGTCATGAAGACTGAGGCGTAAAACACATGCAGCCAATGCTGCAGAAAGGATGAACAGTGTAGCACCCGTGTAACCAGGAATGCCAATACCAACACGAATGACAACAGTCGAGAGAATGAATCCAGTGTTTCGAGCAAGTTGAGGGAAATCCGTG
>JAPOIF010000170.1 GCA_029979085.1 Methanobacteriota archaeon | reverse complement strand
ACTCAAGAGATTGACATTTTGTCGGCGGAGATTTGTATCGGTATGATTACTTCAGACCCCGATTACGAGATTCTCGCTACTCGAATTGTGGCGAGTAACATTCATAAGATTTGCCCAAACAACTTTCACTTAGCTATGCGAAAGCTTCAAAAGGCTGATGTCATCACCGACGAAGTGGTTGAAGTTGCACAGCAGGTCAAGGATCACATCAAGACAGACCGCGACTTCGATTTTGGATATTTCGGTCTCAAGACTCTAGAAAAAAGTTACCTTCAACGAGTAAACGGAAAGCTCATCGAAACACCTCAGTACATGTTTATGCGTGTAGCTATCGGTATTCATGGTAAGGACGTCCCAGCCGTTCTCGAAACCTACGATAAAATGTCACAGGGATATTTCATTCACGCGACCCCGACTCTCTTCAACGCCGGTACACCCAGACCCCAAATGTCCTCGTGCTTCCTAATTGCAAACAAAGAGGACTCTATTAATGGGATTTATGGCACACTGACAGAGTGTGCACAGATTTCAAAATGGGCCGGAGGGATCGGTCTTCATATCCACGGTGTGCGTGCGAATAAATCTCATATTAGAGGGACTAACGGTCAATCTGATGGTATTATCCCTATGTTGAGGGTCTTCAACGCGACAGCTCGGTACGTGAACCAGGCTGGTCGACGTAAGGGGTCAATTGCGGTCTACCTCGAGCCATGGCACGCAGATATCATGGACTTTTTGGAGTTACGTCTCAACCAAGGTGACGAGGAAGCACGCTGTAGGGATCTTTTCTCGGCGATGTGGATTCCCGACCTGTTCATGAAGCGTGTGGAAGAGGGTGGGAACTGGTCCCTGTTTTGTCCAGACAAGGCGAAGGGTCTCTCCGACGTCTATGGGAAGGAATTTGAAGAGTTGTACACCAAGTACGAAGAGGAAGGTCTCGCCAACGCAACTGTTCCGGCGACTGACGTTTGGAAGGCTATCCTAAAGTCTCAAACTGAGACTGGAACACCATACATGCTGTATAAGGATGCGTGTAACGCCAAGAGTAACCAGAAGAACTTAGGGGTCATCAAGAGTTCCAACTTGTGTACTGAGATTTTGGAGTATACCGACAAGGATGAGACATCCGTGTGTAATCTCGCGTCCATCGCCCTTCCCAAGTACGTGAACAAAGAGACGAAGACGTTCGACTACGAGAAGCTTCATGAAGTCACCAAAACTGTCACGAAGAACCTGAACCGTGTCATCGACCGTAATTTCTACCCGGTCGAAACTGCCCGTCGATCGAACATGAAACACCGCCCCATCGGTCTCGGTGTTCAGGGTCTCGCCGATGTGTTTATTCTTTGTGGTCTCCCTTTCGACTGTGAAGAGTCTCGTCTCATGAACGCCCACATCTTCGAGACGATGTACCACGCAGCTCTCGAGGCATCCTCGGAGTTGGCGGAAGTTGAGGGTTCATACGAGACATTTGAAGGCTCTCCTGCCTCTCAAGGTATTCTCCAACCAGACATGTGGGAGGGTGAGACAAAGTTCAGTGGTCGCTATGACTGGGATGCAATGCGAGAACGTGTGAAGACGAAGGGTCTTAGGAACAGTCTTCTTCTCGCCCCCATGCCTACAGCCTCTACGGCGCAAATCCTAGGCAACAACGAGTGCTTTGAACCCTATACGACTAACCTATACCTGAGGCGTACCCTCGCTGGTGAATTTGTGGTTGTCAACAAACATCTCGTCGATGATCTCAAGAAGGTTGGTCTGTGGTCCAAGGAAATGAAAGATCTCATGGTAAAGGCTGGTGGATCCGTCCAAAACATCGTGGATATCCCCGATGATATCAAGAAACTGTACAAGACCGTGTGGGAAATCAGTCAGAAGTGCATCATCGATATGGCAGCTGATCGTGGACGCTTCATCGACCAGAGTCAGTCGATGAATCTCTTCATGGAAAGTCCTACTCTTTCAAAGCTTAGCTCCATGCATATGTACGCATGGAAGCAGGGACTCAAGACAGGTATGTACT
>JAPOIF010000016.1 GCA_029979085.1 Methanobacteriota archaeon | reverse complement strand
ATCGTCGAACCTCCCTTGTGTTGCACAATCGCTCGTAAATCCATCAAATCGAGATTGATAAGACCCATTGAAAGAAGCGTTCGTACCAAACCATCGATGAGATCTTCAACCCACTCTGAACCCATGCTCCAATCTTTTCCACGATCTCGAGCTTGTCGAGCCAAGCGTTCAAGAGAAAGTTGGACACACACATCAGAGTGGTGTTCAAGCCGTTGTATCTCCGCATCTGCAATTTTCTTTCGCGTCGGCTGACTCTCAAATGGTAAGGCTGCTATCGAGAGAACTGTTGCTCCGTGAAGTTTTGCTTGACGGGCGAATTCATGCGATGCACCTGTTCCAGTTCCACCACCTAAGCCTGCGACGATAATCACCAATTCTGCCTTTTCAAGGAAGGGACGAGCGCGTGTGGCAAGTCCTCGCATGCGTTGTTCTGCTAGAGGGGGGAGAGCTGCGCATCCTAGGGCGTCCAAGGTATGACCCAAGCGAATGATGTGTGCACCCTCAACATCAGGAAATCTGTCATCAGCATCGAGCATGAGAAGCGACGCACCTGCTCCTCGCTGGTGGGCTCGCGCCGCCCAGATACAACCAAGCCCTCCAATTCCTGCAATGAGGATTTGGGATGACTCCATGATGAGTCCTTGTCAATGACGCCCTTGAACTTACCTTATTTGTCAACAAATCGCAAATATCTGCGCCGTGCATCTCGAGCCCATGCATTGTCTGGTTCAAGGTGAAGCACCTTATCGTAATAGGCAACTGCTGTTTCAAATTCAGAGAGGTGACGACCATACAAATGCCCAAGGTTTGACAACACAGGAATACAGGATTCATCTTCCTCAAGCATGCTCAAAAGTAGACGTTCTGCAGCTCCAAGATCGTTCTTGAGCATGAGGTCTTCTGCTTCATCCAATCGCTCAAGTTGGCTTGTTGAAAGGTCGTAGATGTTGTCGAAGGGAGTCTCTGCCATGACCCTGCGTGAAGGTCAAATCACAAGAAATCTTGCCTTGTTAAATTTTGATTCGAAAACGGTACACTGCAAGACATTATTCTTGTGAATCTCTAACAATGTTTAAGGGGTCCTTCCAAGTCGAAAGGTTACAGGGTGTAGCCATGCTGACAACCTCTTATGCAAAACGCCGCACCATTGTGGTTGCAGTATTGCTTCTTCTCCTCCTCCCCGGCCTTGCAACATCCCTCCCAACCGGAATCGGAGGCCAGCAAAACGATATTGATGACGTTGCCAAAGAAGGTTGTCTTTGCCACAACGCAGCACCCTCAAACAGCGTTCAAATTATTCTCGACCATGTCCCGTATGCTTGGACGCCAGGAGAAACTTACGAACTCCAACTCCACATCATCGGAGGCCCAGCAGCAGGAGGGCAATATTCAGCCGGCTTCTCAATGCGAGTCTCCAGTGGTGAGCTTGCAGGCATTGGTGCTGACAATTGGCAAGGAGACGTTGAATCCTTGACGCACACATCTGCATCCGCCGCTGAGTCGGATCGCATGTGGGACATCACATGGACAGCCCCAGCCGCTGGCGAGGGAACCATCGTCTTCTGGGTTACAGGCAACAGCGTGAACGGTGACGGTGGACTCGGTAACGTCGTTGAAGACATGTGGAATCAACTTACATTCTCTCTCGTTGAAGGGGACGAAGACAGTCTTGCTCGTGGAACACGAACCGTATTCGCAGGAGACGGGAACGTTGCACCTCCGGAACCTGAATCCCATGGCGCCGACTTGCACCACATGGGTGCGAAACTGCGCGCCCACTGGCTCGGTCTTCTCGGATTTGGTGCCGTCATCATGTGCGTCGTGTTTGCAGGACTGATGCTCCGCTATGGATTCTCAACATCCTACGAGGGACGCAGCAACCAGTTGCGTCTGCGATACAAACTCATGCGAAGAGGTGATCAGTGATGTATGACGATACGATCAACAACCTGCTCAAGGGCGTTGCGGACGGTTCAATCACGGTCAAAGATGCACGTACTGCGTTGGAAGGTGTCGAACTCACGGAGGCTCAAATGGACGAAGCCATCAACCATGGCGTGCACAACGTTGCTGAATCGGGGACGATTGTCAGTGCTAGCCTTGCACCTTCAGGAGGTTCTTATCTCACCATGTTTTTCTTCGCATGGGGAATCTTCTGGTCTTGTTACTGGGCGTTCTCACTCATTTACGGTTTGGCAAAGAGTTGGGATCAACAACAACTCTCCTTCCACCTTGCTATGACCCTAACAACCCTTATTCTCATGGGCGTCATCTATCTCAAATTCATCTTACCAGACACCATCATCGTCAAGCACTCACAGAACAAGTACGTTCCTGAGCACGTGAAGGATTGGAAGGAGTACAAGTGGTGAAACCTATGGCCAAAGATTACAACTTATTTGTTCCAGAATCCAAGGAAGGTTCGTCAAGCGCTGGCGAGACCGTCATCAATCGACGGCAATTCCTCCGTTATGGATTCAACACTGCAACGGGCGTTCTTGCTGCATCTCTGGGCGTCCTCGGATTCGCCGCGATTCTCCTACCGCCTGGTGGCGGATCTGCCGGAGATCTGTCGGTGAAATTCTGGGCAAAGGGTCGAGAAGATACGGCTTGGTACGGGCCAAAGCACCTCCAATCCATGACCAAGGCAGACTTCGTTGCTGAAGCAGCCAATTCCAACACAGGAACAGCTGGTGCTGCTGGCGTATGGAACGGTGTTCCAGTCGTCGTCACCTATGTTGAAGACTCAAAGTGGCAAGGATCGCCAACCGACAACAACAAGGCTCGATTCCAGATGATGGAAGGATACGATGAATCTGGAAAGTACATCGGTCACTTCGAAGACATGGTCGCCATGGACGAGCGTATCTATCCATCCGATGACATCATCATGGTCTTTGGCCGATGTACACATCTGTGCTGCATCCCAGGATGGCAACTCGTATCCAACTCCTACACCGATGACACGTGGACACCTGGAGGCACCGATGATGGTGGCACCAAGTTGTTCTGCATCTGTCACTCCTCTCGATTCGATACGACTGCGTTAGAGATGAACACCAACCGAAACCGTGCCAATGGTGCAACCTTCACCTACGCTGGTGTGCGAAAGGCAGGCGGTCCTGCCCCTGTTGGCCTTCCTCTTATTCCAATCGTACTGAACAATGATGTCATTGAGGGCATTACCGACTACGTCGATTGGTTGACGTACTGTGATTGAGGTGATACGATGACAACAATGTTCTGGATTCTGTGGTTCTTTATCGCTTTCATCATCGTACTCGTCGCCTTTACGCTACGTAAGGAAACCGAGGAGATGCCTCGTCGTGAGATTCTCCGTGCGGTTGAATCGACCGGCGGCATGGGGATTTCTGAACGTGCCTTCCTCTGGGTATTCTCGTGGATGGACACACGGTTCCGAATTCAAGATTACTGGAACATGTCCAAGGGTGCATATTACAACATGCATCGACAAATGCCACTTACGCACGCTGAGAAATACAAACTGCGAATCATCTGGTATTGGTATCCTCTGTATTGTCTTGGTGGAATCTCTTTCCTCAGTTTCATCATTCTTGTCCTGACTGGAACCATCCTCGGTATCTACTACGTTCCTGGTGGTGAAGGCGATCCATCACCTGCCTATGCTTCAATGGAATTCATCATGCTCGAACTACCGTTCGGCTACATCATTCGAGCCGTCCACCATTGGGGGACACACTTCATGGTCGCATCTGTTTTCCTGCACATGTGTCGTGTTTACTTCACAGGTGCTTACCGAAACCCACGTGAACTCAATTGGCTCATCGGTGTGGCGTTAATGGCTCTCACCATCGTCTTTGGTTACTCTGGCTATCTGCTACCATGGGACAGCCTGGCATACGGAGCAGCGGTTATTGGAATCAATCTTGCAAACTCATCTCCTTTGATTGGAAAGTACATCGCAACACTTCTCTTTGGTGGTTCATCCTTAACACCACGAACCGTCACGAGGATGTACTTCATCCACGTCTTTATTCTCCCTGTGATTGTGACAACGTTGATCATCATTCACTTGTTTATTGTCTGGGTACAAGGCATTGCGGAGCCACATTGATCGGAGGAATTTGAATGGGATTAATGGAAAATTTGGGACGAGTTGCAACCTCGTACATGGATGAAAAAGCCAAGCTCCAGGAGGCTGGGGAAAAGCGCAAGCGAACCCGCATGGGTCACGGTTTCTGGCCGCACGAAGTTCTTCGCGACACCATTCTGTTCGCCTTCATGGCAGCCGTTCTGCTGTTCTATGCGTGGTTGATTCCACCGCCACTTCACGGTGCTGCTGACCCGTACGCACAAGCAGGATTCGTTTTCCCTGATTGGTACGTATTGTTCTCGTACGGTTACCTCCGTTGGGGTGAATACCTGCCCCAGTTTACCGTACCTACAGGATTCATTGGCGACATTGTTGGCCAACCTGTCTTCGCATGGAACGCTGCATGGTGGGGCGCTGCTCTCACCGGTATTCCTGTGGGTATTCTCGCACTCCCACCGTTCCTTGGTGGACGTGAAAAGCGACCTGTTGAAGACCCATGGTTTGCAGCGGCAGGTGCAGTCTATCTTGCCCACGTCTGGTTCATCTCGGTCTTTTCGATCAACATCTTCCTTGAATTGTATGGCAAGAATCGATCAGATTATTGTAAGCTCGATTCACATGGCGACCTCTTATGTGGAACGAGAGCGCCATGGATTGCTGAAATTTTCAATGCAGTGCCGTGGATTCTTACAGGGATGCTGTTATGGATTGTGATTTATTTCGTCGGTCGTAACGTGTTGGTGAAAGCCTGGGGAGCAGGATTCACCCCCGAGCATGGAAAGCGCCTCATCATCGGAGCTCTCGTCGTTTCCGCAGGTGCATCCGTTGCAACCTTCGACACCTACGACAACGGTTTCTGGGAAGCTGGTGGACTTTTGACCATCAAGGGATTAACACACGATTACTATCCAGAACTGGAAGCCATGCGAACACAACCTTCCGATGTTCATGTGCATGAAACAAACGAGTTTACCGATGATCGTGGCTATACGGATGGTATTGTACCAGCAGCGGCATGGTTGGATTGGCAAATCTTCCAACCTGCTCGTGAAACCATCATCGATTTCAGCGATGCGAACAACCATCAAAACCCGGCAGAAGGCGACAACGCAGCAGGTAACACCGTCACCTTTGCTGGTGGAGAAGGATATTCGGATTCTGGTACGTTTACAGTTTCTGGCGAATACACCGATGAAGCACTTCCAACCGATGTTACCTGCGAATATCGTGCCAGTGAACGTAAGATCGACGGTGTCAACACCGCAACAATGCTCTCGAGCACCATGAGTATCACCGACAGTTCAGGAGAGGTCCTTGCTTCATTCACGGGCTGTGAAGGTGCAGAAATCAATCTCGTCCCAGGCGTTTACAACTATGAATACACCCTTGTTGCGTCAGGTGCATTGGCTTTGAATGATTCAATTACAACGGAAACAACATTCTCTGTTCGAGCCTTCCAACCGCTCCTTTTGTGGGATGACAATTCAGGTTCAAACTCTGGGAAGGTTGTTGATTTGACCAACTCAACAATGATTGCGATGATTCAAGCCGAGGGTGGAGCCTATTCGGTCACCGATAACCCATCCTATCACGTCAATCCAAAAGCACTCGATGCGAAGTTGACCTACGCTATGTTCATTCCATGTCTCACCTTTGGTGCGGTCGTCATCGTCTTGTTGCGATCCATGGCTCGTGGTTACGAGTTTGAGATGAACAAGTGTTACGGCTGTGACCTTTGTGATGATGCGTGTCCGGTTCGATTGTTTAACGGTGGAGACAAACTCAACATCATTTACAATTCATGGAACAATGAGGACGATGGTGTTCCAATGTACTCCTGTTTGACCTGTACGGCGTGTACCAATGCTTGCCCGCAACTGGTGAACTACGACTCCTACGTTGACATTCGACGTAGCCTCATTGTTGGTGGACCAGCAGCAGAGATTCCTCACACTGTTCTACAAGCTGTTCTTGCGGCTGAGGCTGAAGAAGCATCGGACGAGGATTTCATCTCTGTTGAGGAATACCCTATCTCCTCCAATGTCGGCTATTATCCAGGATGTGTGGACTACCTTGACCAAGAAATGGTCTTTTCACACGTCAATGAGGGCGAGATGAACCTAGGTGATTCCACCACTGCTGCTTTCACATTGTTTGAAGAAATGGGTCACGATGTGTCCTATCTCGGACGTGACTTCCTCAAGTGTTGTGGACACGACCAGAAGTGGCAAGGACTCACAGAGGTCTTTGACAAATTGAAGGCGTACAACCAGAAGAAGATCGAAGCATCAGGAATCGACACACTTGTGTCGTCCTGTGCAGAGTGTTTCCGAACCTTTGCTCGTGACTACGAACTCGAAGGAGTCAAGGTCATGCACACGACAGAGTACCTCATTGAGAACGGATTCGATATGCAACTTTCAACCGATGCAACCACCGTCACCTATCACGATCCATGCCGTCTCGGCCGGCAAATGGGTATCTATGACGAGCCACGTGAACTCATTAACGCAGTTGAGGGTGTCGACCTTGTCGAGATGGAACATCACGGTGAAGACGCCATGTGTTGTGGTGTTTCAAGCATGATGTCGTGCAACGAAAACGCTCGTGCACTTCGAGTTGCTCGGATGGAAGAAATCAAGTCCACTGGAGCCGATACCATGTTGACCTCCTGTCCGAAGTGTGTTTCTCACTTTGAATGTCTCAAGTTCGAAGGTGATGAGCGCTACGAAGACATCGAGATCCTCGACGTTGTTTCCTTCCTTGCTCGTGAAGTTAATGCAAAGAAGAGCGAACTTCCTGCAACGACCAAGACTGAAGTTGAGGCTTGAAGTCAATCTTCGGTTGGAACGTCATCGTCCATACCGACGATTTCGTAATTGGACGGGAACAGAGCGATCAATACACCTGCGATGAGGCTTACAAGACCCCACATGAACTCTTGTTGAACAAAGAGAAGTTCGAGAGCGATGACACAGAGAATGAGACCTCCAATGTTGGAAGTCCATACCAGCGTCTTGAATGTACCAAGGGATACTCCTGTGGTTCCTTCCTTACGATAAGGCCCAAATTCTCCGCCAAATCGTTGTGCTGTTGGTTGTTTCCCTTTCTTGGACAAATCAATCACCTCATCGGTCAATCATGCTGATGGCATCGGTCGGACATGCAAGAACACAAAGTCGACAACCAGTACAGGCATCGCGAAGAATCTTGGCCTTCTGGTTGCTTTCAACGTTCATCAACGGACTACGCATCGCCACCTTGTACATCTCGATGGCATCATCATCACAAACAATCGTGCACTGATCGCATCCAATACACAACTCTTCTTTGACAAACGCTACAGCCGAGTCTCCACCCTTCAGAGATGCGTGTTGAACACCACGCTGTCGATTCAGACTCGTTCGGATACGCTTCGCCTCTTCTTCTCGGCGACGCTTCAACTCATCCGAGGACGTCATGGTTCACCTCAGCCATGGGTTGCCCTTCAAACTTGGCAACGCTCAAATTAACAAGTAAATCTCCAAAACAGTAGAATGCACCTACCAAAAGAGGAGGATTCCATGCTGTCAAACCAGTCCATGGAACATTCGCAGCCCACGTCCAATTTCCAAGATGAGTCCCCCATAATTCCATGAAAAGAGCGAGCCAAACCATCGCTGCATAGAGCCGAGGTTCGGGTCCCCACTGAACGAATCCAAGCGTCAAAAGAATCAGAAGAACGGCAGAGGTATCCGTACCCTTGATCGCTCCAAAAACAACCAATGGAACAAGAAGGAGAATAAGTGGCATCGATGACTTCTCGGGAAGATAGCTTGCAACTCGGCGTCCAAGATCGAAAAGGAAGTAATGACCGACTGGAACAAACAGTGGCATAAGTCCACGTTGATATTCATAAATCAACCAGACTTCGCTGAAGAACAATTCCATCGGCGTTGCAAAGCCTAAGACTGCAATCATCTCAATTCGTTCTTTCCGATTGGTTTTCCAAAAGATGTATGAGAACACTCCGAGGCACCAAATATTCACTGGCCATTCCTGATATCGAGCCGAAACAAAAAGTCCAATTGCAATCGTAAGAACATAAAGTGCTTCACGACGCATGAACCTGCTAAGGGTTCATTGTTTAAATCAACCAGTTACGAATCTTGAAGCGCAGCAGACTCAAGCCCCATTGCTAACATCGACAATTCAGAAAGGAGTGCATGCCAATTGTGAGCGTGTGTCATGAAACTTGTATCTTCTTCCGACGTGACGAATTGAGCACTTGGCGAATTGAGATTTCCAATCTCATCTTTTTTCGGATTGACTCGATAAAACCACGAGGAGGCATCACCATCTACGAGGTATACAACCGGTTCAACCGGTGCACCTGTATCCGTTTTCATCAGTGTAGGTACACCTTCTTGAATCAGGAAATCTTCAGTGTTTGAACTGCCTTTGCCATACATCAGCTTCTTCATCTTGCGATTGGAGAGATTCAGCAGTTGTTCCCCTGAGGTCACAGTCATGATTCCCAGACCGTAGGTTCCTCGATTGTTTTTCACGTACGCAACAGGTTCTCGATCGATTCCGAGGGCAGCATATCGTTCCGTAAGCCTAGCCAAAAACACATCCACATCGCTTGCAAGTTGGATTCGACACGTTTCCTTTTCGAGACATTTTTCTTCAGAAACGAAGGACTCACAAATAAGATGCCACGGATCGATGCCAATGATTTCACTGATTTCCTCAACAAGTGGACGCAAGAAGTCAAAATGTTGAGATTTCTTTCGTTGATACCAACCCATTTGAGGTCGAGGAAGAACGCTCTTTGCGGAAAGTCCTTCCAAATCTCCATCTGTGAGGTCGTTGTTCAACAAAATAAAATCTGGTTGTTGACCTTGAACCATCAAGATGTCATCGACAACTTCCACGTGATCAAGAGCTAATGGTCCGTGTATTCCATTTAATGCATCAAAACCATCAAGTTCAGGATTTCCAATGGTGCAACGATAGCCAGCACGCTCGACCAATGTACACAGCGTTCGTAAGTTCTCAACATATCCCTGATTTCGAGTATGTGATTCTGGGTAGATGTGAACCCACTCACAGCCAGGTTGGTGTCGCTCAATGTGTGCAGCAATTCGTTCCGTTAGGTGAGGGAAATCAGATTCTGAAGTGTTGTTGAAACCCGCAGGGAATTGATTCGCATCAACAACGGCGATTTTCCATCCCGCATCTCGAATATCCACACTTCCGTAAATTGGAACCTCAATTTCAGAGCGTTTCTTTGCCATCCAAGCCACAATTTCATCTCGCTTTTCCTCGAGGATGATACTCATATCGTGCACATATGTCATCCTAGAACCTCCGCAAGCAAGTCATCGACCGAACGGTGGTGTTGTGGTCGATCGTATTCAATCAAATGAAGCGACTCAAACAGTCCTAGACCTAATGCAATTTCAGGTTGGTGCCGAAGAAGTGGTTCACAAAATGACCATCTTGAGGAGATGGTATCGATTTGGGCTGAATATTCTTGAAGACATTGACTAAGCAGCGTTGGGGACGTCGCTGTTCCTGCTGGTAGTTTCTTTCGCTCAACCACACTTCGTGGTAATGATGTCAACGATGCAGCCTTCCGCAACGCCTTCTTTTCCAAACCGTCCAAGGGTAAGCGTTGGTTCATTGGGAGGTTGAATGCATCTTTTCGATGAGAACGGCCAAGGAATGGAACTCGAACCTCAAGCGAATGAGCCATTGAATGTCGGTCAACAAGTCGAAGTTGGAAATTGCTTAGTTGCCCATGGTCAAGTTCGAACTGTAATGTATCTTGCAACTCATTGAGATGCGTTTCCGGGCGATGATCTCTCGTCCACCAGCGATTGTCTTCTGGATCA
Organism: Methanobacteriota archaeon; assembly: GCA_029979085.1. Classification (GTDB taxonomy): domain Archaea; phylum Thermoplasmatota; class Poseidoniia; order Poseidoniales; family Poseidoniaceae; genus MGIIa-L2. Next base: position 12,135 of record JAPOIF010000016.1, on the reverse strand, counting down.
AGTTCACCTTGTTCGAATTGTCTTGCAAATGGATGATTCAACATTCTCAAACGATGTTCAAGTTCACGTTGATGGCTCTTCAAATCCGTGTATCGAGGGTACCCTGCATGGATTTCATCAGCTCCTTGGCCACAAAGTCCGACGCGAACGGATTGCGACATGGTCTGGAACAGCGGTTGGAAGAACAACACTGAGACATCCAAATCTTCGCCATGCCACGACAGCGAAGGGAGGTGTTTCGCAAAGGAATCAGCTTCCATGATGGATTGGTGGTGTTTGAGGTCGAGAGAGGAAGCCACAAGTTCAGCAGCCATCCAATCTGGATTGTCTTCGCTTTCTGCAACAGTCCAGCATTCGGGCGTTGGGCGATGATAGCGTTGTGCAGCGTCGTTGGCAACGGCTGCAACAAGTGATGAATCAAGACCGCCCGAGAGAACGATACCAACCGGGACATCAGCCATCAATCGTTGACCAACGCTATCGATGAATCCATCGAGAAGTTCTCGAGCGCCCATTTCCTCCTCGTATGCCTCTTGAGGACGAATCTTTGGAATTGAGAATCGATGTGAATCAAGAAGAATCGGTTCACCAGATTCGAGCGACCAGACCTCAACGGTACCAGGTCGAACCTGATGAACATCCAGAAACAGTGTCGTTGCATCCAATGGATACTCCCAAACTAAGCGAGCCATCAACGCATGTTCATCCAATTGCGCATAGAATTCAGGATGTGCATGCAAGGCTTTTACCTCGCTCGAAAAGACAAGCGATGAGCCAATTCTCGAGCGAACCAACGGTTTGATTCCCATTTCATCACGAGCGAGAATCAATTGCTTCTGTTGTGGATTCCATAATGCAAAAGCGAACATTCCATCCAATTGGCAGATCCAATCTCCGTGATCCTTTGCACTGGCTGTTGGATTTGACTGAATCGTTTTCTCGAACAAGGCAAGAATGGTCTCACTATCGCCCGATGTTGTCCATGGATAACCGGTCATTGACGTTCGAATCGACTCAAAATTGTAGATTTCCCCATTGGCGATAAGGACGTTTCCTTCTTGCGACTGAATAGGTTGAGGGCTTCCCTCCAAATCAACGATGGCAAGGCGAGCATGGCCGAAACAAACCGATTCATCATGCCAGAAACCAGAACCGTTCGGGCCCCGATGATTCTGATATTGAATCATCTTTCTTACGATGGTGGGCTCAGGAGCACCAAGCATACCTGCAAGCCCACACATATCTATCGAAATTCGGCTGTTGCCTATATACAGTTGCTTTTGGTTTTTCTCACCAAAGCGGATACTTGAACGCTGTAACAGCGAGCAGAATCACTGCAATACCGAAGAATGTGTAGTAAACCGATTGAGGTGGTTCTTTGGATTCATCGTCGCCGTACATGGTTACCAACAACCCGCCGTGGAGGACTCGATTCTAAAATATGGCGGCGAGTTACTCTCAGATGACGCCCAAAAATGGGTCGAGAACGAGAAGGACAGCAAGTGGAATCAACAACATCGTTGCATTGTCATCGATGTATCGTAATCGTGGCCATTCAGCTGCAACACAAATTGGTGCCATCAGGGGTACAAGCAACCAAGGTGTGTCGACCCAGTAAGCACTTGCAGCCCAAATAACAGCGATACCTATTGTCCCTGCCCAGATTACAGTCTGCGTCGAAGCGCCTTTCCTGCGCAATTCACCGAGTAATGGATCGCCTAATGAGAGGCTGAGAATGAGCGGATATGCGTAGGCTGGTTCAGGCGTTAAAAGAAACACCATTCCCACACCTAAGGCGCCCCAAGCGAGTGCGGACACTTGCTTTGCTTCATAGGAGCGTTGACCGACAATCGTCCAACCCATGCGCAATCGAACCGCTTCTCCGACAACTGCAGTGAGAATGACGGCGGAAACGACTTGTTCAAGGGTCAGAGATACAGCTTCGGCGACATCTTCTCCGAATTCGAAATAGAGCAACGGCAGAAACGACATTGCAAGATGGATACCTCGTCGGAGGATGTGGCCAGACATACCTCCAACCGATAATTCAACTGGATTCGTGAGTTCGACTTGATCACTCATTTCCGTTCCTCAATTCGGCGTATGCCTCATCAAAGGACATCAAACCTTCCTCAATTTTTGACAAGAGCAACTCAAATTTGATGTGTTGGAGAAGTTGCCGTTCGTGATGGGAAAGCAGACGTTCTCTCCATCGTGCTCGTCCCGCACGCGTCGACTGTTCCACGGACAAGAGTGTTGATGCTACATCAGCAATACCAGTTCCATGTAGAGCACTAACGAGATGGACTTCAGGTGCCTCCTCGTGCCCGAGATGAAGTGATTCACGCAATTCGTCTGCATGGCGTTGTGCACCATCCAAATCAGATTTGTTGACAATAACAGCGTCAGCCAGTTCCAACAACCCTGCTTTTTCGGCTTGCACACCATCACCACGTGCAGGACCCTCAACGAGGACAATACGGTCTGCTACAGCTGCACAGCGAACTTCGGATTGACCGGCTCCCACCGTTTCGATCACCACTTTATCCCAGCCAACATCGAGGAGACAGAAGGCCATTTCTCGTACGACCAGTGGAACTGAACCACTGGTTTTTCGAGTCGCTACTGAACGAACATAGACCGAATCTTTTCGCTCCACATCATCGACAACCTGCATACGTACACGATCACCAAGTAGGGCACCTCCAGAACGAGGCGAAGAAGGATCAACCGCAAGAACTGCGATGCGTAGACCATGGTCAACCCATTCATGCAAGAGGCGATCGAGAAGACAGGATTTTCCAACCCCAGGAGGCCCAGTCAGGGCGAGAATCTTCCAATCGGAATCGTTCCTTTGAGGCTCTTGGATGTGAAGTTCACCATTTTCAATCGCAGATAGAAGGCGAGCAAGTGCACGCCGGTCACCGGCTTTTGCTGCATCCATTCGATCATCCAAGGTCTCACCTTCATGCAGATGGATTCCAATGCCATCCCGCCCCGTGACCAACGCCAGCGTCGTCACGCTTGACAGCAGTTGCAATGAACTCAACCATTTCCTCAGAGGTTGTGCCAGGACCGAACAAGGCACGAACACCGGCTTCGAACAGAGGTGGCCAATCATCCTCTGGAATGATACCGCCGCCAAAGACGATGACATCGCCCATGTTGTGCTCTCGAAGTGTTTCACATATTCGAGGGAAAAGGTGACCATGTGCTCCGGAAAGAGAAGAGAGGCCGAGAAGAACTGCGTCCTCATCGCGAACGGTCTCAATGATTTGTTCAGGTGTTCGTCGTAGCCCAGTGTAAATCACTTCATGGCCTGCGTCTCGTAGAGCACGTGCTACCACCTTTGCACCACGGTCGTGTCCGTCGAGCCCGGGTTTTGCAATAACAATACGAAGCGGCTGGTCCATGTCACGAGGATTGGATTGATGGTTATGAAAGAGTCGTTGAATTCCACGCATCCGTCAATGGTTCGGGGATGATATCAAATGTCAGTCTTTCACTCCAGTGCCATGCCTTGGGAGAAAGACCCCTCTCACCTTCAACCGAGCAAGGGGTATCTCAGGGTGCGTCGAGTGAATCGAGCCATCATGGAAACATGGTTTCGAGAGATTTCAACGGTTGATGTCGATACGCTACCAGAAGAGGGTGGAATCATCTACACAGCATGGCATCCAGGCGGGCTCATTGACCCCATGTTGATGATGGCTGCTTTACCTGGAGGGTTGACGTTTGCAGCAAAATCGACCTTGTTCAAAATCCCAATTCTCTCTCGGATCATGAAATGGATCAATGTCCAGCCAGTACAACGAGCTGAAGATGGTGTAGCCAGTCCAGATGAACGTAAAAAAGCAAACTCGAGACTCATCGACACCCTTGCTGAACTTGTCGCTCAAGGAGAGCGAATCGCCATCTTCCCCGAAGGAATGAGTCACACAGAATCGTATGCCGTTGAATTGAAGACGGGTGCAGCACGAATTCTCCTCGAGGCTCATCGAAGAGCAGTGCAAGCAGGAAAGCCTACTCCAAAGATTGTACCCATTGGATTGCATTACAGCGATCAACATTCATTCAGAGAACGCGTGAGTTTACAAATCAATCGTCCGGTTGAAACGCCTCCAATGCCGGAAAAAGATGGAGCACCACAACCGACCGATGAGGAACTCGAACAATACCCCGAAGATGCACACGACCGAGCATGGTGCAGAGAAGTGACTTCACTCCTTCAAACGGAAATCAATCGTATCAGCCATGCACAGGAATCATGGGAAGACCGTGAATTGGTCTGGAGGGCAAGGCGAATGATTCACACCATACGCAGTGGAGAAAATGTTTCGAAAATCAACTACAACGAAGCCGTCCTAGGGTCACGTCGTGTTCGCGCAGCTTGGCAATATTTTTCCGTCAACGACCCGAAACGAACGAACGAAATCGAGACGAAATTCAAAGAACATCACCACGAAATGGAGCGAATACAACTTCGGTCGTGGGAATTGAAGGATCGAAAAAAGAAGATTTCAAAGAAAGCCTTTGTGAAAAACCTCGCCTTCTGGATTTGGTCTGCTGCATGGATGCTTGGCTTCGTGACTTGGTCAGCGATGATTGCAACAGGTGTTCCGTATCTTTTCGTACGCTTCTTTGTCTCTATGAAAGCAAGCAAACAAGAGAATAAGGCAGGAATTGGTTCAATGAAACTGCTTTACTCAATAGCGTTGTATCCAGTTTGGTGGTTGTTTTGTGCGATTACACTAGGATGGTTCATCGCTTCGGCATCCTCACCTCTGCAAGACTTTGCTCTACCTGGTTTCATCCTCCCTGTTCTTGCAGCCATCCCGTGGCCTCTCGTTGCTGTAATCCTCTTGTTTTGGTGGCCTGTTTCAGCTCGATTGCATCTCAAATTGTATCAACGATTGAGCAAATCTTGGAGAAATCTTCGCTTGTGGTTTAAACTCCGCAGTGGTCAAATCGAATGGGATGCACTTATCCAAGCACATCAGTCACTCGCCACTGAAATGGCCTCAATTGGCAACGGTTTGGTTCTTCCAGGCGATCCAGATTGGCAGGAACCCCCAACAGGTAAAGACGATTGGGAAATGGTGCGATTTCGACCGTCTGAAGGTTGATGCTTGCTGGTTTTTTCAAGGGCAACGAATAAGGGCGTTATGCCCAACCCAGTGTCGGTGAGAAGTGTGTCATCCACAGAACAACGTCTCAATGACCTACGCGCTCGAAAGGCTCGAAGCGAGGCTGGTGGTGGCCAAGCTCGCATTGATGCACAACACAATCGCGGAAAGATGACGGCTCGTGAGCGACTCGATATGTTGCTCGATGAAGGTACGTTCCAAGAAATTGATGCACTTGTTGAGCATCGTTGCCGTGATTTTGACATGGACAAGAATGTCATCCCTGGCGATGGTGTCGTTACAGGGCATGGAAAAATCAACGGCCGAGAAGTCTTCGCCTTTGCTCAAGATTTCACAGTCTATGGAGGTTCCTTGGGTGAAATGCATGGCCTCAAGATTTGCAAGGTTCTCGATATGGCACTCAAGACGGGACGCCCAGTGATTGGATTGAACGATTCAGGAGGCGCCCGTATTCAGGAAGGTGTTGCATCACTCGGTTCCTACGCTGAAATTTTCTTCCGAAACGTACGTGCTTCCGGTGTCGTCCCACAGATTAGCGTCATCATGGGGCCATGTGCTGGCGGTGCAGTTTACAGTCCAGCGATTACAGATTTCGTTATCATGGTTGACAAAACGGCACACATGTTCATCACAGGCCCAGAAGTCATCAAGACGGTCACGAACGAGGTTGTTTCTTTCGAAGACTTGGGAGGTGCCATGACGCATGCATCGAAATCGGGTGTCTCGCATTTCACCGCTGAGAGCGATGATGCAGCCATTCAATTGGCACGTGATCTCTGCGATATGTTTCCTTCGAACAACATGGATCGAGCACCGATTCGAAAGACGTCGGATAACCCCGACCGCTCCTGCGATGCCTTGACCGACATGATTCCAGAAGACACCAACAAACCCTACGATGTGACAGATGTCGTACGTGAAGTGCTTGACGATGGGGGCTTTTTGGAAGTCCAAGCCGATTACGCCATGAACATTGTCTGTGGATTTGGCCATCTTGCGGGACATACCGTAGGCGTTGTTGCAAACCAGCCAAAGGTCTTAGCAGGTTGTCTCGACATCGATGCGAGTGACAAAGCTGCACGATTTGTTCGCTTCTGTGATGCCTTTAACATCCCAATTCTCACCTTCGAAGATGTTCCAGGATTCTTGCCAGGTACCAATCAAGAATGGGGTGGAATTATTCGGCACGGTGCAAAGTTGCTCTATGCATATGCTGAGGCAACAGTGCCGAAACTCACAGTCATTCTGCGCAAGGCCTACGGTGGGGCGTACGATGTGATGTCCTCCAAACACATTCGAGGCGATTACAACGTTGCATGGCCAAGTGCTGAACTTGCAGTTATGGGAGCCGATGGAGCGGTTGAAATCATTCACCGACGTCGGATAAAGAACGCACGTAATCAAGAGCAAGAACGTGAGCGCTTGGTTCAAGATTTTACAGATACATTTGCTAATCCATACAAAGCAGCAGCAATGGGGTACATCGATGATGTCATCGAACCCAGTGAGACCCGATCTCGACTTTCCCGTGCGTTGCTCATGTTGCTTGAAAAGGAAGAAATCCGACCTGCCAAGAAGCACGGCAATATACCACTGTGAGGCAGAAGCATGGCTGATGAAGCAACACGTCGAATGGCTGCCATTGCAGCAGTCCTCAGTCTCGTCGAGACTGGAGATGATGCTTCACAACGTGGCCGTCAGCGTGGAGAAGCATGGTCTCAAGATCACCGAAGAATGAACATGGGGCGTTCTTCCCTGATGAACCATCGAAGCAACAGAAGCCCTTGGAGATGATACGATGTCAGAAAAGCGCACAGTCAAAATCAACGGTGAAGAACTGGAAGTCGAAATCAGTCTCAATGATGATGGAAGCTATGAAGCAACGGTCGAAGGTCAGACCTTCACCGTGGAAGTCCCCAATGCGCAGGCTGCGCCTCGTGCACGTCGTGGTGGAGGATCGAAGAAGAAGAAATCCGGAACCGTTTCCGCCAATATACCTGGAAAGGTTGTCACTGTTGAAGTCAAAGAGGGTGATGTGGTTAAGGAAGGCCAAGTCATTCTCATCCTTGAAGCGATGAAAATGCAAAATGAAATTCAGGCGCCCGTTGATGGAACCGTCATCAACGTCGCTTGCGAGGAAGGACAAGCGATTGAAGCCAACGTCCCACTCGTTGTCATCGAACCAGAATCAACCGATGACGAGGATTGAGAAGCAACAGTTCAAGAGGTATGAAGGAGAGGTGAGTGTATGACCGACGGACCAGCGTGCGACTACCCTGGTTGTGGAGAAGTTGGTGTTATCATTTCACGACTTTCGCCTGAGGGGTACCTCGTCGCCACCGGTAAGAAGGCATACTCTTTCCGAGAAGCCTACCGTCGATTCCATTACTGCAACAATCACCATGATGAGTTGATGAATGGTGTTTGGTCTCGTGTTCGAAAGCCTGATGACAAAAACGACGGCCACGTAGCACCAACTGCCATTTGAGGGTGACCTACATAAGCAATCACGCCGTGATTCGTCTATGTCGGAACGACAAAACGCTCTATCTCAGAAAATTTTGGTCATCATCAGCACCTTGATGATGTGCACAATCTCATTTTCTCTCTCAGCTCCAACCTTGCTGAGTGAGACGACTGTTGAAGCAGGACCACCTTCAGCAGGTACAACAAACCTGACCGTGTTGAACACAACCTACCTGAGCGGTACACAGTCCTATGATGACCTGTACATCGGCTGTGGCATCGTTTCGTGTGGTTCCATCGTCGCAACTGGAGATCTCATTCTCAGTGTGAACACGTTGACCGTCATGAATGGTGCATCCATCATCGCCTACGACCAACCAACGAACACACAGGGCGTTGGTGGTTCTGTCCAAATGTCTGCGAGTTACATCGGCAACGGTGGTGGCGGAGCAGGACATTCGAACAGTGGTGGTGGAGGAGGATCCTCAAGTTCATCTGGAACGGCAACAAACGGAGGTTCTTCGTTCGGTATTGGAAACGAAACAGGTTCGAATGGAGGTACCGTCTTTGATTCAAGTGGCAACCAAGTTTCAGCAGGTGGAATTGGCGGTGGACGCATCGTCATTTACGCCGATGTTATCGAAATTTACGGTACCGTTGATGCTTCTGGCCAGGATGGTGAACAAGGCTATCGATACCAAAATGGATCAGGTAACGGTGGTTCTGGAGCAGGTGCAGGATCAGGCGGTAGCATCATCATGCGAGCCAACGAACTCACTGTGGGTGCTTCAAGCGGAGGTTCGATTCTCGCTGAAGGTGGAAATGGTGGCGACGGTGCAGACGGCGATTGTTTGCCAGGAAACCCTTGTGTTGGACTCCTCCATGGAGGACAAGGCGGTGGCGGTGGAGCCGGTGGAACGATTGACATTCGTGCCAACAGCGCTGCAAATTTGATGATTTCATCGACGGCAACCATCTCTTCAAGCGGTGGGAACGGCGGCTCCGGTGGAGCGCCATATGGCACAGGTTCTGCAGGAAACGGAGGCGCTCAGGGTGGAAATGGAAATGCGACCAGCGGTACGTGGACGGGTTGGAGCACAACTTCGAATCCACCATCCAGTGGCATTCCGAATCCATGCATTGGCGGCGGTACCAACGCAGCAGGAAACATCGTATCCGATGTCCTTGAAGTCAACGATGCCCAGTCAACTGCCTCGCCTGCAAGCCTTCTACCGGTCTCATGTACCGACCTCTCACTTCACTCTTCGACCGATGTTGACTTCTTTGAAATCCAAATGGTTACTGGCGTCACCTATTACGTGAACGTGACGTTCTCGCATGCTATCCAAGACGTTGATGTTGGATGGGACGATATCAACGGCTCCTTCCTTGATTCTGGCACATCTGTCTCGGACAACGAATTGTTGAGTGTAACAGCGACACAAAACATCACAACCTATGTTGATGTCTATCCATACGTCAGTTTCACAGGCACATCCAATCCAATCTCCTACAACATTACGATTGAAACAGACAACCCAGGTGGTGGCCAGAGCCTTGAATTGGCTTACGTCAACATCGTCAATGATACGAACGCAACCGTCTCGTTTGCAGGACTCCAATCAAACACGACCTACAACTACACGACTGTACTCACGCAGTCAATGATTGGAAACACATCCGTCTCATACAGCCTCGGAAACGGAACCTTCAATTCCTCAAATTCGACCACATACGCCTTCGGTGTGAACTACACGCTTGAAAACAACCAATCCACCCTTGAGGTTCTTACACTTCTCTACGATGCAAACGGGAATCTCATTGCAACTGGATTCGATGAACTCGACATTGATATGTTGGCGATAGAGGCGACCTCTTCGACAACTGGAGAGATCAATCTCACCAATTTGAGCATTGGAACCGATTATGACCTTCATTGGATGGTCTACGACGAATCTGCCTTCTACACCGCATACTTCGCCAACAACAACAGCGTCTATGCTGGTCTCAATGCATCAGTGATTGATGAGGACGTCTACACCTTCACAGCTCAATCTGAAACACGAGATTACAACATCACATGGGCGGGTCCAACGACCTCAAACTTCCATGGATTTGTTGGTGTTCTAAGCGTCAATGGAACGGTGATTAACCTCGAAAACAACGAGAATTTCACTGCCTTTGGGGATGATTTCTTCATTCCTCAACTCCCTTCAATCGTGATTAGCAGCGTTTCATCGAGTGTGAATTCAACAACCAATGATGTTACAACACGAGGACTTGATCTCGTCGTTGGTGATACGTACAAGTATCGAATCAAGATTCTTGATTCAGGAAACGCAACCGTTGCTCAATCCGCCCTAACCACCGTAACTGCAACCTATCAAGGCATGAGTTTCGGAACATGGAACTACACAACACCAACCGCTTCAGGAACGTATTGCGCTCTTGCGGAGTTGTACGAGGCTGATGGAACACAACGCATCGGAGATTTGTCCTGTTTCACATTAACCTTCGATTCGGATTTCGATGGTGTTGCCAACGAAGTCGATCAGTGTCCATCGAGCCCAGCCGGAGCGATTGTCGACCAGTACGGCTGTGCTGCAAGCCAACGTGATACAGACGGTGATGGTGTCAACGACGATATGGATGACTTTGTGAACGACTCCTCCCAATGGTCTGACCAAGACGGAGATGGCTATGGTGACAATCCGAATGGCAACAATTCGGATGCTTTCCCATCAGATTCAACCCAATGGTCCGACCAAGATGGAGATGGATATGGCGACAACCAAAACGGAAATTATCCTGACGCCTTCCCAACCGATGCCACACAGTGGTCTGATTCTGATGGCGATGGCTATGGAGATAACGCCACTGGAAACAACCCCGATTTGTGGGTGAACGACCCATCGCAATGGGCTGATTCGGATGGTGATGGGTTCGGTGACAACTCGAGTGGAACCAACGGCGACGCCTTCCCTACCGATGGAACACAATGGTCGGATCAAGACGGTGATGGATTTGGAGACAATCCAAACGGTTCAAACCCTGATGCTTTCCCAACGGATGCGACACAATGGGCAGATTCCGATGGAGACGGATACGGTGACAACCGTAACGGCAACAATGGTGATCGATTCCCAACCGATGGAACACAGTGGGCTGACCAAGACTTCGATGGATACGGTGACAACCAAGCCGGAAACAACCCCGATGCATTCCCAACCGATGGGACACAATGGTCTGATACTGACGGTGATGGTTATGGTGACAACCAAGGCGGAAACAATGCCGACAAATTCCCGAATGACAACACACAATGGAGTGACGATGATGGCGACGGATACGGTGACAATGCCAATGGTAACAATCCAGATCTTTGCCCGAACACACCGTTCGGCCAAACGGTTGATTCAACCGGTTGCGCAGACAGCCAACTCGATGATGATGGTGATGGCATCACCAATGACCAAGATGTTTGTCCGAACACACCTGCTGGCGAAACGGTCAATTTCAACGGATGTTCAAACACGGAACTCGATGGTGACCTGGATGGAGTCAAGGATGCATACGACAACTGTAAAGCAACTCCACTCGGTTCGACCGTTGATGCAATGGGTTGTGCAGATTCTGAGAAGGACTCCGATGGTGATGGTATCAGTGATGACATCGATCAGTGCCCAACTACGCCGACAGGAAGTACCGCCAACATGTTTGGGTGTTCTGCAGAAGAGCGAGACCAAGATGGTGATCTCGTAGCAGACAGTGACGACCTATGCGGCTCAACACCAGCCGGTGAAGAGGTTGATGCAAACGGTTGTTCAGAGACTCAGAAGGATGGCGACACAGACGGCGTTTCAGATGCAGACGATGCATGTGAGGGAACAGCTCCTCTTGCACTTGTTGACGAAAACGGATGCAGTTCTGCTCAGTTGGATGACGACAACGATATGATCTACAACAGTGAGGATCTTTGTCCTGCCACACCTGAAGGTGAAGCACCAGATGCAGATGGATGTTCAGCAAGTCAACTCGACGATGACGGTGATACCGTCAGCAACGCTGACGACCTCTGTCCAATGACCAATCCTGACCCTTCACTCGATGCCAACGGTTGCGTTGCAAGCCAACGTGATACCGATATGGATGGCGTGAACGACAACAGAGATGATTGTCCAGCAACCAACATGACAAGCATTGCCGATGATGATGGATGTGCTCTCGAGCAATACGATTCCGATAACGACGGATACAACGACCGAGATGATGCCTTCCCACTCGATCCTGAAGAATGGGAAGATTCCGATGGAGATGGCGTACCAAACAAGCAAGATGCCTACCCTGATGATCCAACCCAGACCAAGGCCGAAGCGGAAAGCGGTGGTGGAGGATTCCTCATCTACACACTCGTTGCGATTCTCGTTCTTGGCGCACTTGCTGGTCTTGGTGTCATGCGAAGAAACAACGCATTGGGTGTCGAGAAGACCAGCCCGTTTACCCAGGAAACTGTTGCTCAGGG
>JAPOIF010000169.1 GCA_029979085.1 Methanobacteriota archaeon | reverse complement strand
CCCATAGTAACGCTTGGTAAAAACGGTATTCTTTTTGCACCTGAACAAACATCGGGACGCACGTATTATTACGACCTTTTTGTTGAAGTTATAACATCTCAAGGTGCTAAATTAACTGAAGTAAGAACAAATAACCCCGGTGTTGATAACTTCTCGGGTACACAATTAATCACATTTACGTATTAAATTTACTACGAGGGAGTACCTCGCGGTAGATTCAACATTTACGCCCTGATGGAATCAGAGACGGCGAGTGCTATGACGCCAACAATGAAAGCCATGATGACGTAATTTAATTCAGTTTCTTCGCGCCCGACCTGAGGCTTTACAGGTTCGGGTTTAGGCTCCGCGACAGCTACCTGCTGCCGAACGGGAGGCTCGATCTCCTCCAGCGGACAATACGCTATCATTTATATATATTTAGAGATTAATTTCGGTCTTCTTCTTTCGACGGGTTCGCTTGGGTTTGGCGGCACCGACATTGACTTCCTTCACCTCACCACCAGTGGAATCCCCGGAGATGGAGACGATATCCGAAAGGTCGTCATCCTCCTCTACTGGGGGAGCAGCGGAGGTGGACTGACCCATAGACGTGTTCATAGGTGGGGGAGGAGGCATCATGATATTACCCATGAGGTTCGAAATGTCTACACCGGGTCCCTGCATCTCATACTGACCCGTGCCTCCAACTGGAGCATCCACAGCGGGACCCTCAGGGGAGCGCGTGGTATTCTGAACCGCCGCCATCATATTCTTTACGAGGTCGGGGTTCTGCTTGATGACATCGTTCATGTTGGGCATGACCGACTTGAACATGGAATTGGTAAGGTGGAACATCATCGCGGAACCACCAAGCATCATGATAAGCTTGACCTCTGGGGCAACGCTGACCTTCGAGCGATACTTCACGTACAGTTCTTCAAATACGCCATCATAATCATCCACATTTTCCATGACGGACTCGGACCAACCCTCGAGCTGAATCTCAAAGGGGTTGTATCGCTTGTTCAAAAACTCGAGACCAGTTACACAGGCGATAAGCATACGCCTCGAAAAGCGAATGGACTGCTCAACGTCTATGCTATAGGTGATTCGCTTCACCTCTGACCTGAGTTCTTCTATATTAGAGTATGCATTCAGGCGCTTATTGACAGCGAAACCCTTCTTCTCGAGACGCGTGAGTTTATTCAGAAGATCCGACTTTTCTTCGTCGATGGATGTGTATCCCTTGGAAGGTTGCTCGGCCTGCTCACCTGGACCGGGACCCATCGGTTCATCATCGAACATCATCGGTTCATCCTCACCGTAATCAATCTCCTCCTCTTCACGGGGTTGCGCAGGAGCGCTCTGTTTGTTGGGGTTCACAAAGGCGTCCATAGCTTCTTGATGGTGAGAAGCACCAGGCCTTTGCATAGGCCTCGTCGTGGGTCTGGGTACCGGCTTTGGTCGAGGAACAGAAATCTCAATCTCATCCATGAGCGCCTGTTCATCGGCGTCTAATTTCATAACATTGGTGTGACCCCTGTCGAGTACGATTTCTTCGTCCATCTACTCTCTATCTAGAAACTAAGAAAATGTCTTTAACGCACTTTAAAAAAATGTATGTCTATTATAAATGTTCAAACTCAATTTCAACCGGGCCGATCGCAATGCCCTGTTATACATGCTCGTGTTGATGACTGCTATCGTCGTCCTCGGTTTCATGAATGCTCGAAGCTCTAACTATCAACCCAGGCCGATTACCATTAATGCAGTCAGTGAGAAGTCTCTCTTCGACCTTGAGACCAACCTCGATTGCACCCCCGGCTCTGGTAAGAAGGACAGCCCCTACACTGTTGGTCTTACTCCAGGTGGTCTCTGCGGTGCCCAAAAGCTCGTCGGTGAGCACGCTGGGTACGAGATCGCGGACGGAATCGGTGGATCTTTAATCTAAGCTAATTATAAATATGGCTCTAATCACATCGCCAACGGAAATGATTCCTGATCTCAACTACGAGTATCATACTGTCACCATAGACAGTGTG
>JAPOIF010000168.1 GCA_029979085.1 Methanobacteriota archaeon | reverse complement strand
GGAATGGCTCTATTGATGATTGCTCTCCTCATTGGAAACCAACAAGTGTTTGGATCGTTTGTTGAACCAAATCTCTCAGGTTCAAAGATTGGAATTTCTCCATTCGTTTTGTTGTTGACTGTAATGTTGTTCTCACAGGTTTGGGGAATTGCTGGAGCGATCATTGGCGCTCCAATCATCATCATTGCACGATTAATTCTGGATGAAAACGAGCGAACTCGCCCAGTTGCCCTAATGATGGCCAACGATGTTGAGGAAGAGTAAGCGAGTCATTGACCATTAAAGGCTTCAATCGCTTCAACAACTTCGGAATCATCCATCAACCTTCGTTGTGATTTTGCAACTTCAAAGAGATACGCTACAAGTTCATCAGAGACCTCATAATTCCGTTGTTGAAGCCACCAGATGATGTTTGAGCGGCCGGCCATATGACCGATTCGAATGACTTGTTCAAGACCGAACTCGCCCGCAGGAACACCGGAATAAACACGATCAGCAAGCCAATGGTCGCCTTTCTTCATGGCCTTGATGACGGCTGAGGCGTGAACACCAGTTCCTGTTTCAAATGCGTCTTGACCAAACACTGGATAGTTTCGTGGAAGAGGAACCTCAGTGTATTCATGCGCCTTTTGCATGTATTCGCCAAGTACGGAAAGATCGTTATCGATGGCTCCCATAAGTTTGAGATTGACCAAGGTTTGGTCGAGTGGAGCATTTCCTGCTCGCTCGCCAAGACCAAGTGCTGTACCATGAACGACATCTGCACCTGCTTCAACGGCAGCAATGTTGTTCGCAACACCCAATCCACGATCTTGATGGCCATGCCAATTGACTTCGATATCTCGACGGTCATAGCCTCCATCTTTGATGACCTCTTCATCAATGAAATTGAGTAATTTCTTGACACCGTTTGGTGTAACGTGGCCACAGGTATCGCAGACGCAAATTCGACGAACACCAAGTTCCATGGCACGCTGATAGATTTTCTTGATGTCTTCAGGATTGGAGCGAGTCGTATCTTCTGTTACAAACATCACAGGCACATCATTTTCCACAGCAAAGGAGACTGCAGTTTCCATTGTTGAAAGGAGCTTGTCCATAGTCCAACCTTCAGCATACTGACGAATTGGGCTTGTTCCGAGGAAGGCTGATGCTTGGATTGGAATGCCGTGTTTTTCTTGAAGTTCGACGAGAGGTTCGATGTCCTGCATCAGTGTTCGTACTGCAGCACCAGGGCGAATGTTGTAATCGTTCTCTGTAATGTGTGTGAGCATTGCATCAATGTGCTCAACATGGAATGGTCCTGCGCCAGGAAGGCCGAGATCGACCTTCTGGATGCCGAGTTTCTCCATATAATCGAGCAGTTCTATTTTCTGTTCAATGGTGGGGTTCCTCGCAGATGGACTTTGAAGACCATCACGCAAGGTTTCATCATCGAACCAAACACCATGCGGGTGGTTGTTTGGATTCCTGTTAAATTCGTATTCAATCGTATTCCAATCGTAAATCAATGAACGCTCATCCATAACAATTCACCCACGAGGAAAACCCCCGCACATACCGACCAGTCATGAATCATGTTTGAACTCGTCGATAGGGCCGTGTCATTCCTCTTCGAGATTTTCATCGGATTTTGCGGCTTGCGCAGCCTCATATTCCTCTCGTGAGACAACACCGTCACCATCGGTATCCATTGCATCAAACTCATCCTCTTCAATCAATTCTGCAGGCAAACGTGCAGTGAAGATGATTTCATCATCGTGCGACGTTTTGTCTTTTGATCGCAGTTCCATGATTCGAGTACCTTTGGTCGATTTTCCGGAGGTTTCTTTCGTTTGATCGACAGCAAGTCGAATCATCATACCTTTCTTCGTAAGCACAAACAGATTGTCCTTCAAATCAGGGATTCGGCGTACACTGACGAGCTCGTCAGAAAATTCCTCATCCAATTTCATCGTGCGTACACCCTTGGCGCCTGGATTTGTGGAGCGATAACCGTCGGTCATCATCTTGAGATTACCATCATCATCAAAACGCTCATTTCCATCTCGATC
>JAPOIF010000167.1 GCA_029979085.1 Methanobacteriota archaeon | reverse complement strand
AAGCTCAATCCAAAAGTTTCGAAGTGCTTCGGGTTGAATGCCTCTTGACTTTAGTCCTTGAATCGTAGGCAGTCGAGGGTCGTCCCATCCCGTATATTCTCCATGTTCGATTGATGCCCTCATCTTTGATGTTGAGAATCCACCCCATTCGTGTACTTTGACACGCCCCCAATAGATCGTCTCTGGATATGTCCAACCAAAGTGCTCGTAAAGCAAGGTTTGCTTCCGTGTTGAATCCATTAAATCCTTCCCACGAATGATGTGGGTAACGCCTTGCAGATGGTCTTCGACAGCACTCTGAAAATCCAAGAGTGGCCAGACTTTGTACGTCGAACCAATCTCTGGACGAGGATGTGGGTTTGTTTCTGTATCTTGCATTCGCAGAGCAGGCCAATCCCTTAGAGCTGGATTCTTCAACGTCATATCCGTCTTTACGCGAACAACTGCATCTCCTGGTTTGTAGGTTCCATCCAACATCTTGTTCCAATCCGTATTGTTTGCTACGACTGTTTTGTCTCGACAAGGACAGTTCGATTTCGATTCCCGAAACTCACGGAACGCTTCTGCAGAGCACTTGCAGACGTAACCAAAACCTTCGTTGAGCATCTTTTCTGCGTGCTCATAGTATTCTGGAATGCGATCACTGGCAATAACAATGCGATCGGCAGGTCGGCCAAGAAGCCATTCAACTTCTTTTGGTATCAAATCATATGCGGATAATTCGGGTGGTTTTACGGTTGTATCGGTGTCATCGAAACGGAGGATCAGTGTTCCCTCATGTTCCTTCGAATAGGTGCCGTTAATGACGATGCCTCGAGCATGACCAAAGGAGAGTGGGCCATTTGGATTTGGTGCAAAACGGAAAACTGGTTTTCCTTTGTCGACGTTCTTCAATTCAGGGAGTCCCTCTCGCTTCTCTTGCTTCTGTCTGCCTTCAAGCATGTGTGGGGCTTCAGATTCAAGGATTGATTCGATATGCTCAAGCCCTTTTTCTTGAGCAAGAGCGTTTGCTTTCTGAACAGATTGAGCGACCATTGGACTCAACTGTCCACCAAATTGGCGCAAATCCGCACGCATGCTCATGATGCGACCAATGACGGAACCAACGGCACCTTTTCCTTCGTATTCGAAGGCATTCTGGAGCGCAAGGTGCCAAATCAATTGCTGCGTTTCCACGTCGGGAGCCCAGGCCATGTTAGACCCTGCGGCTGATAATTCATGAATACGTTGCTTAACTTTCGAATGAAAACAGGGTCGTTCCAGTTGGTTCTCGTTTTGGAAGAGGTGATGAGAAGTGTTGTGTCCAATACCGTTCTACTGTAGCCCAAGACCATCGTAACTCTGGATGAATGTTGTCTGAGGTGATGAGTTTTGGTAATGCCTTGATCGTATTAGGATCGGATGGGTAACCACTACCGATGCTAAACCCAAGTTCTTGTTGCAACTCTCTCATGATTCGATCACGAACAACTTTTGCAACAATCGACGCACCACCGACAATTCGATGGTTCGCGTCGGCCTTGTGTTCGGAATGCATTGTCGAGTTTTCAACTGGCCACTCCTGAATTCGCTCCGATATTCGATGTGTAAATCGTTCTTCATTCACATCACACGCATCAAGTGTGATGTTCCATGGGGCTGCTATCTTCGCATTATGTCGATTCAGAATCGAGGCAAACAAATCCACTTCCAGAAGGTTCAATCCTTGGCCATAAACAGCATTATCGATTCGACTTGGCGGACATATGATAGTATCAACGTACCATTCACGTTGGTTCGATTGTTCAACAATCCACTCGTATTGCTCAGTTCGTTTCTTAGCAGAATGATGCTTTGAATCGGAGATGTTCTGCTCAACGAGCATCGATTCATCTTCAGATGGTATGGATAAGATGCCGACAACCAATGGGCCAAGAACTGGTCCACGACCCGCTTCATCAACACCTACAATTCGCATCGAATCCCTCACAAATCAAAATCATCATCGTTAACTTTCGATGGAAGCGGTACGTTTTGTGCGTCTACAGATTCTGAAGCAAGGTTTGGGTTTTCATGC
>JAPOIF010000166.1 GCA_029979085.1 Methanobacteriota archaeon | reverse complement strand
CTTCTCGCTACGATGATTGGAGGGTTCATTGCCTCGATCACTTGGGCATACACCGCTGAAGGCATCATCAAGATCATGCACAAGTACAAACTTGAGGCGGTTATTCCAATCATGATCATTGTCTTCATCCTCGGCGCAATCCTCCACATTCGTTCGACCAAGATTCGTCGCCAAACGGAATTGTTCGAAGACACGCTTCTGGACAACTTCCACAACGATATCAAAGAAAAGTATGGCTCGTGAGGGCTTTTTATGGACGCTCTCACCTTTATCGAAGGAAATGATGATTCGGTTGGAGAGACAGCAAAAATCGGCATCTTGGTTGCATCCGATCGTGCTTCATCGAATGAATATCTCGATGAAGGGGGACCAGCCATTCTCCAATTTCTCATCGAAGCTACGAAATCCCCTCTGGAAGTCCATTATCGATGCATACCTGACACCCAGGCTTTGATTGAGTCAACGATGATTGAGTTGGCAGATGAGGTAGGATGTCATGTCATTGTTACCACGGGCGGAACGGGCCCTGCAGAGCGCGATGTGACACCTGAAGCAACCGAACGGGTTGTCGAACGAATCATGCCTGGCTTTGGAGAACAGATGAGAGCCATTTCACTGCAATACACGCCGACAGCCATTCTGTCTCGACAAACCGCAGGGATTCGTGGCTCCTGTCTTATTTTCAATCTCCCAGGACGACCTAAATCAATTCGAGAAACGATTGATGAAATTTGGAAAGCTGTTCCATACTGTGTGGATTTAATCGGTGGACCATACATTGATTGTAACGATGAGATTTGCAATGCGTTTCGTCCAAAAAACGCAAGGCGTCGATAAGAGCATTCATTGACTTGTTTTCCCAGCAATGTTTGATTGAAGATGTCAAACTTGCTGATTCAGAATGCTACGATGATTCTCCCTGACACGACTGTTGTTGGTGATCTGCTCATTGAAAATGGATTGATATCAACCGTCCTCCCTGGTGGAGGTCTTCAGGTGGAAGGTGTGAAAACAGTCAACGCAACAGGGCTCCATCTTCTTCCGGGCATCATTGACCCTCAAGTGCACTTTCGTGATCCAGGGCAACCAGAGAAAGAAGATCTCTACTCTGGCTCATGTGCTGCGGCAAGTGGTGGTGTTACGTCTTTCCTTGACATGCCAAACAATGTTCCAAGCCAGACAACGCTTCAATCGATGCAAGAGAAAATAGCGACTGGAAATCGACGTTGTGTGACAAACTTTGGGTTCTTCATCGGTGCAACCGAAAGCAATGTCGAGGAATTAATGAAAGCCGTAGGCACACCCGAATCACCAATCGCTATTCCAGGAATTTGTGGTATCAAGATCTTCATGGGTTCGTCAACAGGTGATTTGCTTGTCAACGATTCCGATGCTTTGCACGAGATCTTTACCAATACTGCTGGCCTTATCGCCGTTCATGCAGAAGATGAAACTCGAATGATTGAGCGAAAGAAGATGATTGATGGTCGAACCGATATGGCTGCGCATGCTGAATGGCGTGATGACGAAACCGCCTTGATTGCGACAAAACGTGCAGTCGCTTATGCGCAAGCAACTGGACATCGTCTGCATATCCTTCACCTCACATCAGGAATTGAGGCCGATTGGTTAAACGGAATTACTTCCCTGCATGGCCGAGAAAACGAGGCACACATTACAACGGAAGCATTGCCTCAACATTTGACCTATGATGAACGGGATGTTGAACGACTCGGAACTCGATTAAAGATGAATCCTCCAATTCGTTATCAAAAGGACAAGCAGACGCTTTGGAATCGTCTTCATGATGATACCATCACTTGCATTGCAACAGATCATGCCCCTCATACGCTCGATTCGAAGGCAAAGGGATTCCCAGCAGCTCCGAGTGGAATGCCGGGTGTTGAAACCTCACTTCCTGTGATGTTAACCCATGCCTCCAAAGGAGCGTGTACCATTGAACAGGTTGTCAAATGGATGTCTTCCAATGTTGCAGAGTGTTATGGTATGATCGGAAAAGGACGGCTTGAGGAAGGATACGATGGAGATATTACCCTTGTCGACATGACCACTGAACGCATGGTCGATGATGCAAACACATGGACAACCGTTGGCTGGAGTCCTTT
>JAPOIF010000165.1 GCA_029979085.1 Methanobacteriota archaeon | reverse complement strand
CAATCTTCTCAATCCATTCTTCAATATCCTCCAATGAGGCGACTTCGATTCCGTCAGGAAGTGAATGGAGCACATTGGATGCAAGCACAGGTGTTCCGCATGCAAGCGCTTCAAGGGCGACCATTGGTTGTCCTTCGTAGGTTGATGGGAGGAGCAAGAGCGAGGATTGCTGAAGCAGTTTGACCTTCTCTTCTTTCGAAACCCATCCATGTGCAACGATGTTGTTCGAGCCTTCTGGTGCTTCTTCTCTCCCCGTACAATGGAGGATGTAATCTGAACCTCGACGTTCAAGTTCATTCATGATTTCAAAGGCAAAATCGTGTCCTTTGACAGCATCGTTTCGACCAAGAAGGAGAAGTTGATTTGGAATACGTTCGATTGACGAATCTGCGAAGTGTATGGGATCGATTGGGTTTGGCGATACGACGCATTTTCCTAAAAACGGGGTGATTAGTTCCTTCCAACGCTCCGATAAACATACAATTGTCGCCCCACAATCGTGGAGTCGTCGCTTCAATTTCTTTGCACGGTCTTTCTTTCCCAACCAGGTGAGAATGTTTCCACTGTGAATATGAAACACGATTTTTGCGCCATGTCGATGGGCGTGTTCTGCAAGCCGTAATTTTCTGAGAAACGAATAATCCGAGGCAGCGTGAAGGTGAACGATAAGGCCATCATTGACTTCTTTTGTGAACTCTTCAAGTCTATGTTTTGCATTGTTGTAGGCCTGAAGTTTTGAGAGATACGATCCGCTTGAATGGCTTTCGATGGTTTCAGCCTTCCAACCATTAGGAGGGTTGGACGAAAGCGTGCCAATGACCGTTTGAATGCCTCCTGGACTCGAAATCGGTCCCACATGCACTACGGTCGGCATGGTTGAAGTGAATGGCTGTGCACACTTGACATCTATGGAAAAATCCCCGTGTAGGGCATGGAATTGAACGGAGAAGTGAAGAGGGAATCGAGTATCAATCACTTCATGCTGTTCTCTCCCGCTCTGTTTGAGATTGGGTTTGCAACACTTGCCGGGCTCCCTTATCTCAAACATGGCTTTGATCTCTTTATGACGAGAAAACGAGAACTGGTTCGCCCTCAAGAGTCGTTTACAGGTAGCTTGACCATCCTTCTTCCAGTTTGGAACGAAGCGAGTGTTCTCACTCAAAAGTTGGACAATCTTCGTGAAACCTGCCAACAGTTCAAACCACATCTTGTGATCATCGATTCGGCCTCAACCGATGCTTCGGTTTCAATCGCTGAATCGTGGAGCGATAAGGATGTATTCGCATCCTACACCTTGCTCAAAATGGAGGAGCGTAAAGGGAAAACTGCCGCCGTTCAACAAGCACTCAAGCACATCAATGATGCGTTGGAAACCGATTTGATTCTGATGACTGATGCTGATGCCATGTTCGAGGCTGAGACCGTACCGAAACTCCTGCAATGGTTTTCTGACCCAAGCATCGGATGTGTAGGGGCTACACCGAAGCGCCTAGGTCAACGAATGGAAGAGGCTGAACATAGGGCAATGTTCACTTTAGTTCGCACGCTTGAATCAAGAATCGATAGCACCCCTTTCCTCGAAGGGTCGTGCATGGTATGGAGAAGAGAAGCACTGGATGTTGAAGCACTCAACGTTCACTCGAATGCAGATGATGCACAGATAGCGACCAACATTCGAATCAATGGATTACGATCCATTCAGGATGAGGGTGCTTGTTTCATCGATCATGCTCCATTACAAAGGAAGGAACACTCGCGTCAGAAAGTACGTCGGGCGCAGGGGTTACAACGCCATCTGCTCCGACAGAGAAACCATTGGTTCAATCGAAGACATGGTCGATTTGCAGGAACACTCCGCCAGGAAGCCGCTTTGCATCTTTTCACGCCACTTCTTCTCTTAGGCACCTTTGTTGCTATGTTGGCCCGTTGGGCCTCCATTGGATTCGCAGAGATTGACTTCTCAAATGCAACACTTACAACCATGCATGTTGGCTTGTTTGTGGCTGAATCAATTGCACTTGCTTCATGGCTCTCTGTACGTTACGGAATACGAATTCCACTGTTTAGCCAATTAGGAATCATTCTTGATGGGAATCTCCAACTTCTCAAAGCACTTTGGAAAAGTGC
>JAPOIF010000164.1 GCA_029979085.1 Methanobacteriota archaeon | reverse complement strand
GGCCATCTTGATGGCTCAACAGGAACGTGGTCAACGTTCAACACAGGACAAAATGGTATACCAAACGGGTACCCTCTCTCGATGGCTGAGTGCGGCTCCGAACTTTACATCGGTTTGTTCAACAACAACGGTGGCGTCGTTTACATGGATCTCAACAGTTCATCGGTTCAAGGTTCGTTCACCACATCGGTACTCAGCAGTGGCCGTGTTGCAGCAGTTGCATGTGATACGGCTGACACATTGTATGTCGGATATGATGCGAGCAATCAAGGCATTTCCAAGTACGATACTTCCGCTGGTACGTGGATGACAAAGCTGACGACTGCTTCAAACAACTTGCCTGAAGATTCAATGTGGCTTGATGCGATGGATTATGCCAACGGTAAGCTCATGATTGGTTACGATGATGGCGGTGGTTTTGCCATCATTTCGACACTTGGCGCCATCTCAGGCCAAGCCAGCATTCAACGCATTGGCACTCCGGTAACATCGGTAAAGCACACAGGTTCGTATTGGCTCATCGGCCAAGCAGGTGCTGCAAGCGGTTATTCTCGAGTCGATATTCTTGGTGGTTCAGGCCTCTACACTGCCTTTGAACTACCCGCATTGGTGAGTGGCAACGTTCGTTCAATGGTGAGCGATGGTTCAAAGATTTGGGTTGCCACAGAATCTGCAGCAACCACAGGAAACGGTGCAGGACAAGGTTCTGCGGGTATTCTACAAGGAACATTCAACAGTAGCGGAGGGATTGATTGGGAAGAAGGATGGTCGCTACCAGTCTTTGCTCCAATCGAAGATATGCTCATGGATGGGACGACCATTTACATCACAACTTCTGGAAGTGGAATGTACACGCTCAATGCAACAACTGGTGTTCTTCAACGAAAGACTGGATCGATTCACAACAGCCTTGGAACCATGGACATGCATCAATCCAATGGTGTTTCAACATTGTATGTTGGTTTACTCGGCACATTCTCAACCGCTGCTGGAGTGCAAGCGTTCGACATCGCAAGCCAGCAATTTGGAAGCGGTCAACTTCTCTCGGGGTTGCCATCGGACAACATCCAAGGTTTCGCGTTCTCAAACGACCACGTCTACGTGGCTACGCAAAACGGTATTGGCCGATGGAACATCTCGGCCAACGATTGGGATAATCCACTGACGACGGCAGACGGACTACCGTCTTCAAACATTGAAGACATCAAGTTCATCTCAAACACGCTGTATATTGCAACTGCGAGTGGTCTCTCGCAGTACATTCCAGCCACCGGTGCAATCAGTACGAATACGAGCGCAGATGGTTTACTTGGAAACTCCGTATGGGCGATTGAAACGTACAGTCCACCCGCTTCGACAAACCAAGGTTTGCAACTTGTCCTCGGACACGATGGTGCAGGCTCTGAACGACCTGGTGTATCCATTGTTGATTCTTCCTCAAACGCAGTGTTGGATACACATCGATTTGATCAACTACCATCGAATTACATCACCGCTGTTGCATCTGATTATGCGGGATTGCATATTGCAACCGACGTCGGACCAATGATTCACTATGATGGCTTATCCGATGAATTTGAGGACGGATTATCAAGCTCTCAGATTCCATCATGGCCGATTTACAGAATGAGCAGTGACGGTACGCATCTTATGCTGATGGGCTTGAATGCGATGACCATCGTTGAAGCACACTCAACATCGCATGCCAGTGTGAAGTCGGCTACTATACGGAATCCAACCAACGTTGCAGTTGGTGCGAATGGTTTCTGGTTGACCACGAGTGATGCAGGTCTTCGCGGCTGGACACCGGCAACAGCGTTCAACGAAATGGATGGGCAATCTCAACGCTATGCAAATCCCCTGAACATTGGATTCAACTCCCAATACATGGATATCTCGAACATGACGCATCCTGGCTATACCATCGATCTTGTCACACCCAACAATCCGGTTTCACTCAACAGTTCGTTGGGTCAACCTGGTATCCATGGCCTCTTGTTCCAAACCGTACCACTCATCATGACGTCTCCAGTTTCAAACGCGGCCGTTTGGGCAAAATCATCAACGCTGAGATATGACGCAGTTTTGGAACTCGACAATACGACCGGTGTTGAAGATGGACTTCAACTTGCCATCAACAATGGTCAACTGAT
>JAPOIF010000163.1 GCA_029979085.1 Methanobacteriota archaeon | reverse complement strand
CCAGCAGCACTAATTGTTCGAGCATCTTTTTCATTATGTATCCGCACCTCGAGTGCCCTTCGTCTAATAAGCATGCCAATTCACGATGCGACGCCATGTCGTGTCATTCCAATTCGAAAGAAGATGGGTGCACGGTCACAGCGAAGGTGTTTACCCGGTCCCATCCCGAACCCGGAAGTCAAGCCCTTCTGCGTCTGTCCCAATACTGTGGTACGAGAGTCCACGGGAACGGCAGTCACTGTGCCCCTCTTCTTTCCTCTTGGTTTTCCCCGATCTTTTTCTTCCTTACACCTAAGATTTCTAAACTACGTATGGATACATCGTAACGAGGTGAAGGTCATGCCGATTGATACATTGGATATTCTCGGATCCGACCAAATCGGAATTCATCTCTCATCTGTTGGCAAAGTCCTCTTCCATCCCCGAGAACTTCCTGAACTAGTTCTTGAGCAACTTGAAACAACGTTGCAACTCGAGATGGCTCCCATTTCAATCGGTGGTTCAAATCTCATTGGAGCCTTGCTTGCAGGAAATTCAAATGGTATCGCTGTTGCTGATATCGCAACAGAGAAGGATATTGACCAACTTACTGCTTATGGCGATGTTGTCGTCATGGAAGGAGGCGTGAATACTGCCGGAAATCTCCTTTTAGCAAACGAACAAGGCTGTGTCGCTTCACCGAGTATTCCTCAAGATGGTTTGGAGATTCTCGCCGATGTTCTTGGAGTTGATATTATCGCTACAACGATTGGTGGGCAAGATGTCGTTGGTAGTCTTGGCGTGGTAAACGATCAGGGTGTTTTACTTCATCCAGATGTTGCCGGCGATGAGGTACTGCTCATTGAAGAGGTTCTCGGAGTCCCTCCAATGGTAGGAACAGTTTCATTTGGTTCTCCGTATGTAGGTGCTGGTATCTGTGCTTCCAATGACGGTGCAGTTGCAGGTAGTGAAACCACTGGTCCAGAATTAAATCGAATTGAAGATGCACTCGGCATCATCTGAAAGTCGAACGCCAATGTTCAAGAGCCTCTCTTCATGAAACTTGTTCATGGGTGAAATGCTCTATCAAGGTAAGGTTAAGCAAGTTTGGTCTACAGATGACCCGGATGTTTTGGAATTTCGATTTACCAATCAAATTTCAGTCTTCGATCAAATCATTCCTTCCTTGATTCCTCGGAAAGGTGAATCATTGAACAGAACCACAGCACATTGGTTCAAGTTGGTTGAAGAAGAAGGTGTTTGTGGAACACACCTCGTTGAAGTTAACTCAGCCGACCGATGCCTCGTTCGAAAGGTCGAAGTCATCAAAGAACCAGGTGCAATTCCCCGAGACATGGAGTGGGTCTTCGTTCCACTTGAATTCATTTGCCGACATTACCTTTCAGGATCTGCATGGAGACGATTCCAAAGGGGCGAATTGACCCCTGAACAACTCGGTGTATCAGCAGATTGCGAATACGGTGCAAAACTGGACAAACCATTCGTTGAGGTTACGACGAAATTCGAAGCCTACGATCGTAACATCGATCGTGCAGAAGCACTTGAAATCTCAAACATTACTGATGAGGAGTACGATGCAATTGTTACTGCAGTCCTGAAAATAGATGAAATCATTGAACGAGAGGCAGCCAAGAATGGTCTTATTCACGTCGATGGTAAGAAGGAATTCGCTCTTGGACCAGGACGAAAAGTCGTTCTTGTTGATACATTTGGTACACTTGACGAAGATCGTTGGTGGGATGCTGAAGCATACGCAAACGGAGAGTGCATTGAACTCTCGAAGGAATTTGTTCGAACGCATTACATCAATACGGGTCATCAGGCAGAATTGAAAGCTGCACGTGATGCTGGAACGACAGACCCGCCAATCCCTGCCCTTCCACAATCCGTTATTGACGAAACAGCCGCTCTTTATGCTTCGATGTATGAGCGACTTACATCGGAAACGTTCTGATTCAAGCGTGCATTCGATGAATGAGTCCTGCATTGTGGCGTTCTGCGGCCAAGAGGAGAGCGTTCAGGTGACGCATAGCATCACGTACTCCACCATCAATAGGTTCGTCTTTAGCCACAGTCCATCCTCCTCCTAACAAGCTTGAACGTAGTGTTTTGACTTCCTCGCATGTAAGGAAACCCATGATGTTCAAGCCAGCCTTACCATCCATGTATCGCCCATCTCCAACATTTT
>JAPOIF010000162.1 GCA_029979085.1 Methanobacteriota archaeon | reverse complement strand
GCTGCGATGTTTATTTCTCAGATTATCACACGGGCTCGCTCTTGATGCTACAGACATGGATTCATAGACTGTCACAATATTAGGAAAATCATGGCATTCATGGCTTGTTCAACCTGCCTTAGCATCCGCATCTATCCGTACATGGGCTTCATGACTGGTCAACAATACCAATGTCAAGATTGTGAAACCATCTCACCCATCGTCATTGAATTCGAAACAGAGGAAGATTTCAATGCCTTTCTCGAGGCTCGGCTCAGCGATCAAGAGGAATGAAATGCTCGTATAGAGCCTCATCCTAGTCCGAATCTTCATATGTGAAAAGACTGAATTCGGTCTGGATGGGATGCATATGATTGAGCGAAAGCAGGATGCACTAAATGGAGCCATGCTCCGAGCACTGATGGCCGAACACCTACGAGAAGAGCGAGAAAAAGTTGAGCATCAGCCGATTCAAGACTCGTCCTTTTCAGCGTTAGCATCACGAATTGTCGACGATGCACGCAGTGGAATGACGCACAAATCTGCGGCCTCAAACCTTCTTGCAGAGATCGGACTTGAGACACCAAATCAAGCCATAGAACAATCCCCGATGCGCCATGTTGGACAACGGGCTCGAAAGATCCCACTTCAAACTCGAAAGGTGCGTAAAGTCAAGCGAACCTCTCGCGCCCCACCTCAAACACGAGGTCGACCTTCGGTTGGACACGAAGGAAGGAAAAGAAGCGTTCGACTTCCTCGCACTTGAGACTAACCGTCAAAAAGGGACAACCCTGCGGAGGGTTGGGTGAGACCATGATTGACCTTGCAAATCCAAGCGAAGAACATCAAATGCTTCGTGAAATGATTCGAGATTTTGTTCAAGAATTCGTGGAACCGCAAGCGCATGAATACGATAAGAAAGAGCAATTCAACATCGAATTGTTCAGAGAACTTGGCGAACTTGGACTACTTGGAATCACAGTCCCAGAAGAATACGGTGGAGCTGGTCTCGACGCGGTTGCAGCAACCATCGCTCATGAGGAACTTTCCTACTCCGATGCTGGGTTTGGACTTGCTTACTTAGCACACTCAATGCTCTTTGTCAACAATCTTGCTTACAATGGTTCGGAAGAACAGAAGATGCGAATTCTTCCAAAGGTTTGCTCTGGCGAATGGATTGGAGCAATGGCAATGTCAGAACCGGATGCTGGTACAGACGTGCTTGGATTGTCAACAACTGCAGAAAAAAACGACGATGGTGACTGGGTACTCAACGGCCGAAAGATGTGGATTACCAACGGTTGCATCGATGATCAAGGCACCCCTGCAGATATCGTTTGGGTCTATGCACGTACAGGATACGACGAGAAAGGACGGGTCAAACTCTCAACCTTCCTTGTCGAGAAGGGCATGCCAGGATTCAGTGTCGGTCAGAAGATCTTCGACAAAACAGGAATGCGAGCTTCCAACACTGCTGAACTTGTCTTTGATGACTGCGTCGTTCCTGCAGCCAATCTCGTTGGTGAAGAGGGCGGCTCCATGATCCACATGATGGGGAATCTCGAGATTGAACGCCTCACACTTGCAGGTATGTCCGTTGGAATCGCTCGACGTTGTCTTCATGAAATGAACAAGTATGCTTCAGAACGTGAAGCATTCGGCGTTCAAATCCGCTCCTTTGGGCAAATGCAACGTCACATTGGAGAATCCTGGGCAAAGTACAGAGCTATGCGTGCATACGTCTACGACACAGCCAACAACATCCAACTCGGAAAGTCTGGTCAACGTCTCGACTCAGATGGAGTCAAACTGTTTGCAACAACGGCTGCAAAAGAAATCGCAGATGCAGCCATCCAAGTCATGGGCGGTTATGGATACGTTGCTGAATATCACGTCGAGCGTCTTTGGCGCGATTCAAAACTCCTTGAGATCGGTGGAGGAACGCTCGAATCCCACCAAAAGAACATCACTCGAGATCTTTCAAAAGATTCTGAAGCGATCAATCGATGAAATTCATTCTTCTTCTAGAATGATTGCATTTATCTCTTCATCGATAAATGATATATCGCCGTTGATGATTGATACAACAATCAATACAGCAGCCGGTAGTGTGATAATTCCAAGCAACGGAAAGATGACGGTGAATCCTGTCATGAGGCCAATTGATGAAAAGAAAAGCGGCATTGGAATGTCACGATCCTCGTATTCAAGTATGCTCAACCTG
>JAPOIF010000161.1 GCA_029979085.1 Methanobacteriota archaeon | reverse complement strand
GTCATTCAAACATCATTGGATGTTGAGGCAACCTTACCAGGTCTTGTCGAAGCACGAGCAGAAATCTGGTACGAGAATGGTGTCTCAGCCCTTGAATCCGTTTCGCAAGCCATGGACTCCTCTCACGAGGATCTTCTTCATCACGGTGAAATCAGTGGTATTGAAGTGAAACTGATCAACATCACGATCACAGACCTTGGTTCAAATCAAATCCAAGTCGATGCCGAACTTGGCATCTCTGACAGTGATGCCATGTTGATGAAACCGATTCAATTCGTTGTTGAACTGTAATCACGCCTTGTGCTCGTTCCAAGCAAGGTTAAGGAAGTGCTTGATTCGATCAGTATCGCTTCCCCATGTTGGATCAACAACTGGCCATGAGGCAATCTTTGCACGCTCTTGGAGCCCTTCCTGAATACGACGGATTCGATCGAAATTTGCAAGATAACGTTCTGCTCTGCGATAGGTATGCACATCACGTGTTTTCAACATCTCTCGATGCTTCTCTTCGGATTCAACCTGCATCAACAATCCAACAGCAATACCTCCTGCTTCTCTCCATGCTCTCAGGAGACGATTACTCGGAACAATATGCGCTCCTTCAAGTAACAAATCTATGCCTTCTCGACATGCACGTTCAATGGTTGCAGTAATGCCAGGTTCAACGGATTCACAAGCACGTTGCCAATCGAGCACAGGCTCCCCATTTTCTCCTTTGGAAAAGGACGAGCGAAACAATGCCGGATCGTCATCAACGTTGATACAAGCCCGCATGACTTCTCGAATTGCATCTGTCGAAACAACTCGTGAAAATCCAGACGATGCCGCAATTTCTCGGACTGCAGTTGACTTCCCAACACCATTCACGCCTGCAAGAATGAGGAGACGGGGTGCAACTTGGCTCATGGCTTTTGCAGACTCGATTGCGAGTCCAACCTGTTCGACCATACCCTATGTTGCATCATCCCCCTCATGAGGCTATTGGATTCGATTCCACTGATTGGCGGACTTATTAGCCAACATAATTGACCGAATCGCTCATGAGTCATATCGATGTGGAAAGTACATGGACGAGAAGCAGATGTACATTGATGGCCAATGGTGCGCATCATCGGATAACAACACACACCATGTTCTGAACCCAGCAACGGGCGAAACGATTGCAACAACACCGAAAGCAACCATTGACGATGTCAACCGCTGTGTTGCTGCATCAAAAACAGCCTTTGCTGACAAGAGTTGGAGTGCAATGGATCCTGCAGAACGTGGGCGAATGCTCAACCGTATGGCACAAGCCACCTATGCCAACGCAAAGGCGCTCGCAGCTATTGAAAGCAGCAACAACGGCAAGACCTTCCGTGAAGCACTGTCCGAAATACGATACGGAGCATGGACCTTTGAATACTTCGCAGGACTTACGGACAAGATCGAAGGATCAACCATTCCAGTACCTGGTAACCGCCTCAACTACACCCTCAGACAACCCGTTGGTGTCACAGCACACATCGTTCCTTGGAACTTCCCATTGCAACTCGCCCTTCGCTCGATTGCACCTGCACTTGCAGCAGGATGCACCGTCATCGCCAAGCCAGCATCATGGACTCCTCTCTCACTCATCGCATGGCTCGAAGCCATGCATGAGGCAGAAGTTGGACTCCCAGAGAACGTCGTCCAAGTCATTACAGGTTCAGGTGGACTCATCGGAGACGCTCTCGCTGGACACCCAGACATCAATGGTATCGTCCTCACTGGAGGCGTTCCAACAGGTCAAGCCGTTATGGCAAAAGCCAGTGAACAACTCACACCAGTTACACTTGAACTCGGTGGAAAAGGAGCCAACGTGGTCTTCCCTGATGCAAATCTCAAGTACTGTGCAAAAGCCATTTGCTTTGGAATCTTCATGAATGCAGGACAGATGTGTTGGGCTGGTTCTCGACTCATCGTTCACGAAGATGTTCATGACGAATTGGTCGATGCTGTCGTTGCTGAAGTCGCCAAGTGGCCAATTGGTCTAGGCATGAGCGAAGGTGTTCGAATTGGAAGCCTTGTTCACACCGATCACCGTGCAGATGTTCTTCGCATGCTCGAGGAAGGTCTTGCACAAGGTGGTACCGTTGTTACTGGCGGATCAGCCGTTGAAGGCGATGGCGCCTTCATGCAACCTACTGTTGTCACCGATGTTGCTGCAAACAACCTTCTGTTCCAAGAGGAACT
>JAPOIF010000160.1 GCA_029979085.1 Methanobacteriota archaeon | reverse complement strand
CAGTGCAGGCGAGAAGCGCCATCGTAGTGCGGGGAATGTTTGGATAACTTCTTGGCCAGCACGATCGATGATTTTGACGCTCGGTTCGCGGAACGTCTCGCCAAGATCCGGTGTCGTCCATGCCAACTCAAGGTCAACCACAAGACGTGTGTCTTTTTCGTATGGCCCTGCCGTTGTTCCATCGAGTGCGAGCATGTCGCAATCGTGGACGATAAGGTGGATGCTGTTGGACGTGCATGAATCGGTTCGGAAATCCCATGTAAAGGAAAGCGGTGAAGTGAGAATGTTTGAGGCGAGTTGAATCTCAACCGTTGTCAAATCCGATGCACCGTTTGGTTCGCTCATGTCCACACGCAGTGTGTAGGCTTGGCTTGGGTGCAGCCATGGCTGAGCACCTCCCGTCCATGACATGGCAGTGGCAGAAAGCGTTGGTGGACCATCTGGACCGATTTGATACATGAACAAATGCTCACCATCTTCGCCGGTTCCTGCATCTTCGAGAATCTGTCCAGAAGCATCCATTCCAACTAGGTATCCAGCAACCTTCTGGCCTTGCGATCCCATTGAATCATCAAACAAGAGAGTGTATATGCCCGTTGAAAGTGTTAGATCGGTAGGGATGATGAGCGAACGCTGTTTGTATTCATCAGGACTTGGCCAACCGTTCAAATCAACGTCATCAGCCCATTCTCTCCAGAGCATGATGTGGACATCGGATGGGAGCAGGACTGGGTCGAGAATTTGGAATTGAACTGTTTGGCTGGTCGAAGCAAGGCGATGATCGTACCAAGCTACTGTTGAGGCGATTACTGCTGGTGCGGTTGGATCGATCTTGAACGTCCGAGTGTACTCGGATTCATTCACCACATCCCCACCGTTCAAGGGTATGACACGAACCGTCCACGTCAAATCACCGAAGGAGAATGGTGCCACATCGGAAACATTCCACATGTCAACGTCGAGACTGGTGGTGTTAGCGACCATGGTGTTGCCTTGCCAGAGTTGTACCTCGGCATCTCCAGGTGCAAAGGCATCCATACCTTCTACACCTTCATAGCCAACGTCGATGGAAAAGTTGAGTCCCATACCTGCAGCGATGTATTCCGTTGAACCATCAATGAGGCCATGATCGCCACTGATGTCGACCGATTTGATGACCAAATCGTTCTCAAGCGCTTGTCCTCCTCCGATACCGCTCCACATGTACTGGCCTGGCCGCGATATTACGCTGTTATCGAGGATAAGACGCATCGAAGCAGTGAGCCAGTCTTCATCGTCCCATCCTTGCTCGACCCGGAATTTCACGGTTATTTCTCGCATCGTTGCTGATGTTTCTGCGATGCTGAACGCTTCGGTAGGGTGCAGTTCAATGAGGTCACTATCCGCTTGTCCTAGAGCTGTTCCACCTCCAGTTGGGAGCAACCACGTAGCGTGATTGTTTTCTCCTTGAACATCAAGTCGAATCAACGAGATGGAGCGTGCTGTATCAACGCTGAAGCGCGTTGTAAACGAAAGCCAACGTTGCGATGGTGTCAATGGATTCGACGCATTTTCCATCGTGACCATCCCTGCTGCAACATCGTCACTGAACTCCATATCTGTGACTTCAACGGTCATTTTTCCGTTGGACAAACCGGCAAATGGGAACGTGATCGATGGCGAGGATCCAGGCGTGCGATATGCGGCGTTCGCAGCCATCACCAGAGGTGATTGCTCATCTGCAGAGATCGAAACCATGGTCGAATAAGGCGCTGCAAGATTGGAAAAGGTGGCGACACCGTTGCCGTATGCCTCAATATCAACAAGGGCGAAGCCTTGACCTATGTTGTTCAACAACGCACTCTGGCTGTTCAAGGTTGCTTGCATGAGTGCATATTCGGATGCATTGAGTTCCAGGCGGTAAACGGTTGCATTGTCCAAGGTTCGCGAAACGATGGTCGAGCCAGCAATGCGCAAGGACATGCCGGTCATGTTTCCGTTTTCACTCGATACTGAAATTGCGAAATGCTCCAAGTTTGAAGCTGGAATCCATGCAGAGGCTTCAGCAAGGCCTGCGAATCCAAAGGGTGCGCGATGGGTCTTTTCACCGGTTGAGAAGTGATCTTGGAAGCCCCATGAGCCGATTCGAACATCGGGGTCACCCCATTCAAGCAAACCGTCTCCGTCCAAATCCAGCGAGGGGGAATGCACTCGTCCACCCGTCGACATGGTGACCTGAACTTGGTCAAGCAAGGCAGGTGACGATGAGTTGT
>JAPOIF010000015.1:4906-22138 GCA_029979085.1 Methanobacteriota archaeon | reverse complement strand
CATGAACTCGCAAGATGGAATCTTGTTCCTCGTTTCTGAAACGGGGCGATTCTCGATGCAAAAATTCCTTCTCGATTCGGAAAAAGAACCTGAAGAGCCCCAATCTTTGCTTGAACAGTTGTTGGAACCTCTTCCCGGTTCAGACAAAATGAAAGTTCGAATTTTCTTAGGATTGGTTTCAATTCTCTTCCTCATTTTTGTTCTTGTCGTCATCTCCCTGCGATCGAGTCGAAAGGAGGACTTGGCAACGGATGCAGTCGTTGTTGAAGAAGACGAAATAGCCATCCTCGTTCAGGTTGAGGAAGATGTCGAAGAGGAAGAATTGGTTGCAACTGTACCGGTCACAGCTCCAGTCCAAATTGAAATGGAGGAACCAACACTCGCTGATGAACTCGAGGCGAAAAGTATTGCAGGCGAAGGGAACGCTCGTTTGAATCGACGAATGAAGCGCAAGCAAGATCGTGAAATTGCCGAGATTGTCTCGAAAGGGTTACCGCCATTGCCCACGCCAATGCCGCTACCTGCCGTACCAGATGCTGAATTACTACCTCCATTGCCTGCAGCCGAACTTGATCCTAACATGGGACTTCCACCATTAGCCGACCTCCCACCACTTCGACGTCAGGCGGTTTGTCCTTCCTGCAAGGCTAACTTCCCTGTCACCGATCTGATGAGGGCTCAGGTGACATGCCCGATTTGTTCCGAACAATTCAATCTATGAAGTGGTTCTATGTGCGGAATTTTCGGATACATTGGTCATAGAAACGCATCGAAATTGCTCGTCAAGGGGTTGTTGCGTCTTGAATACCGAGGTTATGATTCAAGTGGTGTCGTCGTCAAAAATGGGCAATTACAATCCTACAAAGACATCGGAAAAATCTCCGAAATGGCTTCCTCATTGCCGAGAATGAAAGGTTCGATGGGCATAGCCCATACACGCTGGGCGACGCATGGCGGGGTAACGCAAGACAATGCACATCCACACCTTAGTAACGATGGGAAAGTTGCCATTGTCCACAATGGAATTCTTCAAAATTCTGATACACTACGAAAACGCCTCGTAAAATTAGGCGTCAAGTTGAATTCCGAAACTGACTCCGAAATCTTCTGTCATTACATCGCAATGGAACTTGACCGAGGAAAAGAACCTCTTGAAGCACTCCAGAACGTGTTGGCACTTACCCGAGGAACATGGGGTCTTTGTGTGTTGTTCGAAGATTATGATTTCGTTTTGTGTGCTCGAAACGGTTCACCACTGATCATTGGCCGGGGAAAGGACGAGATGTTCATCTCAAGTGATCCTCATGCCATTCGAGAGCACACAGACCAACTGGTTGCCCTCGAGGATGGACAGATTGCAAAATTAAACTCCCTCGATTTTCAAGTGATGCAAACCGATGGAAAAGAGGTTAAATCGAATCTCCTCGATCTTGAGGAAGATTGGGGTGAGAGTGAACTCGGAGATTACCCTCACTTCATGTTGAAAGAAATTCATGAACAATCACAATCCTTGCAACACTGTATTTCAGGTCGTCTGCGCCATGCAGAAGGAACCTCCGTTCTAGGCGGATTGCAGATTCGGCCACAAGAACTCGCTCAATTGCCACATGTCCGATTAATTGGCTGTGGAACAGCCTTGCATGCGGCTCAAATTGGCCAAATCCTTATCGAACAATGGGCGAGAATACCAGCTGTTTCTCACGTTGCAAGTGAATTCAACGCCAACGATCCGGTCATTAATCCAAAGGCACTTCATCTCGCTATTTCTCAATCCGGAGAAACTGCGGATACGCTTTCTGCGGTAAAAGAAATTCAACGAAAGGGTGCCGATGTGTACGGTGTCGTCAATGTCGTTGGCTCAAGCATTGCAAGACAATGCGGAAAAGGAGTCTACATTCACTCAGGACCTGAACAATCGGTTGCCTCGACGAAAGCGTTCACAAACATGGTCGGCGCACTTGCATTGTTCGCATTGCAACTTGGACGCAGCCGTCATCTTTCGAAAACTAAAGGAAAATCCATTACTCGTGAAATGCGTATGCTTCCGGATAAAATTCGGTCGTATCTCGAGAATCCTGGTTCCATCGATGAAGCTGTTGAATTGGTTACAAAGGCGAAGAGCGTCCTGTTTTTGGGAAGAGGAATTTCATCACCCGTGGCATCTGAAGGTGCACTCAAATTGATGGAAATTGCCTACATTCCATGTCTTGCTTATCCTGCAGGCGAGATGAAGCATGGGCCAATTGCCCTGATTGAACAAGATTATCCAGTTGTTGTAATCGCTCCAAACGATGGTGTCCAAGATCGAACACTGAATGCAATCCATGAATGCAAAGCACGCGGTGCAAAAATCATCCTCATTCATGAAGAAGGAGATCCAATTTCCGAAGTCGGTGATGTATGCATCTCGATTCCTTCAACAATACCGATGTTGACACCACTTCTGAGTGTTTTACCAACGCAGTTGATTGCTTACCATGCTGCACTTGCGCTCGAAAACGACGTCGATCGACCTCGCAATCTTGCAAAGTCTGTCACGGTCGAATGATCAGAGAACAGTGAACCGCTGTTCTTCCTGCTTCCAATTAAATGGCTTGTAACCCAATGCGTGACGTGTGTGACGCATCTTGATGATACCAAGTTTTCGTTGAACATCATCTTCTTTACGATCCATCACAAGATGGATGACACCATCGGAAAGATAGTCTTCAACACCGTACTCTCCGAACTGTTTGTGGTTCTCACCTGTCATTTCACAGATGAAGAATGAGGTGAGCTCTAGACGACGAACAGCTTCAAACAGTCTGAAAATTTCATCACGAGGGTTTTCCATTTTTGTCAACGTGAAAAAGGCACCTAGTGAATCGAAAACCAAGAGTTCGAATCCAATTGATTTTCTGTAATTGGTGAGTTGCTTGATGAGTTGACCCATCCAATCAACACGCTTGCTCATGCCTTGTTCATCGAGTTGAACTCGCAAATCGGATAGGTCGATGATAGCGATTCGGTTACGAACTCGAGGGTCATCGACGTTCATGCCCATGTTGGACATGTGAGCGCGCAAGGACTCTTTTCCTTGTTCAAGCGTGACGTAAATGCCGCTTGTCTCACCATACAATACAGCATTGTAAAGCATCGAGAATGTGACGCTGGACTTCATTGCACCAGAGGCTCCAGCAACGATGCAGATGTGGCCCCTTGGAATGCCTCCTTGCATATTCTCGTCGAGTCCTTCAACGTGTGTGGGAATCCTTTCCATGATGTCCATAGTTCCGCCTCGCTTCAAGGAAAACCATTCAACACTTGAACGTCACGCCCAGATTGTTTGCAAAATCTGATGAGGTCTCTTCATCAGGTCGAACCATGCGAATCCTGCTCGCTTCGGCTTCTGAACGTCGTGGAGCAATCCTTCGGGAACACTTTCCAAATGTGGAACAAGCGGCTCTACAAGGGGTCGATGAGACGGTTGATCGACTTCCCATTTCGAAACAGGTCAAAGAGGTCGCCTCTCGGAAAGCAGCTTCTGTTTCAATTAATGACCGTCACGATGTTTTCGTTGTAGCTGATACATTGGTGGAAGATCCTGATGATGAACAAGAAGCATTGGGCAAACCGGATTCGAAAGAACAGGCGTTATCGATGTTGTTGAGATTGCGAGGTCGACGTCATCGTGTTTGGTCGGCTACGATGGTCTACGCTCTTGAGAAATGGCAGTCAAGTGTCGAATGCGCCATCGTCGAAATCGAGGATTTTTCTGATGATGTTTTGGTCGAACTTATCGAATCCGAATCTTGGGTGGGCAAGGCAGGCGGATACGATTTAGCAGGTATGATGGGTACGTATGCTACATTGATAGAAGGGGAAGAATCGACAGTACTCGGGTTTACACAATCATCAATCGAATTCCTTACCGACCTTCAATCGTTATTTTCGATGAGGCGGTCGTAAAACATAGGCATTCGATGCCAGTTGTCTGCGGGGAAGATTGTGTGGCGAATGAACAACACAGCAAGGAGCAAGGATGCTGTCGTTTGTATAGCAATCCAAATGTAAATCGGTAAATACTCTCGATCGAGCAACACACTGTCATCATAAAGCGACCACGTCATTAACCCACCTGCAGCGAGGAACATGATGACGAGGTGCCAATGTGTGACCCGAGAAGATGGCGAATAATGCAGATGGTCTTCATGAAGGTAGATGGCAAAACCAGACACGATGAAGAAACACGAGTAGATGATGAGTAACCAATGCGTAGGTTGAATATTTGCAAGACCTCCATGCCCCGTCCATATTGGTGCAATCGAGACGATTGCAAGCATAGGCAAGAGAAGGTATCCAATCAGCACGAAACGAGAGTGAGGTTTTGCGTAGCGCCCAAATGAGAATCGCATGACCTTTATCGGATTCATCATGAAGAAGACATTGAGTAGGATAACAGCAAACCACATGTCAATGATGTCTTCCGAAATCGAACCTCTTGCCCGCAGAAAACTGGCTGCCGTATAGCCGATTCCAAAGATGAGGAGGAAAAGGAAACGAATGGGGAGCGTTTTCGGATTTGTTGTACTCCAACCTAATCTGCGGT
Organism: Methanobacteriota archaeon; assembly: GCA_029979085.1. Lineage (GTDB taxonomy): Archaea > Thermoplasmatota > Poseidoniia > Poseidoniales > Poseidoniaceae > MGIIa-L2. Next base: position 17,550 of record JAPOIF010000015.1, on the reverse strand, counting down.
TAAAATGTGAAAGCAAAACGGTTGACATCATCATCATACAAAAAATACCCACAATGAAGGCAATCCCGACTTCGATCATTCCAGTGATATCTCGCAAAAACCAGGATGCGCCAATGAAGAATGCACAGATGACAAGAACAAGTCCAGGAGCGTACGAAAAGATTCCAACTTCTCCGGATTTGCTTTTTTGCTTAACAATGTCCAATGAAGAAGATGTCAACGAAAGCAAGGCCAAACACATGAGGATGATGCCTATTCCAGACAATTCGATGAAGAGGCTCCATGTTCCAGAATAAATGCCAACGTGAATGAAGAGTTGACCAATCCCGTTGAGTTGGAGGAAATGACGCATTGTTGTCTTTTCAAAAGATGGTACATTGTAAACAAGAGGAAATGTATCAAAGGCAATTCCAGCAAGAATGGCCATCACTGGACCCAGTGTGAAGAGGGCAATGAGAACATAATTCATCATAGCGAGTCGATCCTCGTTTTCAAAAAGTTCGTAGGGAGAGAAAAAGGTCAGCCAAGAGAGAAGGAATGTCAATGCAATAAAGGAAATCATTGAGGACGTAAAGAGTTCAAGATATGAACCTGCAAATTGCTGACGCTTGTCCACATCTTCACCTCAGTTCACGCTTAGAAGTCGAGTAAGTCCAAGCTCATGTTTTTCGATATCAACGACAACATCAGACCCAGGAATCATCAACAACTTGTCGTCAGCATCGAGGGCAAAAACGCCAACACCCGTTTGCTCGCACATGACGCGTAGTTCGCGGCGGCATGCCTGCTGGTGCGATTCCATGTGAACCAATGGCCTGAGGTCGACAATGACAGTGTCACCTTGGAGGACACGTTGAGCAATGCCTCGAGTATGGACTCGATGTTTATCATCTGGTTTAACATAACGCAACGCCCGAGTGGGTCGAATCATCATTCGTAAACCATGGCTGGAGAGGTCATGAAATGGCTCACCATCAGGTGTAAGTGGTCCATTCCATTCTTGGGGTTCTTGCACAGTCTCTGGTTCAACAAGTTCAGCAACAGCCGGCTCTGGCGCCTGAATAGGTTCGTTGGTCAACCTCTGACTCGGTGTTGCGTTTGTTTGCTCTGCGACTCTCGTTACACCACCTGCATCTGGGTCAGGAAGTCCAAAGAATTGCCATAAATTACCCATGCCATCACAAGTCCAAATCATCCAAGAGATCCGAGAGATTTGTGTTCTGTGTCGGTGTCGTAGTCATTGAAGGTGTCGGTTGATACGAAGGTGCAGGCGCTTGATTTGCTGCAAGGTATTGTTCCCCGTAGTATGCCCATTGTTCCATCGTCCATCCTGTTGGTAGACCCGTCGCTGGGAGAGGTGGCCCCTGATTGACAGCAGGCTGTTCAAAGAGCGGTTCTGGTTGAACAGGCGATTGAACCATCGGTTGTTCGTACACAGGTGCTTCAGCCGGAGCGTAACTTGGTAGAGGGGTTGCATCCCATGCTTTGTTCGATGGTGTTTCCATCAGTTCAGGGGGCGAACGTCGAGTGATGAGAAGGAACGATGCCAACATGATGACCAATCCGACGAGTCCTAGGATGACAATGGACATTGTTTGCGATACGCCCAACGTTTCACTAAACTCTTCGAGGAATCCTTCCGGAGGTGGCTCTGCAACACTGATGGTGATGGTCGTCGTGGATGATGCGAGGTCATCGTCGGTTACTGTGAGGTTGATGTCCCATGTTCCAACAGGCAAATCAGTAATGGAAATGCTTGGTCCAACTTCACCGAGATCGCTTTCACCTCTCCATTCAAACTTCCACACGTAAAGCATGTTCACAAGGTCAGAATCTGAATCTGACGTCCCATCCGATGTCAGGTTGAGTGTATCGCCTTTGATGAGGTTGTCAAGAGAACCATTGGCAAACGAAATCTGTGCGCTTGGTAAGATGTTCTGCACCTTTACGACGGCTGAAATGGAGGCCGTGGCTCCATCGTCATCCATAACCCATGCCGTTACTGTTCGGAACTGAGGTTCGCTTGTTTCCCACGTATACTCAAAGTGTGTTCCACGCACGTCACAGTCGTTGTTCATGGTTCCATCAAGGTCAGCATCTCGTGTTCCATCAATGTCCCAACAAACTTCCAATGAATCTCTGTCCGAAGCCGTATCATCGACAACGACATCGAATTCGACCTGTTCGTCTTCAGCAACGGTCAATCCATTGATTCGATTGATTGCGTTCAAGAAATTCTCTTGTGCAGTGATTGTTGGTGGCACGTTTTCGATGGTCACCTTTGCCAATGAAGTTGAGGATGTTGCACCATTGTCATCAACAGCACGAACGGAAACGATGTGCTCTCCTGAGGTTGGCCACGACGTTGCAACATCAGATGCTGATCCGTCAGTGGACACGGTGAGGTTGTCGAGAACATCACTCAGATTCCAATCGATGATGAGCCCATCTCGATCGTTGAGTGTATCATCACCTTGAGCACGTAAGATGACCGTTTGGTCTTCTTGCAGTACCCACGTTCCGTTCGCATCGAATGGTGTGTTGACTCCGGCAATCCAGACCTCAATATCACCAATTGTTGGAGCAACATTGAGCACTTGAATGGAGGAGAGAACCTCAGTTTCCTCACCATCATCATCGGTTGCAATGGCTCGAATCGGCATTGTTCCTTCTCCGAGCGGGGTGAATGTACACGTCGGTTGGGTCAGTCCTTCTTGGCAGTTCAAATCAGGCCATGAAATACTCACCTGCTGCCCCGACGGTGAGATGGTGTCAACGTCACCACTATCGCTTGCATCAATGGTGACTGCTGATTCGACAGCAATTTCGGTAGGATGGCTGAGATTGACATATGGTGCACGATTCAAAATCGTGATGTTGTTGAACAAGACCGTTGTATCCAGTTCGTTGTCGGTTACGACAGTTCGTAGTTCCCAATCGCCATTGTCTGACCAGTTCCAACTGATTGCACAATCTGGTGTTGTGATGACATCGACGAGACCAGGCCGAGATTCGATTTCAAATCGACATTCGACATCTCCTCCGTCGGGGTCAAACGATGCACGAGCATCGATGAAGACATCCTCAAAGGTGTAATTTCCACTATCGATATTGATTGATGCGTTTGGAGCACGACCAATGAAGACATCGATCGTAGCTTGGTTGTTGCTTCGATTTGCATCTCCAGTAACGAGTTCATCGGGATCGACGGTGAACGTCAGGGTTTGGTTCCCGATGGTCGCCCCTTCTGGAACAATCCAATCGATGACGATTCGCTGTTCGCTGTAAGCATCGATGGAAGGAACGGCTTGACGGCTTGAGTCACCGTCCGGGACAATAATTTCCATCTCCGTCGATGGCGATGGTAGGACACCTCGATTCTGAGCAGGGAGTGAGAATGAGAGTTCATCTCCGGGTAATGCGTTGTACCCAATCGATTTCGATAGAGTTGCTATTTCACCATCCCGCGTTCGTGTAACGATGATTGAGTCCTGCTGAGCGACCAGATCGATACCGACGACAGACAAATCAATCACAACTGTTGCGACACCAATGATTTCTTGGACAGGATCCCAGACAATCACCCCGTTACTGCTGTAATCGTCGCTTGCATTTGTATCATCAACAACATTTGAGACGTTGATCGTTTCTTCGATTTGTCCGCTACTGTTGGTGGTTGGATTGATGAGTGTTCCTGCCATTTCGTATCGAAGCTGGAGATTCTTATTCACCTCAGGGACACCATTTGGAGCTACTGAATACGTTGCATAAATCTTCGACATCGAGTCAGGCAGCGTTGCAATAAATTGTGTTTCAACTTCAATATCCACGTTACGATCGCCAGGATTCTTTCGCTTGTCAACACCAAAGGAGTCTACAGGTTCGTAATCCTTCAAGAGCCAATCAATGGTAAATCCAGCGGCGTTTGTAATTCGAATCCAAGCGTTGAATCGGACGGCTGGGCAGTACCAATTGAACCCAGAACTAACTCCAGTAGCATTCCATTCATTGACTTTGTAGGATGCATCGCAACCTTCGTATTTGATGTTGGTTCCGTCTTCAGTAGGGATGCCATCCTTGGTTACTTGCCACGAATTGTTCTCTGCTCCGTTGGTGTCGAATTCAGATGGATCAAAGTAATCTGAAGAACCGCTCACTGAAGTTCCCGACATAAACGGCATGTACCATTGGTCACCCGTACGAAGAGGGAAATCGTACCGTTCCTTTGGAGGGTCATAGTAGGTATCAAAGTTGATGGTGGCGATGTTTTGAGTCAAGAATCCAAGATTGAATGGTGCAAAATCGACATCCAATTCAAATTCAGAATTGATGACAGCAAGGTCTCGTACACGAATGATGTCTTCGCCTGAATAATCGATATCGAGTCGTCCTGAAACACCCTCCAACGTTGCACCGCTGTTCCCTGAGGAAAATGAACCCTCGATGTTCATCTTGTAAGCGAGGGTTTGAATTCCATCAACAGTGATGAAGAAGATATCATCAATTTCGTAAACAGTATCGCCGGTGAGTGTGTTCAGGCTTGCCGAAACGTTGGCTTGGGCAATAAGTTGGGCGACGTCGAATTGCGTTTCATACGTCCATTTGTCACCTATACGCCAACTGGGCACATCAGTCGAACTGGCCGTGCCGGATGTTCGTTCAACTGAATGTACCGATTCAAGGGAATTGAGGTCGTTGCTGATGACATGCGTCATGGATGTAAAAGCAAACAGGAACAAAACAAGGAACGCAGGAAAGCGGTTCGCCATGGGTAAATGTCCGCTTCCTTGTACTTAGGAATTGTCAAGTTGCGAGTCAAGCCATTGTTGCCCATAATATTCCCATTGTTCCGACGTCCATCCTTCTGGGAGGCCAGTTTCAGGGATTGGTGGTCCTGAGGACGTCACGGCAGTATCCACAGAATCGAATGCACGTTCAACAGGAGGGTCTTGAGGGCGATTCCGGCGTGCCGAAATCTCATGGGGCATCAGTCCGACTTCCTCATCACTGAAGATCGCATTTTGCTGTTGATCAAGACGATCCATCGCCCTCTGTTGCCGTCCGGATCGACGGCGTCGAGTCATCATCGCCAAAACAAAGAGCATGAACACGAGAAGTGAGAGTTGTGCAACTGGGTTCGCTTCTTCACCCACCAATGCAGCGCCTAAATCTTCGACAATCGTTCGCTCAGGAGCACCAATCTCGACATTGATGACTCGCGTTCCAGGCCGTTCTGGGTTTTCATCCCAAGCGATGACTCGAAGGGTGTAGGAACCTTGTTTGGTGAAAACATGTTCGATTTGCTTTCCTATCTTGTCAGCATCGTTGTCCTTGATTCCATCACCATTGCTATCTATTGATGTATCCAAATCCCAAACAACAGTGATTTGATCGAGATCGTTGAGTGAATCGATGGTGCTTGTGGCATCCAAGATACAAGTTTCAAGTGCGATGCAGGCAATTTCCTTCGTTCGGACGATGGGTGGTATGTTGAGAACTTCAACGGACAAGACTTCACTCACTCGCACGCCGTCATCGTCCGTTACGTGGTAAATGACAGTGTGCGTCCCACTTGTATTCCAGTGCCACACCAACTCATCGCCAATGACATCACAGTCATCATCAGCACCACCGATGTCGTTGGAATCCAGGCCAGGGTCGACGTCCCAACAGCGAATCAGCGTATCATAATCCGAGGCTGTATCGGTTGCATTTCCAACCAATCGCACTTCTTCTCCTTCAGCCAATGGAAGGACTTGTTCCAACGGTTGAACAACCGGCGGAACGTTTGAAACGCTGACCCAGCGTTCGTACGTGCCACTACTGGCTCCTTCAGAATCACTGACTTCAAGACGCATACGGTGCAATCCGGAAGTTTCCCACATCATCTCAAATTCTGAGACGCGGCCGTCAAACGTCTTGATGAGATTTGGCTGTGCATCGTCAGGCCACCAACGATGCGTTAACCCATCCAAATCGTCTATTGAATCAAGAGCTTGTCCTCTCAGATTTACGATTTGATCTTCTTGAACATGCCACGTTTGTTGAACATCAAGTGGTAAGGGTCCACTTTCGTTTGTCATGGTAACGGACAAGCCATGTGGATTGATGTTGGTAAATCGAATGTCAATGCTTGCCATGGTCATGGCGCTGTCATCGTCAACACCGACTGCTTGGAATGTATGCCATCCTTCGGTTGGAGCGGTTGTTGTACACACTCGAGTGTAGTATCCCTCCTCACAGATTGCATTCGGCCAATAGACATCCACGACTCCCGGGAAGGGATCCTCGGAGTCAGTGTCATTTGCGTAGGCATAAAGCGTGACTGGATGCTCAACCTTGACCTCAGTTCGAGCACTAATCACCTCAATGTTTGGCGCTCGATTGAGAATAACAACATCGAGAATGCCTTCAACTTGGTCTTGTTCCTCATCAGTAATGGTGACTTCAACAGGGTACTCTCCGTCGTTTGTCCACGTCCAATTCAACATACAATCAATGGATTCGACGCGAGTCCATGCTGCGGTTCGAGTCCCGTCGTACCAAGGAATGTTGAACAAACATGAAACATTTCCACCGTCTTCATCAAAACTTCCTGATGCGTTGATCGACGTCTCCACGTTTGTATACACTTCAATGGGTTCAAGCACAGCGGTTGGAAGTCGGCCGATGAAGAGAGCGATTTCTCCTAGGTCGTTGTCTGCGTCAGCATCTGCTGCATTGACCTGTAATGGATCCGATTCCCAACGAATTGGTATTGTCCCTATCGCCGCATCAGCAGGAACCGTCCATGTGAAATCCACTTTGTGTGATTCGTATGTTGATAGGGATGGAAGAGGCAAATCAAAGATTGAGCCATCTGGATGATAAATTCGCAAATCTGTTGGCGTTGAAGGCGTAATGCCCTTGTTAACAACGGCGACCTCGATGGTGAGATTATCGCCTGGAAGGACATTGTAACCCGAAAGTGAACTGACGGTACTTACTACGCCGCTTCTGTTCCGAATGACGACTGCTCGTTCCTCGTCAGCAATCAAATCCAAGCCAACGAGATATTCATCAAGCGTAATTGTAGCAGCACCAACATAACTTCCAGATTTTGCCATTATTCCATTGCTCGACCAATCAGTATTGGTTGAGGAGTAATCAATGCTTCTTCCTGAGTCAATGGACGTGCTTGCAGATCCATTTGATGCGGTGTAAATTGTCGTCGACGTACCATCATAGGCCACTTCAATACCGACGCCATCGATGGTTCCGTAGCATGAAGGACTGAGATGAACCCAAACATTCAGTGGTGAATCAAGTGCCGTTAATGAGCGCTCTGGAGCAACATCAACACACGTTGGACGTGTACCTGGATCGCTGTTGCTTTCGACTCCCGTTGCTCCAACGGGCATGTACTGCTTCAGTCTAAAATCGATGGTGAGTCCAACATCTTCCTCTGCATGACGCCATGCATAATTGTTGACTGCTGGACAGTACCAACGGTAACCCGTTGAGACACCATCGGAATTCCAGGAGGTCAGTTCGTAGGAAGAATCGCATCCGCTGTAGGCGATACCTGCTCCGATCGAGTTTCGAGGCTGGCCAACTTTTGTGACCTCCCATGTTGTTGTGTTCGTATCTGTTTCTGGTGGAGGAAACGGCGTGATGTAATCACTTTGACCCGACCACTGGGATGATGCAGTTGTGAGTGATGTCCATCGCTCACCGTAACGAAGGGGGAAGTCATAGGCTTCAGTCGCTGGACTGTATTCGTTGGTGATGGTGATGTCTCCAAGGATTTGTGTGAGTGAACCGATTCCATATGGAATGAATTTGATGTACAAATCGAGATCGTTTTTCACTGTCGCAAAATCACTGACGCGAAGGTATTCCGTTTGCGTGAATTGGATTTCAGCATTTCCAGTGTATCCTTCAAGTTCAACCCCACTCTTGTCAAAATCAGCGGACATGCGGAGTTTGTAGACCCACTCGGTTCCATTGTCGAATTGAAGTTGAAGAATTTCGGTTACTTCAGCCGTCGCATCACCGCGAATTTCACCGACACTTGCTGAAACGCCCGTATTGGTAATCAGAATCGAGGGATCGAACGTTCCCGAGTAAATCCATTTGTCACCAACTCTCCATGATGGGAGATCCGTAACACCAGGGTCTGAGCCACTCCGTTGAATCATTGGTTCGTCATTGAACTCGCTCTGGTGCTGAAGCAACGGGATTTGACTAAAACCAATCATCAACCCGAGCACGAGCAGGGTCAAGACACGTGACTTGAGGGCTCCGCCCATGCTGAGGCTCTCACGTTCTTGCACATGAAAGATGCGACGAAGGCATCAGAGAAGGTCGGCAAGTTCGTCCTTGATGATTTCCACTGCTTCCAAGATTTCGTCCTTGTGTCGAGCACCGGTGATAACCATCTTACCGCTACCGAAAATCAGACAAACAACCTTTGGATAATCGAGTCGATAGATGAGTCCAGGGAATTGTTCTGGTTCGTATTCAACCTTGTCAAAAGGTAGGTGGAAGGTAAGGTTGTTGAGGTTCAACTTACGTGGTTCTCCAGCGAGCGGAGCTCCGGTGAACTTGTCATTTCCATCGTAATCTTCTGGGTAATGAAGTGCGTAGGTTGCAACCATGTTTTGAACTTCAATTTCAACGTCCTTCAAATCCCAAGTTGTGATTCCAGCAGCGCGCAGATCCTTGATCATTCGGTCGATTCCTGTGTGGATGTTGTCTTCGTCCTTTCCGCCTGTGCACACTGCTCGTCCGGAACGGAACATGAGGATAGCCAACTTCGGGTCTGTGACTCGGTAAACGACTCCAGGAAATTGCTCCGGTTCGTACTCACAATTGAGTTGGATAGCGATATCTGGGAGGTCGAGTTCTTCGGCTACACGGGTACTTGCTACAACATTGACAACAGTCAAGCGCTCTTCATCGGTGGTCATGGGTTGCGGCTTCCTACCCGCATATATAAATCAAAGGCTAGCAACATGATGGGAGTGCCTATCACAATAGGGTTTTACATTATATGCTCAATTCCAAGTCCTGGCTCATTAAATCGAGTAATAAACGCTCGCCCGCCCGCCATTTCAATGTCTCCAACTGTTTGTTCTGGACTTGTTGTGAGGGCAATCATGCAACCTCCGCCACCTGCACCCGTCATTTTGACGCCAAGACTTGAGGGTGCTGCAGCCCGAATCAGCTGTTCAAGTTCTGGAGAAGAAACACCGAGCGATCGCAAAACGATATGATTCTCAGTCATTGCTTGACCAACGGCTTCCATGTTTCCTTCACGGAATGCTTGTATTCCTCTTCGAGCAATAGCACCAATGGTCTCGAGTTCAACGCGTCGTTCTGGATGTTGTTCAATGAGGTTCGCAACTTGCTTCACCATCGCAGAGGTTGAACCATGTACGCCCGTATTTCCAACAACAAGCGCGACTCCTTGTGGAATGTCTGCATCAAACGTATGCAAGTGCCATTGATAGCTCGTTCCATCGACATCCATGGTTCGCGTTTCAATGAAATCGAGATCCTCTTCGATGGTATCGGACAAAACGACAAATCCACCAAACGAACTTGTCGCAGTATCCATCGGGCTTGCGCGTCCTGCTTGTGCTTGTGCTTCTGCTTGGTGAGAAAGCCTACTCGCTTGCATCAAATCGATGTCTTCACCTCGTAGTTGTTGGAGTGCACCGCAAAGAGCGACAGATAATGCAGCTGATGATCCGAGGCCAGAAGATTTTGGAATCGATCCACGAACACGAATATGCAGAGGTTGTCCATCAAGTGCTGGAAGTTGTTGGCGAATGTAGTCAATGTGCGGATGCTTTCTCGGGTTGAAGGTACGTCCATCCAGTCGCCATTTGTCGAAGGTTTCTTCTTTCTCAACCTCGATGGTCATCCGTTGGTTAATTGAACAAGCCAAAGCAGGTTGGCCGTAGACAACAGCATGTTCTCCGAAAAGAATGCACTTCCCCGGAGCACTGGCTTTGACCATGTCCACTCGAAGCCTATCTCAACCATTAGGATTGGTATTGATTTCATCGTTGGGTTGAAGGATTGAATGCGCTTGGATGGGTTCATGATGGAACATCCGCTTGACGTGACCTATGCAGGAATCAAGGGGTATTACCTGCTTCTTGTTCTCGGCGGTATCTCGATTGCGTTCTTTGCTTACCAAGTGCAAAAGGCGACTCGTCTCGTTCTTCTCGGCGCTCCAGACAAACGCTTCGACTCATGGGGCAAGCGATTGAAGGAAACGCTCACAGTCTGGCTTGGGCAACGAAAAGTTCTGGAAGACAAAGTTGCAGGAACCATGCACGTTCTCATGTTCTGGGGATTCCTCATGCTTTCATCGGACATGCTCGATTTGGCTACGGCCAATCGCTTCAGTGAACATATCCTTCCGGAGGCCTTGAATGGAATTTGGAATGGCATGGTTGAACTTGGTTACACGAGTGCGTTGATCGGCTGTTTCCTTGCATTAAACCGCCGTGTCTTGTTCACGCCAGAGAAACTGAAAGGAAAATCCCAACTCGAAGGGAACGTTATTCTCCTCCTCATCATGACCATCTGCACAACATCGTACATCGTTGAAGCAGGCGAAGACCCACACCCAACATGGGAGATGATTGGAGCATGGGTTGCGGATACGTTTGCTCCGTCACAGGCCACAATTAACGCGGCATATTGGGCGCACATGGTTGCCATTTGCACCTTCCTGTTCCTCATTCCTCTCTCGAAGCACATGCATCTTGTCATGGCGCTTCCAAACGTCGCATTCTTCGATACTGAACCAATGGCCAAGATGCGACCACTTGCAACCGATGAAAGCGGTTCGGCCGTTTCCTTGGAAGAACTTGATCTCGAATCCTTTGGAGCAGCCAACTACACGCAACTTACTTGGAGAAGCCTCATCGACGGATGGGCTTGTACATCCTGCGCACGTTGTCAAGACGTTTGTCCGGCGTATGCAAGCGGAAAGGCATTGAATCCTATGCAAATTGTTCACGATGTCCGTCACTACGCCAACGACCACGCTTCTCAGCTCTTCGCTGGCGAAACGCCAGAAGAGGACATCATCGCTCGATTTGGAGAAGAATCCATCTGGGCTTGTACAACCTGTCACGCTTGTGTTGATGTTTGTCCCGTGAACATTGAACATGTTCCGAAACTCACCGACGCCCGTCGACATCTCATGATGGAGCGAATGGAATTTGATGAGGCCGTTGAGGATACCATCATGCCATTGATGGCGACCATTGAAAACCTCGAATCCGATTCAAATCCGTACGGATTGCCATCCCACGAGCGAGGTGATTGGGCTGCAGATCTCGATGTGAAGGTCGCTGAACCTGCTGAATACATCTACTTCGCAGGCTGTGCTGCCTCGTTCGATGAACGCAACAAGAAGGTCGCAAGAGATACAATTTCTATCATGAAAGAAGCCGGCCTCGACGTTGGTATTCTTGGAATGCAAGAAGGATGCAGTGGAGACGCAGCACGCCGAGCAGGAAACGAATACCTGTTCCAAATGCTTGCTGAGACCAATCTGGAGACGTTCAATGAACTTGGAGTGAAGAAGGTCGTCGCCTCCTGCCCACACTGTTTCCATACGCTTGGAAAAGAGTACAAGGACTATGGCGGTGAAGACATTGAGGTCATGCACCATTCCCAACTGATTTCACATCTCCAAAGCGAAGGAAAACTTCCCGAACCGAAGCATGATGGTTCCGTCACCTATCACGACCCGTGTTACCTCGGTAGAATCGGTGGTGAATACGATGCACCTCGTAACGCCATTGGCGGCGTCGATGTTGAAACAGAGCGTCATGGTCGTGGTTCTTTCTGTTGCGGTGCAGGTGGTGCCCAGATGTGGATGGAAGAGCATGTGCCCGAAGGAAACGATCGTGTGAACATCATTCGAGCAAAGGAGTTGGCTTCAACAGGAGCAGATACCGTTGCTGTCGGCTGCCCGTTCTGCTCAACCATGGTCACGGATGGTTTATCCGCTATCGATGTAGAAATGGATGTCAAGGATATCGCTGAGTTGGTTTGGGAACAAATCAAAGCCAACGATGCGAAGATCGAAGAAGCAAAAGCTGCTTGAAATCAATGATGAGTTAGGATGAATCAAGAAGCCCTGCTTTCTTGGTACGAGCGTGTCAAGCGCCCACTTCCCTGGAGGTTGGAACCTTCTCCATGGTCGATTCTTCTTTCAGAGATTCTTCTGCAACAAACCCAAATGGAGCGAGGAATCTCATACCATGCGAAACTCTTGGAGCGATTTCCAACCGTTCAATCCATGGCTGAATCAAGCGTTGATGAGGTGCTTCATCTCTGGCAAGGTGCTGGGTATTACTCGCGAGCGCGTCGATTGCACGCCTTATCCAGAGTAGTTATGGAGTCCTACAATGGAGTGTTGCCCAACACCTATCAAGAACTTCTGAACCTGCCAGGAATTGGCCCTTACACTGCAGCAGCAGTTGCGTCAATGGCCTTCTCACGTCCTGTGGCATGCGTGGATGGAAACATTCGTCGAGTGATGGCTCGCCAAACCAATCAAGAGGAACCATCGATGAAAGATGTGCAAACGTTCGCTGACAACCATCTATTCGAGGATTCACCAGGTACGT
>JAPOIF010000015.1:0-4808 GCA_029979085.1 Methanobacteriota archaeon | reverse complement strand
TGGAATCAGGCAATGATGGAATTGGGTGCTCTTGTATGTCGTCCAAGGAATCCGTTGTGCGAACAATGTCCCGTCACGGAGTCATGCAGCGGGATATATCGAGCACGTGACCTTCCTCGTCCGAAGAAAACCAAGAAGACACTTGTGGAGTACGTGTGCGTCGTTCGCATCGATGAACAAGGACTGCCTGAATTGCATCAACGCCCTCAGACCGGATTGTTTGCCGGCCTATGGGGTCCAACGATGGAAACGGAACTGGCGACCGAAGGGTGTGAATTCATTGGTACGGTTCGCCATGTGTTGTCGCATCGCGAACTGAACGTTTCAGTATGGAAAACAGATGGGAGGGACGGCGTTGATCCTCACTCCGTAGCGATTTCAAGTCTCGATCGACGAATCCTCGAGTTGGTCGGTGTGCTCAAGAATGTCCCATGAGAACGACGCAAGACATCCAAGCAGGGAGAAGAAGAGGATGTATTCTGCTGGAGCTGCGACATCAATCCATGGTTGCAAGTCATTCAATGGAATCATATCAGGCTGGACATCAAGTTCACTTCTCCTTTGTTGAACTCCTCTGCTCATCGAAATGGTCATGATGAAGAGAGACACAAAAGCAGCCGTGAGTGAAACCAAACGAAGTTTCCTTCCTTTCTTGTTTGGCTGAGGTAATGAAAAGTGAGCGAGTATCGCCCACGTGAAAGCACCATGGAAGACCACCAATGAAGCATAGACATGGAGAGAGAGGTAATCATACATGTTCGCAAAAGAGAGGATTGCAAGATGTGTTGAACTCGCTATACCCATTCCTGTGGCGAACAAGAAAATTTTCGGTCGTACCGAATTCTTGAAGATGGAATAGAGACGAAGAGAAAGTAAACAATGCAAGACTGCTGAAGCAAAGAGGCCTGTTGTAAACACAAATCGTTCAAGTCCTGGATAATCCGCTTCAGAGATGAAAAAAGGGACATCTCGTGTGTTTCCAAGCAACACATGGATACTTACTGCAGTGAGAACTGAAACCAATGGAACCATCCATGCCAACTTCACAAGTCGAGCATCGCGGAGTACATAGGACGAGATGCCGATTCCATCCGGCCGCTTCAGGTCTAACATCGTCTTCGGGGACTCCTCTACCCTTTCACGTATCAATCTTCAAGTGAGAGTGGCGACACCGAGGGGATGTTCACATGCCATTACGAGTGCACGACACACGCCGGCGGGAGAAGGTTGATTTCTCGACCCAATCGCCAGGGAGGGTCTCGATGTACGTCTGTGGTGTTACAGTTTACGATTACTGCCATCTTGGCCATGCTCGATGTTACATTGCCTTTGATCTCATTCACCGATGGCTCGAAGCCTCTGGATACGACGTTGACTATGTGCAAAATTTCACCGATATTGATGACAAGATTATCAAACGCTCAATCGAATCAGGAGAAGATTGGAAGTCGATCGTCGAGCGAAACATTGAGACGTATTACGAAGACATGGATACCCTGAACATCCTTCGAGCAGATCATTATCCAAGATGTACGGAGTATGTGGAATCAATGATTCACATCATCGAGGATCTCATTGAGAAAGGTCACGCCTACGTGGCTGATGATGGCGTCTACTTCCATGTTGACTCAGCACCTGAGAAGTACGGGCAACTCACAGGACAATCCATCGATGCGGTTCGACAAGGAGCTGGTGGTCGTGTCGAGAAAACTGGGAGTGGAAAGCGCGATCACAAAGATTTCGCACTGTGGAAACAGGCAAAACCAGACGAACCAACTTGGCCATCACCTTGGGGAGAAGGACGACCAGGCTGGCATATTGAATGCAGTGCAATGAGCCTTGACCACTTCGGGACATCGTTTGATATTCATGGAGGCGGCCACGATCTACGTTTCCCCCATCACGAGGCAGAGATCTTCCAGAGCGAGTGCCATACCGGACACGCTCCACTCGCAGGTTATTGGCTGCACAATGGATTTGTCAACATTGATGGCGAAAAGATGAGCAAGTCGCTCGGTAACTTTTGGACGATTCGTGATATTGTCCAGAAAGTTGACCCGCTCGTCTTACGACTTGCGCTTGTGAACGCCCACTATCGGTCACCAATCGATATGAATGAGCAACTTCTCAACGATGCTCAACGAAATCATGACCGTATTTTGCAGGTCTACGGGTCGGCCTTGCGGATGTCATCCAACGGTCGTCAGCATCAGCTTCCTGCACCCGATATGGCAAGCGCAGATCCATTAGCAAAGACACTCGGATTGCTGGAACGACTTGCTGAGGGTTTTGCACAGGCAATGGATGATGACTTTAACAGTCGTGAAGCAGTTGCAAAAGTGCTTGCAGCAACGAAGCAACTTCAGCAATTGATGACTATGGGAACCGACGAAGAGGACAAGCGTGCAATCGGAACCTACGCAAAGGAATGGCTTGAAGAGACAGCTGGAAACATTCTCGGCATCCTTCCAGATGCAGAACTTCTTCTTGCTGAACCGGTTGAAGATCCTCGAAAAGCAGAGATTGCGGATCAAGTCGAAGCATTACTTGTGGAACGTAGCGATGCACGTGCGAACAAAGATTGGCCACGTGCTGACCAAATACGAGACCAACTCAAAGCACTCGGTGTTGTTGTGACCGACACAGCCGATGGCCCTGTTTGGGAACTTGAATGATCACTCTTCCTCGCTTGAAGGAGGAGGTGAAAGCGGAGGCAACTCTGGAACAAATTGTTTCTTCTCAACTTGCCATTCATTTTCAATCATGACCGTTTGGTCTGCGCCCATGTCCGTGTCCTCTTCGCTTCCTCTTGTCAACAATCCTACGGCGAGAAGCAGCAACACAACAAGGACAAGCAGAAGTGATTTTGCACCAAACAGTGCTGATTCTTCGTTCGAAGCGTCTTCAACATCCTCTCCAAGAATGCAGTTTGGTGGACAATCGGAATCTCTTCCAGTCTCGCTTCCATCAGTCGTGTCATTGTCTTGATTCGTTTCGCCCGAAGGTGTTTCATCAACAGGATCAATGGTTGAACCCCCAGTATTGTCTTGTGGTTCAAGTACGACATTGACTCCCGTACGATCGCCGTTTTCCATCGGAACTTCGTAGTAATTCTCCAACTGTTCGAGATTGATGTGAGTGTTTGCGTGTTCGGAATCCTTGATGATGCCGAAGTGACGCGTATCACCGGTGGTGAAAATACTGTTCAAGACATTGGCTTGCATTGAGGAATAACTGTCTGTGCTGGATGACCATGTGGAGGCGATATCGTCAGGATTGAGCGCCATTGCCATTTCCATGTCGGCGAGAATACTCGACCATGATTGAGTGCCTTCTGTGACGGAGCGGTCGGTTACATCTACTGCCTTGTTGAAACCGGGTCCTTCGACCAATTCCCAATCGTCTCCCTTGAGTTCAGACATGATATCCACATCGCCGAAGACAGGTTGCCCATTGACAATGGTCAACCGTACATCCGCATCAATGGCTTCGATGAGGTTTCGATATGGATCCTGATGGAACGTGTCCATGACAACGAGGTCAGCGTACAAGCCAGCGTTGATGGTGCCAACGGAATCATCCCAGTTGTTGCCTAGAGCGGGGTTCTTTGTGACCATGGTGGCGAGATCATAATCAGAGAAGTAGGAATTGAGATTGTTCGTGTTCCACAAATCTGCAACCTTCAATTCGTGAAGGACATTTTTCGAACCGCTTGGACCCCAATCTGGTGCGAGTGAAATCCTCACACCCGCTTGATCAGCAGCCACGACATCGGTCGTGTCCCCATACAACAAGAGATTCGAAAGCGGAGACCACGCAAGGTCAGCACCAACGTCACCCATCATTTGGAATTCAGTCGATGTGAGCGCTGTTCCGTGAACTACCACCAATTCTCCCACGAGAAGGTTGTTCTGTACCAGAATATCGAATTCAGCACGACTTGATTCATCGACACCTTCTGAGAGGTGAAGATACCATGCGTTCAAACTTCCACTTGCGTTACCCGATGTAATGTGACTTCCTGTATAATCCGATTCAAGCGTGGTGACTTTGGTATGAATCCCGTCTCCACCGAAGTTGTACAATTCGATGTTTCGAGAGAGCATGCTGTCCCACGCATCCGTGTTGCTCGAAGGTGAGCCTTGGACGGCCGTAACACCACCTGCAACAGCCATTACTTCGGCGTATTTCATTTGCTGATCTGCCATATTCCACATCGAAGCTGTTTGTACAAAGGTCTTCATCCAAGAGATGTCCCGTTTGTAATTTGGATTGTTCTTCCACTGATTTCGGTTTGAATAACCCCCTTCCTCGGATTTAGTCGAGGTGTGAACCTCAAAATCCCAAAGTGGAATGTGATTGTAGTGCATATGATTGTGCGCATCGATAAGTCCAGGATAGATGGTGCCGTTTGTATCAACGATTTGAACGCCAGTTAAGTCAACATTCTGTGGAATGTTATCGCCGCCCCAAACGGCCTCAATTTTTCCATCTCGAACCAAGACATGACCATCGTTAATGACATCCGCTTCGGTGTTCATGGTGACAACACGACCCTTGAGGAGCATGGACTCGACAAATCCTCCATCACTGATTCCAAAGCAGCCGATCATGTTCTGAGCGATGTCGAACGATTCGTTTTGTTCATAGCCAGGCGTTGGAGGTCGAACCTTCCATACGGAGCCATTTTCGAGTGGGATGTAGGAATTTCCGTACCAAGAATCTCGAGCAGGATACGAGAGTGAGTCGACCAACGTGCCTTCCGTATCGTAAAGATTCACCGTGTCTCCATCGTAATAGTCCAGTTC
>JAPOIF010000159.1 GCA_029979085.1 Methanobacteriota archaeon | reverse complement strand
GGGTTATCCGATTACCCATCCAACTCCCAAAAACGGTTGGAAGGGGTTGCAGTGGGTCTGTTTGTTCGCTACCCATGAACTGCATATGCATACAACGGGCACCCTTGCAAAAATAAGTACAACCGGTGTCCGACTGATAAGAAATGATTGATAATCAATAAATCACAGATCAGTGGCGATTTTACGTGCCATGAATGCTAGCAATCCCATCTGGAAGAGCACTATAATGACACCTGAGACGAAAAGAAGGAGCCCAGCAAGACCAGGACTGTCTTCAAGCATTCCAAGACCTGCGCCAAACATTAATGCTGACGTAAGGATAACCGGAGTAGATTCAACAATTGCTGTGAACGCAGTCTTCCAACTACCGATGTAGCCTAATCCAGGTTTGCCCAATCCATCAGAGATGCCCATTCCCATGACTAGGGTAAGCACTTGGGTAACTGCAAGGATGTTGAAAAGGGCACACAAGGTCATAGAGACTATGAATCCGACAGCAACACCTTCCACATCATCTGCTCCACTTAAAGCAACATAGAATATGATTCCATTTACAATGAGGATCAGAATTACAGTGAGAATCGTGCTCAGGAATGCTGCTAGTCCATACTTTAGCGTGCTGAAACCACGAGTAAAATCGAGTCCGGTATTGCCCATACCATCCATGCTTATGGCAACAGGACTTACCATTGGAGTTACTGCAGGTGTAGAGACAACCATCGGCGCAGGTGTTTGGACTTCTGCTGGTGCTGTTTCTGATACTTCCACTGGCGCAGTTTCAGTAATTACAGGCGGCTGCTCGACTGGGATCCATTCTTCTCCATTCCATTGGTAATTGCCATCTTCGCTTAGTTGCATGATTGATACAATGAAGCCTGTGTAATAAATTAAACTGTTGAAATTAACGTGGAATGAATTTCAAAATATTTCTATTAACAACTGGGATTTTGATTAATTTCGATAAATATGAACCATATTGAAAAATAGCGTCCGACAAGACCACTGCAAGCCCTTTGATTTGTCAATACCCTTTGCTTAGACGGTTACAACACTGATACAGAGAAAATAAATACAATTCCTCAGATAATAAAAACATGAACAAAAAGATTGCACTTTTTCTTGTTGTGTTGATGTTTACACTTTCCTTATCGGGTTGCTTACGTAATGGTAAAGGCGGTAGCGACGATGAACCCGGAGTCGTGTATGAACCTGGGCCATACGATGTTCTGGCATACGAAGACATCGTTTATGCGAGTGGCCTTGCCCATACGGATTCAAGCACAGAAGCATCTGCTGTTCCGTTGAAGCTCGATGTGTACTGCCCAGACAGCAATTCAACCAACAGGCCGGTCTTGATGTTCATTCATGGTGGTGGATTTACCGGCGGCATCAAGCACAAACCTGAGATCGTTGAGATGGGCAAGTACTACGCATCCCGTGGTTGGGTTTACGTTTCCATTGATTACAGAACAACAGAGGAGTTGGGTGACCTTGATGGTAAGTCTCAGCAGGAGATTGTTGATTACTATCGTGGAATTGTTCCTCCGGAATGGATTGAAAACGCCTTTACTGGAGCAGAAAGCGAGAAAGAGATTCAACAAGCAGTTGCTATGTATGCTGCTCAGCGAGATTCCAAAGCCGCACTTCGCTGGATTGTAGCCAATGCGGAAACGTACAATATCGATACCAACGAAATTGCTGTTGGAGGCGCCTCAGCCGGAGCCATCACAACGATGGCTCTTGGAATAACCGATCTTGGCGATTTCCGCGATGAGATTTCACTCACCGATGATCCAACACTTTCGACGACCAATCTGAATGAGACATACGAAGTGCAAAGCTTGGTCTATTTCTGGGGCTCAAACGTCAAAGTCGAATTGTATAATTCAGTGTATGAGGTTGACCGATACGATGGCGATGATCCAGAATTGTTCATGGCGCATGGTGATGGAAACGATCCAGTTACGCCCTATGAAGGCGCACTTGCTCTCCAAGACATTTACAATTCATTGAACATTCACAGCGAACTTGTTACGCTTGAAGGCCATGGACATGGGGCTTGGAATGCAGTTGTTGATGGAAAGGGTCTGTTCGAATTGTCGTTTGATTTCCTCGTTGATCGGCAAAATCTGAACCTTTGATTGGTTTCAGGAATCTGAGTAACAGTACTGAAACTAAAGAAATAAATAGAAATCTCAGCATAGAAATGTTATGAACAAAAAGGTAGCATTTTTGGTTGTTATTTTGCTCGTTTCCGTATCCCTCTCTGGATGTCTAGGTCGAGGTGGAAAGGGCGGCCAAGATGAGCCTGTAAGCAGTCCGGATGATGTGGACGGTGATGATTACAACGTCCTCTATATCGGTCACAGCTTTGGTCGAAAG
>JAPOIF010000158.1 GCA_029979085.1 Methanobacteriota archaeon | reverse complement strand
ATAATAGGGGTTGACAAATGTTCCCCGATAGTGTACTATGTATATATGATGAGAAAACAGACAGAAGGAAATGACTATGTATCTCTCACCTCGTAAGAAACTCTTTGTCGATACCGCCGCCGAAATGTTCGGTGAAGGTGCGGTTATCACCAAGGCACAAAAGGCGGCGGCCGCAGAGAAAGCGGGTGTTCCGTTCCCGACTTGGTTTGGTAAAGATTTCACTGTTGGTTACAATGCGTACAAGTTGCCCTCTGAGGGTGGTCCTACGGTCGCTCCTGCTGTCGTAACTGAGGATGCGTCTGCTGTGGTCAATCTTGTTGCGACTAACATGAATGACCAGAACTTGGTTCCTGCTTCGTTTGAGGGTTTTGTTCCTTGGGGCAACTTCAAACTGATTGAGAAGGTTGTCAAGTCTGGTATGTTCTACCCCATGTTCATTACTGGTCTGTCGGGTAACGGTAAGACCTTGATGGTTGAACAGGTTTGTGCCAAACTCAATAAGGAACTTATTCGGGTCAACATCACCATCGAAACTGATGAGGATGATCTGCTCGGTGGTTTCCGTTTGGTGAACGGTGAAACCAAGTTCATGCCTGGTCCTGTGATCGAAGCAATGGAACGCGGTTGCACTCTTCTGCTTGATGAGTGTGATCTGGGTTCGAACAAGTTGCTCTGCTTGCAGCCTGTCCTTGAAGGTAAAGGTGTTTACCTCAAGAAGATCAATAAGTGGGTCACTCCGAAAGACGGGTTCAACGTCATTGCCACTGCCAACACTAAGGGTAAGGGTTCTGACGATGGACGGTTCATCGGAACCAACATTCTCAACGAAGCGTTCCTTGAGCGGTTCGCGGTCACGATGGAACAGCCCTATGCCTCTGCGACGACTGAGAAGAAGATTGTTCTCGGTTCCATGAAGAAGTATGGTGCTGTCGATGAAGAGTTCGCAACGAACCTAGTCACTTGGGCTGAGGTTATTCGCAAGACCTTCTTCGATGGTGGAGTTGATGAGGTAATCTCAACTCGGCGTCTGGATCACATTGTGAAAGCGTTTGCCATCTTTGGTGACAAGATGCAGTCCATCGAACTGTGTGTCGCTCGTTTTGATGAAGATACGAAGGCATCATTCCTAGACCTCTACACTAAGATTGATGCTGGTGTTCTAACCAGTGAAGATACTGATACTGAGAGCACAGAGGAAAATGCCTTCTAAAAAAATTATGTGTGGGGGTTGAAACTTGGTGTTTCAATCCCTATATATAATATGAAGATGCCATAATGGGTCTTCAATTTAATCTTGCTTAGTAAAGGAGATATAAAATGGTTACTAGCAAAGCACTTAGTCTGTTCGACAACTTTAATCAACTAACCCCATACGCCGTAGGCTTTGATCGTGTATTCGACAACCTAACACGGTATGTGGACAACAACGCCACATCAACGGGTTACCCCCCATACAACATTCGGAAGGAAGGTGAATACAACTATGTCATTGAGATGGCACTAGCTGGGTTTGCCCGTGAGGATTTGGAAATCGAGGTTGCCGATGGTGTACTAACCATCCGTTCTGTAAAGGAAAAGTCAGATGATGATGTGAGTAACATCTATCGCGGCATTTCCTATCGCAAGTTCGTGAGGAAGTTTACCATCGCTGATGATATTGTTGTCAACGGTGCGAAGATGGAAAACGGAATGCTCTCCGTAGATTTAGAGCGTGTAGTACCAGAGGAAAAGAAACCTCGTCTTATTGAAGTAAAGTAATATTGAATAGGTGAGGGGGTTTGCCCCCTCACCATTATTTTATGGAGTTTGATAATGCAACCACAAAACCCAGGCGGTGGACCTACTTGGTCAAACAAATATACTGAAGAAGAAAAAGAAAAGAAACATTTTTACGGTGACAAAGAAACTGCTTTGATGTTGGAAGACACTGCGAAGCAGACAGTCGAAAAGGATATTATGGAAAACGCGGCAAAGAAAATAGAAGACAAAATGCAAATGGAAATTCAACCCATTCCGAATCATTTTGTTGGTAAGGTACAATTTTCAGATGAAATTGTGCAGGGGTTGAATGACTATATCGATGAAATCGAAGACAAACAATATTCCTATGCTGATCGTCTAGTCGGTCAACTGAAGAACACAGACGCATCAAGTCAAGTTTCTTTTGACCTTGAGTCTGACTTCGGGAAAGAGTTCAAGGTTATTATGGAAGGTGTTGGCTCTGCGTATCTCCAACAGGGATACAAGATGAAGTCCATTTCTCAACTCATTGACGTTTGGACAAATCACGCATATGAGGGAGACTACAATCCCATCCATGACCACGGCGTACCAACTGCTGGTGGACTGTCTGGTTTTATCTGGACAAAGGTTCCCGACTCTGTGAAAGAGGGTGACGGTGGATATC
>JAPOIF010000157.1 GCA_029979085.1 Methanobacteriota archaeon | reverse complement strand
TCCTTGGACTTTTCATCAGCACGACCAACCGCTTCGAGCATGGATTGGTGAGCTGCATCCGCTTCTGCCTTGAGCGTCTTAATCGCTGAATCGAGATCATCGAGGTCGACGGCGACCAATTCGAACGCTTCAACATCAGGAGCCAATTCCTGAATACGACGGTGCATGAGTTTGATTTTTTCCATGGTTTCCTTTTCCTTCTTTGGACCCATAGCAGACGTATTGTAGAGATTCTCGAGTTGAGTAACATCTCGCTTGAGTTGTGCATGTTCTGCAGTGGCACTCTTTTTCTCGCTCTTTTCACCACGACGTCCTTTGGCTTGGCCGATAACGGATTTAATTTGATCTTGAATTGCGTTCCTTTTCTCCTTGAAGATTCGAACTTCTGAGCGAATTGTTTTGACTTCAGCCAACAGCAGATCGACCTTCTCACGGTGCTCTTTGTATTGTGCTTGAATAGCATTACGCTGTTCAGCAGCAGAACGTGCTTCAGTACTGAAATTGTTTCGAACATCTCTCAACTTACGCACTTTCGCTTCCATGGCGTGCAAGCGGTCGCGCAATTCTGCATCAGGGCGTTCGTCTGCTTGGTCTTTTGAACCCAACATACCACTGCGTAGTGGTTTTGCATTTCAAACCTATGGCTTGCAATGTCCTGCTCAAACGTTGAAAATTTCGAACAATTCAAAGACGATTCCGAGGCCGATGATGAGTGTTCCAAGGACTTGTGTTGAAAGCGTAATCAGTCGACGTAATCGAGTACGGAATTCATTGCGAACACTTACGTTGATTTGACGACCAATGAGGAGATCCCCGCTGACCTCCTCAAGTCGAACGGAAACTGTCGCTTCTCCAAAGCGTTCCGGAAGGAGTGTTTGCCAAGCCATCGTCCCATCACGCAACAATCCCGTCATTTTACCAAGAACATCCTCGTTGCCTTCAACTGCAATTGGAAGAGCGTCACTTGACCACCACATCTCTTTGCCAGGGGCAAGTTCGTATCGCATGGCGATTTGGTTCGGACGGAAATCCGGCGATTGAACACGGAAGACGACTGTTCGGCTCTTCTTTGACAGATTGTGCATGAAGACGAAGAGATTCGCTCGCTTGGTAACGACGTTTTCTAAGTCAACCTCAAAGACCAAATCCTTCAGTGCAGGCGAACGGCCAAATTCCATATCCTGTTCAATTCGGTCAATGAGACGGAAGAAAGCTGGACACTGTTGTTGTGCATGTTCAATCAGTTCAAGCCACAACTCAAGATTGAACGAATCATCTTCCAAAAGAAGGTCTGCTCCGTCTTCTTTCAGAACCTCTTCAAGTTCAAGGCGTACCGTCTTTGAATCGAGGCCATTGTAATGGCGATACAACGTCATGAGAACCTTCTCACGAGCGTAGTCGTGCTTGACACCTCGCTTCACGTGACTTTGAATAGAGCGCATGAGTTCGTCATATTTTGAACGAAGAAGAGGATCGAGGTGCGTCCGAATCATATCATCGAAGACACCATCCAAGGTGGAAGGATGTACAGGTGGCTCAAAAGCGTCCAACAAACCGGATTTGTTGACCATGTTGAATCGATGTTCTCTGGTGTTCATATGGAAGCCAACAGCGAGGAGGAGCATCCCCCACGATACGAGGAAGATGTTCTCGCCCAAGGACGTGTGAAGACCCAAAAGAAGGACGCCGCCAAGCCCAAGGCAACTCAAAAGGACGGTAGAAAACGAGAGAGAATGCATGCGGAGTTGTTTATGGATTCGATGTGCCATTCCGTCATACCCATGGAGGGCTTCAATGCTTTGATGTCGCTTTTCGGACGCCTCAACTTCACGAATAAATGCGGAATACGAGAGTGCAATTCTGTAGCGATGAATACCCAAAGCTAACAACCAACCGATGCCGACAACCGTCCCAAGCAAGAGCAAGGTTGAACTGAAGGATTGTCCAACAGATGGTTCAATACTCGATTCCCACCAATTTGGATCGGTTCCTTCGTAAGCCCAAGACCCAAGAAGAATAAACAAAGCGAAAGCCGGCAACAGAAGTGTCAACCGCAATCCCAACGAAATGAGTTGGTTATCAATGGAGAGCAGTATGCGCTCTCTCTCAAACAAGGAGGATGCGTCGCCATCACCCGTTGCTTCCACGGTTGTTTCGCTCACACATCGACGTCGCTCATGCAACACAAAAGGATTCGGGGACAAAAACAGTGAATGTCTCACTTCGGGGCGTCTGAACGCTCCACGATGATATCGTTTGCAAGTTGATTATCCAACATCAAGTTGATTCCATCAACACTGTACTGGTTCTCACCCAGTGATCTAACGACTTGACCAAGCGACAATGAGTCTCCAAAGAGTGATTGGAGTGCATCCGAGAGTATGATTCCTCGAATGATTCCGGATTCATTTGAAGCAAGATTCCCAAGAC
>JAPOIF010000156.1 GCA_029979085.1 Methanobacteriota archaeon | reverse complement strand
CCAATTGGGAGGAGAAGACGGGTCGATTGAAGGATTGAACGAGTCTCATTCTTCTGATGCAATGAGGACGTTCGATTGCTCGTTGGAATCGAATATACGAGTGCAATATGAGTATCATCAAGTCGAAGCAGTGCACGATTTCCTTCTGATTGAACGACATCGATGACGGTTGGTCTCAGTTCACCAACCACTCCCCAAACACCTTTCTTTGTCGAAGTCCACCATTCTGATTTCAAACAATCTTGTACATCCCAACAGGCTACAGTACCCCATTTCGTCGATACTTCGCCGGATTCAAGAGCTTCATCGATTGAAGAGAGCGCCACGCCTTGAGGCCACCAAGACTCACCCTCCATGAGCAGCCCAAACTGGCTCTTCCCATTCAATGTGTCTTTGTTGTCAAGGGGATGCAATCAAACAAGAGAACCGTTTGGAGTTGATGGGACGGCCATGGGAATCAGCGAAAAGATGGGTGACGTTCTCGGCCAAGCGGTCGAAGCAAAACTCCTTCGCGAAGTCCTCGAACACGAGATTCAACCCAAGCATCTTGCCATCATCATGGATGGAAACCGTCGTTTTGCTTGGCGATCGAATCTTGCAACGCACGTTGGCCACAGAATCGGAAAACAACGACTGGAGGCTGTCCTCGATTGGGTGCTTGAACTCGGCATTCCATGGTTCACAGTCTATGCGCTCTCAACCGAGAATTTGAGTCGCCCGGAAGCAGAACTCGATACGCTCTTCAAACTCTATGTTGAGGGGCTTAAGTCGATTGCAGAAGACCCTCGTATCCATGAAAACAACGTTCGAGTGCAAATTATTGGACGTCGAGAACTTCTTCCTCAGCACGTCAACGATGCCATCGATTATGCCGAATCCCTAACAGCTGAGTACGATGATTTCGTTTTCACGGTTTGCCTTGCGTACGGCGCTCGAGAAGAATTGATTCATGCCATCCAGAACATCGCTGATCTTCACAAATCAGGAGAATTAACGCTTGAGCAAATTACCGAACAAACCGTTTCTGAACACCTCTATACAGCCGACATGCCTGATCCAGATCTCGTCATTCGAACGAGCGGCGAAGAGCGAATCAGCAATTTCTTGCTCTGGCAGATGGCGTACTCTGAACTGTATTTTACAGACGTATTTTGGCCTTCATTCAAGAAGAAAGACCTCCTCAAAGCGGTTCAGACCTATCAAATGCGAAAACGCCGATTTGGTGAATAATATGGCTCAATGCGATGAATGTCAAGGCTATCTGAATCCTGCCTTAGCCGTGGATGCATGTGTTCGCCGAGACGATTCCATTCTTCTTGTTCAACGGAAATTCCCTCCTTCCGCAGGTTCTTGGGTTCTTCCAGGAGGTTTCGTCGACCAAGGAGAGCGTCCCGATGAAGCCGTCCTTCGTGAATTAAAGGAAGAGGCTGGACTTGATGGAACAAATCCACAACTGCTCATGGTCATGGGCGATCCTGCCCGAGACCCAAGGAAGCACATCGTCAGCATCGTCTACGAAGTCGAAGCAACTGGAGAACCCATTGGAGGCGATGATGCCCAAGACGCTCGTTTCTGGCCAATATCCGAGATTCTTGAGGGGCGTCTTGTCTTAGCAGGAGATCACGGGGACATTGTCGAGGCTTGGCTCAATCAATCAATTCAGAGCCAATAAATTCAGCAAATTGTTGACGAACATTTGGCCATTCAGGCAATTCTAGTGCATCGGTGAGATGCAATCCTGCTAGGAATTGAGCATGTATTTCCTCGGCGTTTTCTCCTGTCCTTAATCGAAACAACGGGTATCCATCAGCTTCCAGTCTATCGAGGAATCCACGTTGTGCATCGCTGACGAGAAGTGTTGGAACACCCATCAAGACAGCCTCACTGGCAACGGTAACGGATTGTGAAATGACACCATCTTGCATCGATAGCATGGACGTAAACTCCCACGCATCTCCAGCGTAGAGACCCTCATCCGCTTGAGTGGAATCGATCCCGTCCAACAACGAATCTGGAATTCGTAGAATCTCATCAGAATCATGAACACCGTCTCCAATCAAGCGACGTACAGCAATGTTCGGGATGGTTGCCACTTCTTTTGGCCGGAGTTGAGGTCGGAGATGAACCATCCCATGCAACCCATTCAAGCGATGAATCGTCGCTCCTTTCTTTGAGAAATGTTCAAGCCATCCTCCATCGATCGAAGTGTCCCAATGGGTAGGAACCATCACATCCGTTGCAACATTTGTTGCAAGACGATGTGCGATATGATTGACTTCAGTATCTGAGATGTACCATCGTTTTGGAATCTTCAAACGTTTCGCAACCCGTAATTCCAGTGGAGCTCCAACTGCAATGATTCGTTCAAAGTACCCTCCTGAACGTTGAGCATTCTTGAGAAATTGACGGACTTGTCGCATGCGCTTCCATGCAATGCGTGCTCGCTTTGACCCAATCGGGCGTTCAACCCATATCTGTT
>JAPOIF010000155.1 GCA_029979085.1 Methanobacteriota archaeon | reverse complement strand
GAAATAAATTGCAAATCCAAGGAGAGGAGGGGCGATTGCAAAAAGGGCGATGAGGCCGATGATTTCGATGCTTGCAGATTTTCGCTCCTGAAGTGGTTTCGAGAGTAAAACAACCGGAATCAGGATGAGCGTCAGAGCTCCAACCATTTGCAGGAACAACCATACAATTGCAGTGTTTGAACCGATGAGCACTTCGAAGATGGAATCTACCTCTGAACGATGGAAGAGGCTAATCCCGGCCAATACAATCCCTCCTCGCATCATAACTTCGGCTACTTGGTGTTCTTTGGTACGAGGGACAATGTCACCTCTTCCAAAGTGGAACAGGCTGATTGCCAAAAACATCAGGAATCCTACCGTTGGAACAACCAGCCACATGCCCACGACAAGAGCAGCAAGACCAACGTAAGCCAGCAAGAAGGTTGCAGCCTTGAGAGGACGATTCATCCAACCGAGGTGAATGGCCAATGCTCCGTCCATGGCTCCATGGGGTAAGCCAATGAAGACAACAGCAAGAAGGCCAATGAGATTGAGAACATCGACACTCATCAATTCAGCCAACAGGCTCATGCAACCACCTTTTCAGATCGCTGGAAGATATGTTTTGAAACGCCCTTGATGAAGGGCAACTTGGGCATGGCCATGATGACCTTGAGACGTAGTCTCCAGTTGGCTTGACCGCTCATGAAACGAACAAATTCGTCCCCTGAAAGTGATGAAGCCATCCTTCCAAACAACTTTGGCCCTTGCTGTGGCCAGCTTCTTAAGACCGTGAGAAGAACAGCATCCATCCAAACATCGATTGCTTTGTGCGGTCGTTTGAATCGAAGTGGCTTACCTTGCTTTGAGGCTTGAATGGCTCGCTGAATCTGTTGATGAATGAACACGAAGGTGTATCCACTGGCGGGACGAATGGCTCCAGCGTTTGCTCCGAGACCAGGGATGTTTTCGTCATGTGGTGACAATGTTCCCATCGGAATGACGCCTTGTTCTTCATGGATAATGTTGTGGACTGAGGCACCATAGTGATCAGCGAGGTAGTCGTTGATGGTATTCACGTAGTATTCACGATCCAAAACAGTGGTGCTGAAAAGCGTTGACTCGACCAATGCTTGCGTTGGCGAATACGGTAGGAGATAGATGAAATGCATGCCCTCGCTTTGGTCGACACGGAAATCCATCAGAATGGCTGTTGAAGAATCAAAGACAGGCTTGTCGACTTCGACTTCTTGTCCAAGAAAATGCTGCAACATTGCGTTCTCGCTTGCACGAGGTGGACGTGAATCGAACGTTTGAGAGGATTCCGTCGTTGTCATGCTTTTCTCTTCAATGAATTCAACACCTTCCTGTGTGGCTTTGTCACGACAGTTTTGGATGTAGTTCGCCTTGTGCATAATATGGTAGGGATGCTTGTCGGAATGCATGACACTCTTGCCAGTGTTCGTAATAATTGCCCACTTCGACCACGACGCTCTCGAACTTTCAACAGCCATTTCAAGGCCATTCATGTTCCAGAAACCGAGCATGTGATCCTTCGACATCGGTGCTTCTTCAGGAGAAACGATGGATATCTCGTGTTCAGGTAATTCACCAGATCGAGATGCGAGCATCATTGCAGCGATGCCATCGCCGAGAATGTGGGTCTTCATCCCCACGTCCCACCTTGATTCTTGTAGGGTGCAAGAGACGTGTGGAGGTTGGTGTTGTGCGGTTTACGGGGATGAGGGAATCGGCGGAACAGACTCATTGATGCTCTTGCTGTACAGAAGACCTTGCTCATCTTCGACGTGACCTGTCGTTGACCATGCCAAGAGTCTTTTGAACGCAAGAGTTGAATGCCAATTTGTCTATAGACCTTAGCAGCAACACCGATTGAGAAGTGTGCACGTGCAGGAAGGTAGGCCAATCCACGACGTCCACTTGCATAGTATTCCTCTGCGAGTGAAAGCAATCGGTGAACCGCTTCTGTGATGAGAAGTGCTTCATGTGAATATGGGTTCTTTGAAGCCTCGATGATCTGTTGTGGCGTCATGTTATCAACCCATGAGCCAGGGAGGTAGCGTCGCCCCATCTTTGCATCTTCCAAGACATCTCGTGCGATGTTGGTCAGTTGCATTCCAATGCCAAGATCAATCGCATGTGGCTTTGCTCGGGGCTCATCGGTGTTGAGCACGTCACACATGAGCAATCCGACCGTACCTGCAACCTTGTAGGCATATTGAATCAAATCTGCCTCATCCTTGATGAGCACTTCATCAGCTTGGTCATCAAGAAGTCCTTCCACAAGTGAAGAAACAACATTGGTTGAAAGGCCATATTCATTGACCATGTCAGAGAACTGATCGAGAAGTGGGTGATTACCCCATTGGCCTTGCTTCAATTTTGCTTGAATCTCAACAAGGTGTTCTGGTCCGTTCTGGATGTCACCATCCGCCATGTCGTCAAGGACACGACAGAATGAGTACAATCGAGCAGCATCGTGACCCATTTTAGCGCCAAGGAATCGGCGTGCCCAATGAAAACTTTCACCACTGGTAGCGAGGATGAGTTCAGG
>JAPOIF010000154.1 GCA_029979085.1 Methanobacteriota archaeon | reverse complement strand
CTTCTTCTCGATGGAGGTGAAACCCATCTCAATACCATACGTTCAATGTTGGATGAGCATGGTGTTCGGGATCGATTCCTACTGGCAGCTCTCGCCAAACGAGAGGAAACACTGCATCAGGAAGGAAAAGACCCTATTGTTCTCGACCGACGAGGCCGAGTCTTTGTTCATGCTCGTGATGAGGCACATCGTTTCGTCAATACGTTTCACCGAAAACGACGCAAGAAGAGTCGCCTCGGCGACCCTCTCGAGAACGTTCTAGGTCTAGGTGCAAAGAAATTACAATCCCTCTTACGCCATTTCGGTGGACGTCAAGGCATCAACAATGCAAGCATTGAGGATTTGAAAACCGTCCCTGGCATTGGCCCTTCTCTCGCAGAGCGTATCCACGAATCCTTGCATCGCTAGGATTCAGGAGGGGGGTTCTGCATCGCCTCAAAGGGATCGATACCTTCCTCATATCCGCCAACTTGACGGTCGACCAAACCAGCCATTTGAGCAAAGTCAGACTCCGATAATCCCATCTTCTGTGCCTTATATATCGAATTCTTGGCCTCCTTTGCTGCTCGCTTTTTCTTCTTCTTCTTTCGACGTCGTCGTATCAAAAGAATGAGGAGAATGATAACGACGGCAGGATACGCCCAGAACTGTCCGAGAAGGTACATCCACGTGACTTGCAAGCGTAGAGTCACTTCGTCATCAAGACCATCTGGAGGAATCGTGTAGGTAATCACTTGGCGACCATCATCATCCTCTGTGATGATCATGTTGCCTTGTGCCGATGTTCCTTCCTTGACGATGATGCCCTTTGGAAGAGTGAAACTCACCGGACCTGTGAGATCAAATTCGGTATCGGCATGGATGGTTGTATCCCAAGATCCTGTTTGGAAGGTGAGAGCTTCTTGTTCGAGAGGAGGGAAGGTAATACCTTCTGATGAAACAACGCTTGCTGTCATCATGGAAGAAATCTCATCAACCATCATGACCATTGGTTGAAGCAATGGTGAACGGAAGGCTCCATTGATGTCTTCAGTTAGGAGTGAGAGCGTAATCAGGTCTGGATTACCACTCAACAAATCGCCCCAAGGGCTTGAGACTGCTAGCGTGAATCGAACCTTTGGAATTTTGAGGCTCACGCTCAAGCCAACCTCATCGGAGACAACTGGACCTGGCGTGCCGAGGCCTGCCAAACTTGTCTCGATTTGGAAATTACTAATATCGACAGCGGAAAACTGAGGGTTTTGATCAAGGTTTTCAAGTTCCTCCGATGCAAGGTGAATCTCGTTGGTGAGGATTTCTCCAACGTCTGTACCAAACTCCATCAAACCATCCGATGTTAGATTGAAAACAAGTTGACGTGATTCTGGACAATCTTCAAATTCAGTGCCCGGTTCTAGACACCGTTTGATTTCGATTGGATTATCAGTACGACTCATAATGTCTCCAATAAGTCGAATCAAGTCACTTGGAATCACTTCCATTCGAACCGTAGTATCATCGCTCAAATCGTAATATCCCTGTGGGACAGCGATTCTGTGAACAACAGCACTGGCTTCGAGGCCAAACTCAACCGAAACAGATTTTGTCCATTCGTTGATATCAAAGGTGTCGAAGTCAATGGAGAGCGATGTGGATACACACGTCTTTTGTGTTTGCAAACAAATGGCTTGTCCGTCTTCATTGAGGATGGGATGATTGTAGGCCCAAGGAGAAGGTCCTGCAATGGAGATTTCGTTTCTGTTTTCACCAAATTCAGAGTGTTCGAGGATGATGCGGTCATCACCACCAATGGTCTCGATCCAACTTGGTAGAATCAGTTCGAGTGTAATCTTTGATGGTGGAAGATCTGATGGAATCATACTCTCAAGGAATGCGGTGTCCAAGACTGTTTCAAGTGAGAGCCCAGCATCCATCAATCGTCGAAGATCTTCATTCGTTATCTCATCAAAATAATCGCTTATAGAGTACGTTTGGTTGTCTAATTCAAATTCCGAATCTGGAAGATTTTCCTGAATAAGATCGAGGAGTCCAAGTTCGAAGGAATTGCTCGTCGAGCGCAAATAAATTGGATGATCATAACCCATAGCGCTTGCCCCCTGAATACAGTACGAAATCGTATTTGGTGGCGTTACGGTCTCTGAACATCCAACAGAATGGCTGTAGTTCAATCCTCCAGCAGGCCCTTCAATCCCATCCGCAACGGAATCACTTACCCAAGTCAATTGACCCATTTGGATATTGGGGCCTCCTGGAATCGAATCCGAAAAAGCATCACCAATCGATTCTACTGGGAATTGATCCGTAAAGTCATCAAGTGGCGCAATCCCGTTTTCATAAGCCAAGCGAATTCCATCTGAGGTAATTTGTGGAATCGTTGCGAGATTGGAGAGTTCAACCAACGAAATGCCCCAAGTATCCATGGTTGTTGAGTCAAGATAATTGATGCCTGCAATGAAATCGATTTGAACGGCTTGCTCATCGAACAAGTCCACCTTCAAGTGGAGCGATACTGCCTCTTCATTCGGGTCTAATTCAACTATGGATGTTGTTGAGGTGTTTCG
>JAPOIF010000153.1 GCA_029979085.1 Methanobacteriota archaeon | reverse complement strand
ATGGATTCAACGACACTGAAGAAGTTACCGATACCGACAACCTGACGAACATTTACGATTCTGACAACGATGGCTACCATGACTGTTCAAGCATGGGTATGCTCCAAATGAACATGCTCGACGTTCTCGTCAATGTCTTAGCTGACGGTTCCGTCACGTTCTCAATCGATGCCTTGGAACTCGTTACGGGAGAAAATGCAGAGGTCTTTTGGAACTTGGTCGATACGGACGACTTTTTGCAATTGAACAACAGCACCACAACTTTTGTTGTCTCAACCACCGGTTCTTGGGGAGATAGCGGCACATGGTATGGTCTCGCAGATGGGCCATACTGTCTCAATGTCGAACTTTCCGGAAGCGATGCAAGTGGAAACAGCGATGTCTTGGATTCCGCACAAGAATGTTTCACCATTGATTCGACCTCCAACGGAGGAGGAAGTGGCTCGGGCACAATTGACGATTGTGACAACAACACCGATGGCTACCTTACTCATAACTTCAATTTCTCCTCAGTTTCCCCAACAGCACAATTCATTATTTTGCTGACAGCTGAATGTCTCATGGACAATGGCCAGACCTACGAGTTGGTTTACCAACTCTGGGAAGAGGGGGCATCGAATCCAATGCAAGACAATGCTGGCTCTGGGGCATGGGACAGTTACGATGTTGATGAGAGTTGGTCGATAGGTTGGTTGAATCCTGTAAGCAATGTCATCACTGAAGGTGGAAATTACTCGTTCAAGGCCATGCTCTATCTTGGTTCAAATCTCATCGATGAGTTCACCCATGACTTCTGCGTGACCACTGGGTCATTCGACTGCAGTGGATTCGATAGCGGCAATGGTGATCCATCGGATGAAGAGACCGAACCTCTCGGCTATTGCTCCTTCCCAACCTTTAGTGGAACACCTACTGAGTTGATGGCCGGGGATGATTTGACCTTCACTTGGTCAATGGATGGTGATGTGAGCGACCAAGTCTACCTTGCCTTGATGAGCGGATGGGGCGCTCAGTATTACTTCTCGAGCATCGAAGACAACGATGGCAGTCACACCATCACGCTACCTACGAACATGAATCCAAATGCTGACTATACGATTTACATCGAGAGTGCCTACGATGACAACAGAACAACGCTCTGTTGGAAGTATGGTTCCATCGATATTCTGAACGAAGGCGAGGAACCTGTCGATAATGAGACGGGCCCAACGCAAACGGTCGATGAAACTCCACGAATTTCCATGTGGTATGGTAAAGTCAACCAACACAACGAGAATGGTACGTGGATGACCGACCCTGATGGTGTAGCCGGAGCAGGATTGTACGCCGACTGGGGCGAGAATGGATGGGGCGATCGAAAGTTGGAGTATTGTCAACGCTTCTGGCCAAGTACAGTTGATGTTGTTCTGCGAGATCTTCCAGAAGAGATTGTCTTCTACACTCAAGGTAACCTCGACGGCTACCTCTCAACAAAACCCGTTTGGGAGTGCATCCTCGAGGAAGACCAGGAGCCCGTTCTAACAGGTTCATGCACCATCGATCTCACCGTTACACCTCAAGAGATTGAAATTGGAGAGACCTTGACCATGGAATGGACTATGACAGGAGATATCCCGTCTGAAGTCCGTGTTGCTGTATTGAGCCACGACAGTGGCATGTGGAACGTTGGTGTGCAATACCACGTCAGTCAACACATCGCCAATACTGGAATTTTCGAGTACGTTATTCCAACGGGCATGAATCCTGACCGAGATTACGTCGTCTACGTCGATGCAGTCCTTACGGATGATTTCTCAACCTACTGTTGGAAGTACGGATCGTTTGACCTTCTCGCTGATAATGAAGGAGCAATTGACCAAGTGATTGAGAATCTCTTCAACACCACGGATACCACTCCACGGATCTCAATGTGGTATGGTAAGGTCAACCAACACAACGAAAACGGAACCTGGATGACCGACCCAGACGGTACAGCAGGCGCTGGAAATTACGCCCAGTTTGGTGACGATGGATGGGGCGATCGAAAGTTGGAGTATTGCCAGCGCTTCTGGCCAAATACGCTTGCTGTCGAACCGATGGGTGCTGAAGAGATCGTCTTCTACACGGCAGGTAATACACAAGCCTATCTCTCAGTCAAACCAGTTTGGCAATGCGTTCACGATACCGATGGTGATGGCGAATTGGACACCGTTGACGTCGATGATGACAACGATGGTTGGACCGATATCCTCGAGCAAGCCTGTGGAACCAACCAGCTTGACCCGTCCGATGTCCCAACCGATACCGATGGTGACCAAATCTGCGATCTTCTCGAAGAAGCGGCTGTAGAAGCCGTCGAAGATGGAGAAGGTTTGCCAAGCGTCGGTCTGTTCGGAACACTAGCTGTCTTGGGCGTCGCATTGGTGTTTGCCAAGGGTCGCAATGAAGAGTTGTAAGCGCATTCAATCTGCATTTGAACGGCCTTGCTGTTCGGTATCGAACGGTAGGTTATTTTTTGTGGGCTGAATATAAATATCAACAGAACTTAGTTGAACCCATGCGCCCAAAAACAGCCTTAGCGAT
>JAPOIF010000152.1 GCA_029979085.1 Methanobacteriota archaeon | reverse complement strand
ATCGAGAAGAATTGGATGTGGTCGCTCTTTATCACGAAGTCGGGGCAAATCGATTGGGTCGAGCCATCTGGATGTTGAGATGTAGAGGTCGCTGACAACATCCTTGCCGACGGCTTTTGCTAATGTTTCATCGTTGCGGATTCTTCGACGAGCAGTGACCCATTTTCCTTCAATGGTTCTCCATCGATAGGAATGCTGATTCGGAAATGGAATCCATGTGAAATCAATCGGACTCTGTGCATAATGAGCGAGAAGTTCTTGCCTTCTCTCAGCGCTCATATCACTCGTTTCTCAATCCGGCTTTCTTCAAGGCTTCGAGAAGAACTGCACCTAGTTCGGATGGATCCTTGGCACAGGCAATTCCAGCCGCTTCGAATGCTGCGAACTTTTCCTCAGCAGTACCCTTGCCGCCAGAAATAATGGCCCCTGCGTGCCCCATTCGCTTCCCTGGAGGTGCCGTTGCACCTGCAACGAATCCGACGATTGGCTTCGTAACGTTCTCTTTTGCCCATGCAGCAGCTTCTTGCTCAGCATTTCCTCCGATCTCACCAATCATGACGATGGCTTCTGTTTGTGAATCGGCTTCGAAGGCTGCAAGACAATCAATGAAACCAGTTCCATTGACAGGATCGCCTCCAATTCCAACACAGGTTGATTGTCCCTCGCCGATACTCATGGTTTGAGCAACGGCTTCGTACGTAAGTGTGCCTGATTTCGAAACAATTCCAATTCGACCTTTGGCATGAATATGTCCTGGCATAATTCCAATCTTTGCGCCACCCCCATCTCCTGGAGTAATGATACCCGGACAGTTAGGACCAATGAGGCGAACACCTGGCCGGTTCTCCACGAAAGCAACTGCCTTGACCATGTCAAGAGTTGGAATTCCTTCCGTAATGCAGACGACTACGCCTTCACCTTTGACTTGATCAAACGCATCTGCTGCTTCCATGATGGCTTCACCTGCGAATGGAGGAGGTACATAGATGACCGTTGCATCAGCATCAGTTGCTTCAATGGCTTCAAACATCGAGTTCCAAACAGGGAAGTCTTTTCCTTGCAATTCAACGGTTTGACCACCCTTACCAGGAGTACACCCTCCAACGATGTTCGTTCCGTATTCTACCATCTTATCAGCATGGAACATACCTTGCTTTCCGGTGATTCCCTGCACCAATACCTTCGCATTTTCTTCAATCCAAATACCCATCAAGCCTCACCTCCAATCAACTGAACAATCTTCTGAGCACCCTCAGCCAAATCGTCTGCTGGATGAATATTGAGGGTTGAAGCAGCAAGAATGGCCTTTCCTTCGTCCACGTTGGTTCCTGCCAAGCGAACGACAAGTGGGACATTGAGATCTAAGGCTTCAGTGGCTGCAATTACACCGCGAGCGATGATATCACAACGCATGATTCCACCAAAGATGTTCACCAAGATTCCTTTGACATTTGGATCTTCAAGGATAATGGAGAAGGCTGTTTTTACTTGCTCTTCATTTGCACCACCTCCAACATCAAGGAAGTTCGCAGGCTCACCGCCGTACAACTTGATGACATCCATGGTTGCCATGGCAAGACCAGCTCCGTTGACCAAACAACCGATGTTTCCGTCAAGTTTGACGTAAGAAAGACCGGTTTCTTTCGCTCGAATTTCAACATCCTCCTCTTCAGAGAGGTCACGCAGTTCATCCCAACTCTTGTGACGGAATTCTGCATTTTCATCGAAACTGACCTTCGCATCCAATGCCACCATCTCATCGTCACCCGTACGGACGAGCGGATTGATTTCGACCATTGCACAGTCCTCTTGGACAAACAATGCATACAAGGAACGTAGCATCTTTGCAAATGATTTGTGAGCAGCACCTGAAAGACCGAGTGCAAGACCAAGATCACGAACCTGGTATCCCATCAATCCTGCATTTGGATCGACATTGACCTTGTGCAACAATTCTGGCGTTTCTTCTGCAACCTCTTCAATGTCCATACCTCCTTCAGTTGATGCCATGATGAGAACAGATTTTTGCTCACGGTCAACAAGTAACGCAAGATAGTATTCATGAGCAATATCACAACCTGATTCAACGTACAGGTGATTGACAAGTTTTCCTTCCTCGCCCGTTTGCTTCGTCACAAGAATGTGGCCCAGGATATTTGTAGCATAGGTTTCTACATCTTCACGTGAAAAAGCGATTTTCACTCCACCTTCCATCAGAAGATCACCTGTATTTGGGCAATACAGATTTCCTTTTCCTCGCCCACCTGCATGGATTTGGGATTTGACGGCGACAACCTTGGATTGAAGTGTGTCGTAGGCGTTGAGAGCATCTTCTACGTTCGTGCAGTGAACCCCGTCCAAAACTTTCACGCCATGAGCCTTGAACAGTGCTTTCCCTTGGTATTCATGGATGTTCATTGTATCACTAATCTCTGCGAGCAAAAGACCGCCTTTGAACTGTGCGGCAGGGTTCTCTCAATCCTTCAGACCATCAACACTACAACTTGAAAAACGAAAACGGTGCGCCTCAAGCATGCAGGTTGTCGTGTTAGCCGGTGGATTTGGTACACGACTACGCC
>JAPOIF010000151.1 GCA_029979085.1 Methanobacteriota archaeon | reverse complement strand
GCATCGATTGGCCAGAGCAAGAAGTCACTCAGCAAGAAAACTCAACTCAACAAGAGTTAACTGAAAACAAAGAAGCATCAACCGAAGATTCACTTTCTCTTCCATTGCTTGCTGTTGTTACCGTTATTGGTGCCTATATTTTGATCATCGTATCGATGCGAGGAAAAGATGATGTTTTGTTCAATACAGAGGAAGAGTAATCATTCCTCTTCAGCTTTCAGTGGCCCATTTGTAACCAAGTAAGCGTAGCACCCTGTATAGGTTACGAGCAGCCCAATCAACATCAACAACATCGGGGCTGGTTCAGGCATCATCTCTCCTAGCGAAGTATTTCCAAACATCCACGACATCCCAAGAAACCCAATTCCAAGGCTTACGACAGTCTTCCAAGTTGATTCCGGATGCTTCCATTTTTCGATGGCTGGAACCACACCGAATTCATCGAACACGTGTTCAAACCAACTGAGGTAGAGGAGTGAAAGGCCAACTAAACCGCTCATCCCTCTTGAAAATGAGGCGTCCAACCAAGGCCCCGCTGGAAGAAATTCAACAAATGAAAAAGACAGAAAAAGTGAGCCGCTCGCAAAGAGAATCACTTTCCGATTCGACTCCATTACCGTTACGAGGAGGTGCACGCTTGATAGCCTGTCGCTTGCAAGCAGTCTCATGGGCACGGTTCGTGATGCAGTCATCGTTGCCGCAGGATTGGGCACCAGAATGCTTCCAACAAGTGCATATATCCCAAAGGAACTGTTACCACTTGTCGATCTTCCCGTCTTGCATCACCTCATCTTCGAAGCGAAACATGCGGGCTGTGACCGGATTCACATCATCACCTCTCCAACAAAAGATTTCACATCCATTCAAGACAATCTGAACGTAACTTATCCCATGTATGGGAAAGGAAAGAATCATCTGAATCCGCTCGAGGGTGTTGAACTATTCTTCCACATACAAGAAGAACAGAAAGGCCTTGGACATGCCATTCTGATGACAAAAGGAGCGATTCAAGGACCGTTTCTCGTCTTGCTTGGCGATAACATTCTTACTTCGCATCATGCCTCTCTCAACGAATTCCAAGCCTCTGATGTCTCTCAACAACTCGTTGAATTGTTTGAGCAACGTGGTCAACCAATCGCATCGGTCTATGACGTTGGTATCGATCGTGTCAGCAATTATGGGATCGTTTCGATGGAAGAGGGAAGAATAACATCAATCGTTGAGAAGCCAAATCGAGAACATGCTCCCTCAACACATGCGCTTTGCGGGCGTTATTTGTTCACAGAAAATACGTTTGAACTTCTTGACCACTATTCTGTCGAAGAATTCGGTGAGCTTCAATCGATTGCGTTAATGAAGCACTGGATGGATGCTGGCCAACTTCATGCGCATGTTCTGCCTGAATCCGTTTCTTGGTACGATTCGGGTTTGCCACTCGAATGGCTGAAATCTCAAATCGATCATGCGCTTCAACGTCCAGAATATGCTGAACAATTGGAAGAATGGCTCAACCAGCGACTCAACTAATCCTGGCCAGGCTTCCAAAAGGTCAGTGGTAATGGCCGTTCGCGACGCATCGCACGTTTTGCTAAATGGTCTGCCCGCTCGTTCCACCGATGTCCACGATGCGCTCTAACGTGGCTCCATGATAATTCGCGTTGGGAAGCAACTTCATTCCAGACGGATTGGACGCGAGATGCAAGTTCTCTGTTTGCTTTGGCTCTCCATGCCCCAGTAGCGATGTTGCCTGCATATTGACTGTCAAGACGAATCAATACCGCATCGTTGTTTTCTTCAGTCAACAACCATCGTAATGCTGCAAACAGTCCCGAGAGTTCTGCAGTATTGTTTGAGCCAACTTCGGCACCAATGAATTCTTCATCTTTGGCTGATGTTGAAACTGGTCCAGACAATTCGGTGAGAATTTCACCACTTCCTCGCCCAAGGCCTGAATCACCATGAACAACAACGACGCCCCAACCCGCGAGGGTTGATGCATCGACATTCTGGTTTCCATCGCATGAACCATCGACGTACAGTGTAAGTCGGGTTGGCTCAGTCAATCTCTTCACTCGCCCAACATGCTCCGATAAGCATCTGCAGACATGAGTGTCGAAACATCATCCGGATTTGACAACTTCATCTTGACAATCCATCCATCGCCGTATGGGCTTGTGTTCATCAATTCAGGCGTATCCTCAAGATCCATGTTGACTTCTGTAATTTCTCCAGCAAGTGGTGCAAAGATAGGTGATGCGGACTTGACCGATTCGACGATGGCGAATTCGCCCATATCATCGAGCATCTCGCCACCCTCTGGCAATTCAATGTAGACGATATCGGTCAACGCATCTTGTGCATGGTCGGTGATGCCAATGGTTGCAATGTCCCCATCCATTCGAATCCATTCGTGTTCTTTCGTGTAAAACAAATCAGCAGGTATTTCGCTCATACTCTCACCACTCTCATGCAAGTGAACAAAGGGTATGAATCAACCGCTTCTACCATATCTCATTCTGATTCTTCAATTTCTGATTTGATGAGATGTTGTTCAAGAGAAGCCCATGCTTGCCCAACGTTCTTTTCCTTTTCCGATTGATGAACGTCTTCTTGGACACGTTGCGTCATTTCATCATCGGATTCATCTGGGAATTGTTGACCAAGGCTTCCTTTTCGAAAACCAATCCCAATCAATAGTAAACCGAATACGGGAAAAATCCAACCGATTTCCGGCTGGGATGAATAGCGGCCAGAATCAAGACCGATGGCAAAGACAAACACGAGGCACATCCCTGTGCCCAGAAGTATCTTTCGTGCTCGGTCAGCAGGGGTCATTGAACCTTCGAAGCAA
>JAPOIF010000150.1 GCA_029979085.1 Methanobacteriota archaeon | reverse complement strand
ATCTGAAGGTACGGAACCGTTGATTGGCGTTCTGGATAACCAAGATGAAACCAAGTCAACCAATGTTGGTTCTATAGAAATATCTTGAAGCGTTTCATAGGCTTCCTTGCTGATTTTTCCTTCTTCTGAAAGCTTCTTCATGTGCGCCATTGGATCCATATCTGCAACTCTCGATTCTTGCTTGAGTCCGAGACGCATCTCCATGGCTCGCATTTGCCACGATTCAAAACCTGATGATGTTCCTAATCGATCACGGAAGGCGAGGAAGCCTTGTGGGCTCAGTGTTTCCATAACCTTCCATTGGTTCGCAAGAAGACGGAAGATTTCGATGACTCGTTCCAAATGATGGACGATTTGTGGGAGATGTTTCTCATCGACCGATTCTTGCCCCATGTATCCATGAACAGCATCGAGTTCTGCACGTACCTGCTTGAACCACAGTTCAAAGGCCTGATGTGTGATGATAAAATGCATCTCATCGTTTGATGGTGCAGGACTGTGCCCTTCAGGACCTGCTTGCAATTGGAGCAACTCATCAAGGCGAAGATACCCTGAATAGGTCATCCGATTCGTTGGTGAACCTGAACCTGCCATGAACCTTGATGGGGATTCGGCACTTGAACTCTTCACCCAAAATCTGCTCAATCAAGCCACACTATTGAGAAGTGAGGGATAACAGTCATAGAGTGCATACGAAACCCCTCGACATGGGCGTAGACCACTCAACACTCCTCTCTTGGCTCGCCGACTACGATAAAGACAACATCACAATCGGTGTTGTCGCCTCACATTCATCCCTTCAAATCCTTCATGGAGCACGTATGGAAGGCTTCCGAACACTCGGTATTGCCGTTGGTGAGAATCGTCGACGCTTCTACAAAGCCTTCCCAGGAGCAGAACCTGATGAATGGTTGATGCTCGAAGATTACCGAGAAATGCTCGATTATGCAGAATGGTTCCGAAGCAAGAACGTCATCATCGTACCACATGGATCTCTTGTTGAATATCTAGGAAGCGAAAACTTCCGTAATCTGGAAGTTCCTACTTTTGGCAACCGTGGCATCCTCCGATGGGAGAGCAGCCGAGCGAAACAACGCGATTGGCTGATGGCTGGTGGATGTACGATGCCAAAGGTCCTTGAAGACCCACACGACATCGATGGGCCTGTTATTGTCAAGTATGCAGGTGCCAAAGGTGGTCGTGGATACTTCATCGCTCGAGATTATCGTGATTTCCGTCGAAATGTCGACATTGAAGAAGAGTTCACGATTCAGGAATATGTCCTCGGTTGTCGCTACTATCTTCACTTCTTCTTTGACCCACTTGCAACTGATGGATATCAAGTCCAAGGTCGTGGAAAATTTGCTGGTCAAAATCTCGGTCGACTCGAATTACTTTCTATGGATCGCCGAGACGAAGCAAACGTAGACGAATTCTACAAGTTGGGTTCACTCCGAGACCTACGTGAATCAGGGATGGAGCCATCGTTTGTTGTTACTGGGAACCAACCTGTTGTGATTCGTGAATCCCTCTTGCCTCGAGCCTTTGAGATGGCGGAAGGAACCGTTGCAGCTTCCTTTGAACTTGAGGATGCATCCCGTGGAATGATTGGGCCGTTCTGTTTGGAAACGATTGTAACGGATTCACTCGAATTCAAGGTGTTTGAAATCAGTGCACGAATCGTTGCAGGATCGAATCCATTCGTTGGCGGCTCTCCTTACTCCGATATCAATGAGACACGAATGTCAACAGGTCGTCGAATTGCTCGAAGCGTTCGCAATGCGCTGAAGAACGATCGTCTTGATGACATTCTTTCTTGACTTCAACCTAAGTCAGGTGCTGGTGGAACACCAGACCCATCGTCTTCTGGTTCGTCATCAAGTTGACTTTCGATCTCGTCAACAAGGTCGCCAAATTCGACTTGCTTCGGTGTTGCCTCATCAGCGAGGATTTGGTCAGCAGAAAGTTCTCCAGATTCGGAACGTCGGATTTGCTCCTCCAAATCTCGCTTGATTTGTTCTCGCTCTTCCATGGTTGGAACGTTGAATGTGCAGACGAGTTGAATTTCTTCACCAAAGGTCAATTCACCGGTGTATTCCATGAGGTCGCCATATGCGTTGGCAATGACCTGGAATTTGGTTGGATCCTTTGAGCGTCGCTTCTTGTGCTTCTTGTAGTAGTGGACGAAGACTTGGTAGGTTCCTGCAGGAGCTTCTCCTTCAGGCCAGACAACGTTCTCAACTGGTTTGCGGGAATCTGGTCGAACGTTGGCATCAACATCGAGGTGGCCACCACAAGCAGATTTGCGGTTTCCACCGTGAATGCGCTCGCCTGATGGACAAACGACGTGAAGGTCGAGATCGTTGTAGTTGTTCCACATCAAGGAAACCTGAACATCCGAAGAACGAGCACCTTCTCGCTCGAGACGTGCTCGGAGTTCTTCGAGTGCACGTGATGCTGCCTGGCGTCGCTCCAATGCATCTTTTTCTTGGGCTGCACGGATTTCAGCAAGGCGTTGTTCCTCAGCAGCAGCAAGTTCTGCTTGTCGTGCTGCTTCTTCTGCATCACGCTCTGCTTGAGCTGCTGCGTCGCGTTCAGCAGCAAGTCGTGCCTCTTCAGCAGCCTTTTCTGCTTCCAAGCGCTCTTTTTCAGCTTGTTCTTCCTGCTCTTTCTTGAGTCGTTCTTGCTGTTCTGCGAGAGCTGCTTCCTCTTCCTCGAATCGGCGGCGCTCTTCTTCCTCTTCACG
This sequence comes from Methanobacteriota archaeon, assembly GCA_029979085.1. Classification (GTDB taxonomy): domain Archaea; phylum Thermoplasmatota; class Poseidoniia; order Poseidoniales; family Poseidoniaceae; genus MGIIa-L2. The sequence continues at coordinate 171 of JAPOIF010000150.1, read as the reverse complement.
ACGAGCCCATTCTTCGTCACGCTGACGGCGACGTTCGAGCATTTCTTCCTCGCTCTCTTCATCATCGTCTTCTTCCTCAACCGAAGGTTCTGGTTCCACGACGGGAGGTTCTTCTTCCCAGAATGGTTCGGCAGGTTGTTCCTGCTCTTGTTGGATAAGTGAAATACTTCC
>JAPOIF010000014.1:19039-22156 GCA_029979085.1 Methanobacteriota archaeon | reverse complement strand
AGGTTACTTCACAGGCGAGATCTTCGGATACTCGATGCTGTTCTCTGGTGTCATCATCTACGTTCTTTGGTTAGCAGAAGCGTATGGCATCATGGGCATGAACGTCACAGATGAAGAACGATTGGCAGAACTTATGCCATACTCTCTGGATACACAATTACGATTTTTGGCGATTTCAACCCTCCTCCTTTCCTTTGATGTTCTTAACGGTCTTGGAATGCTTGCTGGTAGCGGATGGGCTACCTATGAAGCCATACAAAAAGGCGACAAGGTATCGATTCTGTTCCTTCCACTCATCGATGGATTGACCGCAGCGAATCTCATCCACCAGTTTGAGATCGGAACGGAGTCCCTGAGACAATTCCTCATCGGAGGCATATTCTTTGTCGAAGGTGCAGTCATGATTTACCTCTCCTCAAAGACGGACCGAATCTACGATTCCAAGATTTTCACATGGAAAGATGATGATGAATTCTTCAGTTTCATCGAATACATGGGCTTCTCTGGTGTTGTATCCGCTCTTACAGGTGTCATTTACGCCTTCGGACAAGACCAAACAGAGATTGCTTTCTTCTTGACTGCAGCGATTCTGACAGCACTCGCAGTTACTGGCTTTGATGAAACGCAAGCCCAAGTTCGTTGGCGACGTGGACTCGGCGTGTTTGGTTCGGTTTTGACGATGATTATGCTTTACCTTTACCTGGATGGGTCAGATGATGTTCTCTTCAGAAGCTTGACACTTGTCATCACCGGATTGCTTGCTCTTGGTTACGGCTTCATGTACATGCAACGCCGATCGTTGTTCGACGTACAAGACGTTGTTATCCCTCAAGTCTTTGGAAATACAGTGGTTCATCAACAACCAATTCCTGAAATTGATGTCGTTGAGGATGATGACGTTGAGGGCGATGTTGAAGAAGCAAACGACGATATTCAAGAAGATGAAATCAAGACTGAATCATCGTCCGTTGATGATATGGGCAGTACCAATGCTGAAGAAATGGAACTCCTCGAATTGGGTGAAGCACTCGAAGAAGAGTTGGATGATATCATCAAGCCAATTGGTAATGCAACGACGAACAACATAGGTTACATCGAAACCAAGGAAGGGTTCGATGTCCGTCTACCGAAGGAATCGATTGAACAAATCACTCGAACCATCGCCATGACGCCGCATGAAGGATTCAAGCCTGTCGTCCGAGTCAACATGCTTGGACAAATCGTCCTCGACTTTGAACCACTGTGATCATTCTTCTCTGAAGATGGCGCTACGGTCGGCGACAAGAGCTTCATCGGGTGCCGATGGGTAGACCCCCCAGTAAGCCTCACGTGCTTCCTGATTGATGTTCATGCACAGAACAACGTCTCCAGGGCGGTTGTCCATTGTTTGAGTTCCATTCAAATGCATCAGCATCGGTTCGATGTTCGACATGTTCACAACACCCCAGCCAACCTGTGTACAGGGTGCAACCGGTGAAACAGGTGTTGTACCTGAAAATGGGTCCCATGTCGTAAACGAGGGATACCATGCAGACAGATTCAACGCATTACGAACTTCTGAGTTTCGAATTGTATAGGTCTCACCATCTGAGGTCATTCCATCAACGAGATAACCACCTCGCTCGGAAGAGGCACCTGACCCTACATCGTTGAATTCCTCTCGCAATTCTTGGAGAATAAAGGACAAAATTCCTGCCGTTCGAGGTGTCGCAAAGGACGTTCCCGACGTCTCATGGTAGCCATCGGTATCATCGTGATTCGGCAATACCTGCGTCCAATCGGCTGCAATGTCTGGATAGGAACCACTCATGGTCTCCTTTTGATCGTCCCCCTCCTCAGCGTATCCAGCAATACCAATCGACCACGGTGGGCCGGCAGTTGCATCTTGAACGGCTGGAGAAGGCGTATTGTCGGCAGCACCTGTGTGAATCTTGTTGTTGACGACAACTGCTTCATAGGTTCCCGTCTCAATGCCAGGTACTGGAAGAGAACCGATTGCACCAAATGATGTGGAAATGATGTCAACGAGTGGCTGATTTGAAGCAGCGAGAACGGCTTCTGTGGAGAAGCCCTCTACGAAGAAGATGACAGCGTCTGGATTTGCGTCCAAAACAGCACCAGTCACGGCTGTACCGTGACCGTCTGATGGGTCGTCAAGAATGTGAATATCCGTGCCTCCGTCAGGTGATGTCCCGATGATTTTCGTCCCATAGAAATACACAATATCGGATGTTGTGATGGTATCCCAGCAGTACTCTTTGTCAGCTTGATAGCGCTCTTCCCAAGAACCTTCGAGGGTGATATAGCATGTTTTCGTAACGCCAAGCGATTCAAGCAACCAGTTTGGATAGACTTCATCCGTTCGGAAATGATCGTGATAGACATTGATGCCCGTATCAACAGGTGCTACGACGGAGTAGTGTCTCCAATTCGTGTCAAGATTCGCTTCTCCAGCTCTGTTTTGGGTTCCATCTTCATCATCCCATGTCACCTGGAAAAACAACCAACCTCCTGCAAGAACAACCATGATGAACACAAGAGTCGACCAGATTTTTGTTGGGCTAAACCAAATGAAAGCCTCAAAAGCGACGTCAGCGGCATCAACCATGCTTACCCGGAATACTTCTCCGTCAAGAATGCTACGCCGACTTCAAGAACCCAATTCTCCTCGGTTCAATATGGACGACCCCAACAAACGTATGGTGTGGATTGACCTCGAAATGACGGGTTTGGATTTGGAACGTGAAAGCATCATTGAAATTGCGACTATCATCACTGATTCTGAACTCAACATCATTGCAGAGGGGCCGAATCTTGCTATTTCTGTCTCTGAAGAATTGATCGAAGGCATGGATGATTGGAACACAAGGCATCACTTCGGTAGTGGATTGATCGACCGAGTTCGAAACAACTCCGTCAGTCTTGAAGAAGCCGAGCGTCAGACACTTGACTTCATCAAAGAACACGTTCCAAAAAATACTGCACCTCTTTGTGGCAACTCGGTATGGAACGATCGTCAATTCCTGGTCAAAGAGATGCCAAGTGTCACGGAGTACTTGCATTACAGAATGGTCGATGTTTCAACGATCAAGGAATTGGCTCGACGATGGTACCCCG
>JAPOIF010000014.1:0-18940 GCA_029979085.1 Methanobacteriota archaeon | reverse complement strand
GATTGCCAAAATTCGAAAAGAAGGCTGCACATCTTGCCCTCGATGACATTCGTGAGTCTGTGTTTGAATTGGTTCACTTCCGAGAACTAATCTTCACCGACCGTCAGTAACGAACCCTTTCCAGCGACGCATGTAGTCGACAAACGTTGGACTTAAGTCTGCAGAAAGCAGTTCTTCTGGCGTAAATGGAGCTGCCTTCGGATTGTAGGCCATATCTGTGACCAAGGAAGCCCAATCCGGATGAGGCAGTGCGACTCGAGCCACGCCGACCGCTTGCGCCCCTTGATTGAGGACAAAATGAGCATCTTCTGCATTCCAAACCGAACCGGTCGATACGATTGGAATTGAATCAGAATAGACCGAACAGATCTCATCGGTGATTGTTCGACCATTCTTTTGCTTCTCAAAAACATCCCAACATGAGATGTGTAGTGCATCAATTTCCTCTTCAATCAGCAATTCAATGACTTGCTTCGTATCTTCAAGTGTGATCCCAATCTCCTCCGATACTGGAGAAAGACGTACCATGATGGCAAAATCATCGTTGACAACCTCTCGGATACCACGAATGATACGCAGAAGGAATGTACAGCGTTGTTCGACATCTCCCCCAAACATATCGCTGCGTCGATTGGTGTTTGAACCAAGGAACTGAGCGATAAGGTAACCATGTGCTCCGTGGAGTTCAACGCCGTCAAATCCTGCTGCTTCACAGCGTTGGGCAGCTTTGATGAAGCACGAGATCGTCTCTGCAACTTCGCTTATCGAAAGACTTCGCGAAGAACCCTCGCTTTCAGAAATGAAATTCACGCTTGCAGAAGAGGCTTGTTGACCCGTAATCGAAGATGGTGCACGCATGCCTCCATGGAAAATCTGAACAAACGATTTCGAACCATGTTGTTTCAACTGTGTTGCAAGTGAAGTCAATCCTGCAAGTTGGTGATCGCCCCATACTCCGAACTCACCTTCCCATCCTTGGCCAGATTCTTGCACATGCGATGCTGCGGTTGTAATGAGCCCAAATCCACCTTCAGCACGGCGTACCAAAAATCGCATCTCTTCATCTGAAAGCGTTCCATCAGCATGACTCTGCTTATTGGTCATCGCTGCAAGAACACTACGATTCGGAATGGCCAAACCGTTTCGCATCTCCCAAGACTCATCCATCGATGGCATAGGATGGCCTCACTGATCTCGCCAATTTGGGGCATGAACATCAGCATCTTTGTGCATCGATAGAATCTCTGCGATGACGGCGATGGCAATCTCTTCAGGCGATTCAGCACCAATGTTCAAGCCAATTGGGCATCGAACGTGGTCAAGGGTTGAAGATTGAATCCCAACTTCGATGCACGAATCGGTGAACGATTTCCATTTCGAGCGACTACCGATGGCTCCAATTCGAGGAAAGGCCTTGCCATCGGGCGAAACATCCGCAGCCTCAGCAAGGTGCAACAACCGTTGAAGACGTTCAAGGTCTTCCGAATAATCATGTCCAAGCAAAAGGATATCTGAAAATCGTGCGAGTGATTCAGACGTTTCACGGGAAAAGAACCCTTCAACGGTTGAATGGGAGCGTTCAATTGCTTCGGGGTAGAGTTCACTTCTTGTAAACGCCTCACGAGTGTCTTGAACGGAATAGTTCCATCCTTTTTTGGGTAACAGCAGAGATATGGCTTCCGAACAATGCCCCCCTCCCATCAACAATATGTGTGGCATTGGTAACATCAACTCCAAGGATATGGTGACTTGTCCACCACAGAGTGAGTCCAGTGGTTGCACTTCATAGCCCTTCGCCCCTTTGTTGAGGCCAAACGTATGGACTTCTGATGTGGCTTTTGATTGGAGGATCAAGGCTTTGCAACGGTTGAGAATTCGGTGTTCAAGACCAGCTCCACCGACCGTGCCTACCCAGTCCTGATGTCGATTCATGGCCAATCTCGCACCGGCTTTCCCAGGTACACTTCCCTTTACTCCGACGACAGAAGCAAGGACGACTGGTGAATTGTGTTGCAATTGTTCCAACACCCATGCTAGAACCCTCGCCGTCATAACAAAGCCTCGGTGAACATACACATACGATTTGCCCTAGAACCAATCCTCATTTGAAGCGGTGAGGAGATCGGCCAAGTCTTCTTTCGTATCGATGTTTAGATGGAGCCATTCAAAATCAACCGGCAAGGACTGTCGATGAATCAAAGACGAGAGAGGAGCATCGGCTACTGAGAGGTAAACTGCATTGATATCATCGCCAACAATCAGTAATGGATGACCTCCACGGTTGTTCCAAGTAGGGCAACAACTTGTATCCGATTGAAGGAGTTCGTTGACCATTTCAATGCTCCAACCTGGCCGGTCAACAGGCACCACAAGCACTTTTTTTGGTAACCTGCCGTTGCGTTCAAGGATGCTTGCAAGCCCACATTGAACCGAACCCGTACGACCTTTCTCAGGGTCTTGATTGAGCACAACGTGGGCAGAAGGACATAGCAGCATCACCTCGGCAAGAAGGTCGTTGTTGGTGACGATGGTCATCTCAACATTACCTCGTTGATGCAATCTCTTGACAAGGTGTTCAATCAGTGTCCTCCCATTCACATCGACGAGTGCTTTGGGTTGACCGAGGCGAGAAGAGCGTCCTGCTGCCAAGACGATAACGTCAACTGCCCCCATACATCGGCGATGAATGGAATGAAGTTGAGAATTTCGGTTCATAAACGGTGGAAAAGAGAATGAAACATGTCGATGGAATCTGACCTGAATCCGCATGAGAAATCCATGCAGTTTCTTCGTGAGATTTGCAACATCGATGGTATTGAATTGATTGATTCAAATTCAATCTACAAGATTATTGTACGAGTTCGTGGCCGTTCTGGAAGGCACTATGAGGTTGAAGCCTCTCGTCCAATCGGATTGTTTCTTCAGACCCCTTGGACGACTGAAGTAACTGGGGCTGCTTGGAAACGAGATTTTGATTCCGAAAAAACACGAGCGTATACAGCCAAATTATGCCTCAATATTCATTCCGACAAAGAGCATCTACCCGTTGGCGATCGTCTAGCATCCCTCGCTCTAAGTCTGCATAACGACATCAAATTGGCCATGGAGATACCACTCGTTGCACAATTCATTGTTTGCCCACGTGAAGAATTGTATCACGTCTTCAAATTCCAAGAAGAACTGGTGGTCACACAAGATATGATCGATGAATCTGCCCACGATGGCAATCCGCAACATGTATTGGACTACATGGAAGAAGAACGTGAGATTGAATATATCGATTTCCTTCCGGACTTTTGGCATTTTGATAGTGATGACGAACCATTTGAGTTGGATTCCATCCAAACGAACTGGTTGCAGGACATATCTGATGATATTATGCAGCGATTCGATTGAATCATCTCGACTCAAAGATTCTTCGTGATTTCTCGGCCGATGATCATGCGTTGGACTTGACTGCTTCCTTCGTAAATTTGCATCACTTTCGCTCCACGCATAAGTCGAGCAACAGGATACTCTTCTGAATACCCATATCCGCCGTACACTTGGACTGCATCGGTTGAAACTTGCATTGCCGTATCGGCGGCGAATCGCTTCGCATGTGCTGCGGATTCTGTGTTTTTGATCCCAGCATCCGCATCAGCCGCAGACTTCCATGTGAGCATTCGGCTGGCCTCGATGTTGGTCTTCATATCAGCCAGCATGAATTGAATCGCTTGATGCTTATGCAACGGTTTGCCAAAGGTTTGGCGTTCATTGCTGTATTGAAGTGCATACTCGTAAGCTGCTCGTGCAAGTCCAGTTGCATGGGCTGCAATGTTCGGTCGACTCAAATCAAATGCACTCATTGCATTCATCCATCCGCCCGATTCGCTTTCACCGACCAATTGATTGGCAGGAACTCGTACGTTGTTGAACGTAATGCTGCGTGTATCACTGCATCGTTGACCCATATTGGTTTCCTTTTTCCCGAGTGAAAGTCCATCTGCGTTTGACTCAACAATGAATCCTGACATACCTCGATAGCCAGCATCAGGATCAGTTTTGGCAAGGACGAAGAAGAAATCTGCGTACCCTGCACCAGTGATCCACATCTTTGAGCCATTGATAACATACTCATCCCCCTCACGAACTGCTGTTGTTTGAATCGCTGCAACATCCGATCCAGCACCGGGCTCAGTAACCGCATAGGACGCGAGAGCGCCCTCTTCTGCAACTTTACGCAACCAGATGTTCTTTTGTGCCTCAGTTGCTCCTGTGATGATTGGAGCGCACGCTAATGCCGTTGCATACGCAGCCGTAGCAAACCCCGGATCGCCCCAAGCAAGCTCCTCATTGACGAGGACTTCTTCCATGCAACCAAGTCCTGGACCACCATATTCCTCAGGGATGTGAAGATTGAGAAGACCCATTTCATGTGCGAGTTGAATGGTCTCTTTGGGATAGACGGATTCTTCGTCCCAATGCTCGGCATGTGGACGTATTTCGTCACGAGCAAATTCCTGTGCAAGTTCGCGCAACATCTCTTGCATTTCGTCCAATTGGAAGTCGACCATGAACTGCCCAGTTGAAGGTCGGACATAAGTCTTGATTTTGATTCAACTCAGCGATTCAATTGCAAAACGACCAAGAAAGCAATGTAAAACAAGACCAAACACGTCCCTTCCCATCGCTCGAAACGATACGTCCTTCGCATGAAAAAGAGTGCAAGTAGGACGCCGAGAACGGTTGCGGGAGCGATGATATCCATCGTCAAACCGTTGTCAGAGGATGAAATTGACAATGGATGAATCATCGAAGCGATTCCTACAGAGAGGAGCGGATCTGTGATGTTTGAACCAATCAATGTTCCAATCGCAACACCTTTGCTTCGTTTTGCAGCCATCAATGCAATGGTAAGTTCAGGTAATGAAGTACCAATTCCCGACACAGTTGTTCCTATGACTGAGTGGGGCACGTGCAACTTTACGGCTAAATCATAGGCTTGCTCAACCAAAATATTGGCCGCATAGACCGCAAAGGCTAGTCCTACGAAAATCATCAACATGTAAGCAGCGGAACTCCAATTCGAACCACGAATCTCGTAGTCGCCTGCATCCTCTACCTCTTCTTGGCGAATAGCTTCTCGTTTCATCAACAACCAAACAATGTAAGCAATGTAGAGAGAAGCCAAAATTGCTCCTTCCCACCGCTCAAGCGTATTGTTTGTCCAGACGAAGAAGAGAAGAAGCACCACTGCCAGAAGCATGATGACACCATCACGATTCAACCACGATGGACGAACTTTGACAGACCGTGTCATAACAACGATTCCCAAGATGAGCGTGATTTGAACCAGGACTGAGCCGAGAATACTCCCAATAGCAAAATCTGCTGCTCCAGCCTTTCCTTGACTCGCTTCATAAGCAGCACTTCCTGAGACGAGAATTTCGGGAAGCGATGTTCCGATTGAAACGATGGTTAATCCAATGACGATTTCTGCAATTCCTGCCCTACGTGCAAGACCCTTTGCACCCTCGATGAAAAAGTCTGCACTAGTGATGAGTAACCCGAGTGAAAGGAGAAGAATGACACTGACCACAAGCATTGAATTGGATTGCCCGATATATTTCATCAAGACGATTGCAAGAAACAATGCTCCGGTAATGAGCATGGCATTGAAGTGGATGAGTTGGGGTATTCCCATCAACTCATCCTTCTGCTCCATAAACTCCCCATGGGTTATGGGTTTTGATGCTTCTGTCAAGAGGATGAGGTAAGATGATGTTCTGAATTGATTTCGTTGGAACGATGTGGAAGCGTGGAAGCATCGAAGCATGCGGCACCTTCAGCATGGTTTTTGTCGGATGTGGAAGCGTCGCCTTGGAACGTTCATCGCTTGAAATTTCGATTGCTTTTGGAGCAATTGTAGCCTTGGTGATCATCGCCATTGGTCGTTGGAGTGGTGCTCACATCAATCCTGCAGTTTCGATTGCGTTCTGGTTCAGAGGTAACCTATCCAGCGAGGATACAATTGCCCATGTTGTTGGTCAATTAACAGGTGCGTTATGTGCAGGTTTCATCTTGAATGGTGCTGGTCCAACTGTACGAAATACATCTTGGATCAACCTGATTGGGATTGAAATTCTCATCACGTTTTTGCTCATGGCCTCAATTCTTTGGATCATTCGAAGAACCGAGCAATGGATTCCGATTGCTGTGGTTGTTGGAGCAACGGTTGCCATCCTTGCTTTTCTTTTTGGGCAATATACAGGGGCAAGTATGAATCCAGCTCGAACCTTCGGCCCCAATCTCGTTTCAGGCGATGTTTTAATCATTCCAGTTTACTTCATCTGCACGATTCTTGGAGCCTGCTTGGCCGTGCTTGCTGAACGGCTTATTCCATCAACTTCTGAATAACACTGGTCACATGGTCAACAGAAGGAATGGTGTGGTTTTCCAACGGTGGTGAAAACGGTACTGGAGTATCGATAGCACCAATCACGACGGGTTGCGTTTCGAGTTGGTAGAAGGTTGATTCGAGAATTCGTGACTGGATGGTATGGCCTAAACCGCCATGCCATTGGCCTTCTTGCAAAACCACAAGTCGACCTGTTTTCTGAACGGATGCGATGCAGGATTCTGCATCAAACGGCAAGAGGGTGCGTAGATCGATGATTTCAGCATCAATCCCTTTCTCGGAGAGAATCTTAGATGCTTCGGCAGCGATGTGAACCATGGCACCCCATGTGACAATGGTCACGTCATCGCCTTCTCTCACAATCGATGCCTTGCCAATAGCGTGACGTTTTCCTTGTTCAATCGACGTATGAACAGATTCAGTGTCAACCTTCTGATTGATGTTCTGACCCCATCCGGTCTTTCCTCCACGCAAGCCATAGAGGCCAATGTGTTCAAGGAACAATACAGGGTCATTGAGGTGTGCTGCCTCCACCAACAAATCGTAGGCATCTTGCGGAGTTCCAGGTGCGAGGACAACCAAACCCGGATCGTTCGCAAACCAGGATTCGATCATATTTGCATGGAATGGACCTGAACGCGTTCGAGCACCGAGAGGAATTCGAATCGTCATTGGGCAATCAGCACCCCAGCGCCATCGTAGCATTGCTGCATTGTTCACAAGGGCATTGAATCCCAACGCAGCAAAACCTCCGAATTGAATCTCAACCATCGGACGCATTCCAGACAACGCAGTGCCGACTCCAGCATGAACGATAATGGCTTCACACAATGGCATATCCACCAATTTTTCCTGATGACCAGCATTCTTCAGAGCCATGTTCATTCCAAAGGCACCTGCAACTTCCATATCTTCACCAATGAAGACGCAATCTTCGCCGTATGTATTCGCGATATCAACCATAGCCTGCTGGATTGCTCGGGCATACGTCCAACCACCTGATTCGACATAGTCCAGTGGTTGATGTGATGCCAAGGATTGAACATCGATAATATTCCCAATTGAATCAAGGTGATCGCGATGCGTTCGTGCATCATGGAGGGTCGTTACACCCTTTGTGACCGTTTCTGGTTCAGGCCATGCCATGGCTTCGACGACATCTCGTGCTTCATCAACACGCTCTTGTTCTTCAGATTCCATGTCGAGAAGATCTTGTTCACTGATACCAAGGGTCAACAACAATTCACGGTGGGATGGAATTGGATCCTTGTTCGCCCAGTATTCAAGCAAGTCTCGGTCAACATATCCCGGAGGCGTTCCCGTTTCTGAACCAAGGTAGAGATCATCATGATGATGGGCGTGGCCGCACCCTCGCATGGTTTCAACATGGATCATTGTTGGCCCACCTCCTTCAAGACTAAATTCGCGAGCAGTCGCTACACTTGCGTGCCATGCTGCTGGATCTGAGCCATCGATCGTCCAAGCGGGGAATCCCATTGCAACGGCTTTGTCAGCCCACAGTTCAACACCAGACTGATGAGCAGGAGGCGTATCGAGAGCTATCTGGTTGTTTTGGAGAATGTAGCAGATTGGTAATCCTCGTGCTCCTGCGAGATTGATGGATTCCCAATATTCTCCTGAGGATGATGCTCCTTCTCCAATACATGCCACATGGAATCGGCCGAGTGATTGTTTCCATCCTGCAAAGGCAAGACCCGTCATGGTCGCACTTGCGATTGGAAGCGGTGCAGTTGGTGGAAGCACGCCCACGTGCCAAGCACCGATGTGAAGATCTCGTCCTCCTGCACCATCGTGACCACCGTTTTGGTTCGAGCCAGCTTTGCCCATTTGAGCAGCCATAACGTCCACAACTGTATCGCCCATAGCAAGTGCAAGTCCGACGTCACGAATCATTGGGGCGACCAAATCTCCATCGTATCCGTTTCCGGGAGTATGGGATTTGTCTGGTTGATCCGTTCGGTTCAATGCTGTTGCAACGGCAACAACACCCTCCTGCCACGTTGAACGAAATCCTTTGCCTCCAAATCTTGACCCATCCGGTGTTTCCATTCCAGAGAAGAAGACTTCCTTGAGATGGGCGTCCATAGCTCGTGTACGAGTCATCATGCGTTGCCATTCCATGCGATGTTCCATCGACGTCGACATGTAGTGTGCAAGACGCCTCAAGCACAAACGCAAGTCGATGATGAGGTGCTGCATTCGACGTTGAAGGTGTTCCTCAATGGTTCTACGCGGCATGACCTCTTGCTCGAGAATGGCTGGAATTTTATGCGAATTTTGTGCCTCAAAGCCGCGCCTGAAAGCATCAACAAATCGTTCACTGAAGGCATGCCAAGACTCACCATCAAAGGAATGTTGACCATCCACGTTCAGATGATCCCAAATGTTTGCAGCAAGGAAAACATGCCCTTCGTGTCGCTCTGAGAAAAACCGCATAACTTCGGCTCGGGCTGCATCAATGAGAAGCGGTTGTGTGAAGGTCAATGCTTCACTAGGCGTCCATTCAGCACCGTGAATGACTGGTTGCGCACCTTGTGTCATGACCCCGCCCCGTGTTTGCGAAGGGGCACCTTGTTTCAAGGCTATGGATTCATGGATGTGGTGAATCGACTCACTCTTCTTCGCCGATTGCTTCTTTGAGAACTCGGATTGAAGTTCGTGTGACAATCACAGTTGCAAGGACTGTTGCAACGATTCCGAGAAGTAAAAGGAAGAGACCACCGCTCGTTTGTGTTAGCCCATTCACACCTGATTGACTCAATGCAATTGAACCGAGAGCATGTCCATAATAGGCATAAATCAGGCAGTAAATCAGACTTGAAACGTTTGAGAGCAGGAACACTCGAAGCGAAACAGGCGTTGCTGACATAATGTAATTGAGCCATTCATCGGGAAGAATGGGCGAAAGACGAACCAAAACCGAGATTCGCATCGCATCTTCGCCCAATGCCGCCTCAATATTGAGCATACGTTGATCGTTTTGAATCGCTTCTTGAATCGAATCACGGAACAGCCATCTTCCTATGACAAAGGCGATAAGACCCCCTACCATTGAGGCGATAAAATTCACAGCCACAGCAATCCAGAACGGAAAAATGGCTCCTGCACCAACTTTGACAAACGGAGTTGGCAGGAGAAGAACAATCGCAAGAGAGAGCGCTATCGTGAACAAAACTGGCGACCAAATTCCGAAGCCTTTGAACCAATCAATGATGTTCACAGCATCCTGGAACAAGAGATAGCCTGCGAAAGCACACAAGACCAAAGCGGCAGCGCCGAATAAGGCTCTCCACTGGTAGAGTCTCACCTTTTGTTGTTTCATTTGCTGAAGATTTTGCTTACCATCGGTGAGACGAAGTTCAGACGGCTTGGGAAGTTGAGACACCGAAGGACGAGGAATGTTCTTCACTGGGTTCACTCCTCTTCCGACTCCGGCAATGAAGAAAGAACATCCCCAAGCATTTCTGTTGCATCCTCAATTCGGGTCATGAGTGTGATGTCAGCAACGGCTCCTGGGCGCCCCAAATCCCACATCAATTCGTGCACCATTTCTGTGGTTAACCGAGTCATTCGCAAGACCTGGGGATCGATTCTGTCCATATCGTCATCAGGTAGGAGTGCAATATGTTCTGGAACCTCATCCAAAATATCATCCATTTTTGATTCAATTTCATCTGCGATATTCGCTGCTTGTTGTTCCAAGATGGATTCCATTCCACCTGAGGAGACAGGTGCAGGTTGTTCGTTGAGATCTCCGAGAGACTTCTTTTTCTTCAGGTCTTCAAACGATGGACCCGCTGCTTCACCTGAAACATCACCCTCCTGTACCAAACGATTGAGTGCAACCCGAAGAAGGTTGGAAAGATCTGTTGCTTCGAGATCCAAATCAACATCCATTCCTTCCTCACCCATTTGAGAGAGAATCTCGTTGATGAAGGACTCATTGATTCGGTCTGGGCCAACCAGCCCTTTGAGCATGGGAAGCGCCCATCCACCTCCACCGGCCATGACTGCAACATCAAACGAGCCCCCTCCAGTATCGAGCGTAACATCTGCTGGAGGAGGGACGAATTGTTTACGACTGTGTTTCCACAATTGATCGATAAGAACTTTCATGTCCACTGGTTTTCCAATCACTTCGTGAATGCCCGCTTTTGCAGCGACCAACATGAAATCAGGTGTTGTTGACCGGGACAAAAGAACAATGCGGCACTTGAAGGCAAACTCAGGGTCGCCCATCAATCGTTGAGCAGCATCAATAGCGTCACCCGATTTCCATTCACCATCGAGCAAAACAACCTCTGGCATGACAGCAAGGGCTGTTCCCTCTGCTTGACGTAAGGTTCCTGCTCTGGTTACATCGAATCCTTCACGTTCAAGCGTTGATGCGAGAAGGGTACGACGACCCTGATTCTCGTCAGCAACGATGACCTTTCCCATGATGACCAGAAGGAAACGAGACCTCCGGCTCTTTGAACCTCACCCTCAAATTAGCCGTGATGGATGTCTTCTGGAGCGATTTGTCCCCATGCCATGATGCCACCGTTCAGATTGAACAAACGACTCGAATCAATCCCTGATTGGTTGAGCAACATGATGGCCATTTGAGAACGCATACCACTTCGGCACATGACCACAATATCACGACCTTCGGGTATGTCATTCACTGCAGAATCAGCTACGTCGTGAACAACATGTAAATCAAACGCAGAGAGGCGAACTTGTTCCAGTTCCTGATCGCCACGGACATCGATGATGAACGGATTCCATCCACCATCTTGTCTTGATTTCAACTCGGGCACGGTGATCGATTGCATCATGGATTCCCCTGCAACTTCGTCTTCTTGAACTTGCTGAGGGCGCGGCGTGCAGTATGCGGGGTCGTCAAACAACGCTTGAGCATGGGACAAATCTGTCACATCTGGCTTGGAGTCAAGAGCGCCAAATTGCAACGATTGCATCGTCATCGATTCTGCATCGTACAAGAGCAATCGACCGACAAGGCTCGAGTTCATGCCAACAATATGTTTGATGACTTCCGTTGCCTGTAAACTTCCTACAACCCCGGGAAGGACACCAAACACGCCTGCTTCTGCACAATTTTGCAAGGCTCCAGCGGGCGGTGCTTCTGGAAACAAGTCTCGATAGCGTCGATTTTCTTTTGTCCAAAAGAACGAAACTTGACCCTCAAATCGATGAATTGAACCGTATACCCACGGGATTGAGAGAAGATGGCATGCATCATCGATGAGGTATCGAGTAGGGATGTTATCTGTTCCATCAACGACAATGTCCCAGCCGGAAAACAATTCAAGTGCATTCTCCGGATTGAGTCGTTCCTTGTGCTCAACGATGGTAAGGTTTGGATCGAGCGCGAGAAGTTGTTCTTTCGCAGATTCAACCTTTAGCCGACCGACATCCTCAGTCCGATGGAGCACTTGCCGTTGCAGGTTCGAGATATCGACCCGATCGTCATCAATAATTCCGATGGTACCAATACCTGCTGCAGCGAGATAGAGAAGAACGGGACTACCAAGCCCTCCTGCTCCAACGACGAACACCTTGGCCTTGGCCAACTTCTCCTGCCCTTCGATTCCAACTTGTGGAAGGACAAGATGGCGGGCGTGCCGTTGCATATCGACCATGTCGATGCGTATTGATGCTTCATCAAATAGACATCGTTGCTCAATGAACGTTTTCTTCCAACCACTTTTCGGCATCAATTGCAGCTTGGCAACCCATACCTGCGGCCGTAATCGCTTGTTTGTAACGTGTGTCGACAACGTCACCAGCAGCGAAGACACCGTCGACAGATGTCATGGTGTGATTCTTGTGAATGATGTAGCCATTCTCATCGGTATCGACTTGACCACCGAGGAAACTTGTGATGGGTTTGTGACCAATGGCAATGAAGGCGCCGGTGGCGGCAATCTCTTCAGTTGACCCATCCCTTGGGTCTTCAAGAACTGCTCCAGTCAGTCCTTTCTCATCGCTCAGCCATTCCTTGACTTGGCGGAATGTCTTGATCTCAATCTTCGGGTGATTCGCAGCACGCTCGTACATGATGGTCGATGCACGGAAGACATCTCGGCGATGAACCAAGGTCACCTTCGATGCAAAACGCGTGAGGAACGTTGCTTCTTCACAAGCAGAATCGCCACCACCAATCACGAGGACTTCTTCATTGCGGAAGAAAGCACCGTCGCATGTAGCACACGTCGAGATTCCTCGACCTTTCTGCTCTGCTTCACCAGGTGCGTCGAGCCAAATGGATTCAGCACCTGTACAGACAATTAGAGAATGTGCAAAGAAATCCTCACCTTCAACTGTAACCTTGAACGGTCGAGAGGATGTGTCAACAGATTCAACGTTCTTGTCTTGAACGTTCAAACCGAATCGTTCGGCTTGTTCACGAAGTTGCATCATCATTTCAGGACCGCCGATTCCTTCCGGATAGCCTGGAAAATTCTCGATATCGCTTGTTAGCATCAGTTGCCCACCGGACATGTAACCAGCGAACATGAGGGGTTCGAGCATGGCTCGAGCAGCGTACAATCCAGCAGTGTATCCAGCAGGACCCGAACCGATAATGATGACATTGTGAACATCCGACATTTGACTCACTCTTCGACCAACACCCCGATGGACTTGAACATTATCCCTGTGTTTTCTCGAGCGAACTGTCGGCTAAACACCTATGTAGGTCAGTGCAAAAAATCCATTCGATGAGCAGTCGTATTACGATTCTTCCAATTTTTCTTTCACTGCTCTTCATTCTCTGTTCATTGAACCCTTTCATGCAAGTTGAACCATTCCAAGACCCAGATACCATCACATCAACGGATGCAAGAAGTTCCGTACATGAAGGCGATTGGGCATCTTACAAACAAACACCATTGGAATCGTATTGCTACGGTGGATTCGCGTATGATACTGCAGGCGATTTTATCGCTGTGCCTGAATGCAGTTCTTGGAACTACAACAAAATCGACATCACAATCCGTCACAACTCCGATTGGAACACGGTGATTGAAACCTTGGAAACAAACATGCAGAGTCTAAGGTTCCTTGAATTCTCACCAAATGGTGAATATCTGCTCATACTTGATTATGATTTTGAGATATATAGTACAGAAAATTGGGAGAAGGTGTATTTTGGCGACCTTTCAACAACTGACGGATCGTACTACCCTGCGCAGGATATTACATGGGCAGGCGATGGCGAACGTCTGGTGATCTCAACCGGTAACGATGGAGGAAAGATGTATGAAGGCCCAGATTGGGAAGAGGTAATTGGAACAACTTCGACTGGATACTACGTCGCGCATCATCCCTCCGAAGACACGCTTTGGTACATGACAACAGATGGAGCGGTGAGCGAATACGAATTACAAAACGTTCCTTTTGTTGGCGATAGTTGGGTGCAGGTTCAAACATACACTGTCGGCGCATATGAAACTGGAAGAATGTCAATCAGTGAAGACGGTGATTTGATCGTCGCCGACAACGGTTGGGGGGAGTTGTATGTTTATTCCAGTTCATCATTCCAGCAAGAATTCTACACCACTGGTTCAAACCCAGTTTACAGTTCCACAGGAACGCATCTCTTGTATCAGACCTACTTTGGATATGAAATCTATTCGACGGAGATGTGGTCGAAAACAAGTGAAATTGTAGAAGAAACTGGATCGTACTATTATCCTACGCTTTCTTTTACCTCTGGAGATGATGAAATTGTTGCATTCCTCGACGGCCGATACTACAGTGAATATTCACTCATGGCAATAAAGCCTGATTCTGACTCTGATGGAGTTGTCGATGAATTCGATATTTGTCCGGATACACCTTCAGAAGAAAATTCCGACATAAGAGGATGTGCTCCGAGCCAAAAAGATACAGATTTGGATGGTATTAATGACCGGGATGATGTTTGTCCAAGAACAAATACTGCTTCTACAGTTGATGCTTCTGGCTGCTCTGAAGAACAATTAACGGACTCTGATGGAGATGGGATTTCAGACTCTGATGACCAATGCCCTAGCACCCCAATTAGCGAATATAGCAACATCTACGGCTGCAGTTCAAGCCAGCGAGATGTAGATGGAGATGGCACAACAGATTCGAATGATGAGTGTCCCCTGCATGATGTTGTCCAATGTCCGAGCGTCATGTCTTGGGCGGCAAATACTGAACCGGTAGACAACACTGAAGACTATTCCAATCCGCAATGGTCCCCGAATGGAGATCTAATTGCAACGTTTGATGATTCAGAAAGCATTCACATTCTCAACACGGATTTTTCGATTGAATATGAGATCATCAATGAACTCACGGATACGTATTTTTCGAGATTATTGTGGCATCCTGATGGGTATTCCATTCTTGCATTCTGGGCGAACTCAAGTTATTATCAATCCACATGTGGATATTCTATCTACGTCCTTTCCAATATTGAAAATCCAACGCACAACTCAATCAGCAACTCGTGTGATTTCATCAGGGCCTTAGCGATAAGCCCTGATGGTAACGAGCTTGCTGTATCGATTTTTTCTTACGATGAGTATTCTGGCAAAATGATGACGATTGACCTCAACACAGGAGTTCAGGAACTTGAGGATGAGGACTACTATCCACGACAATTGGAATACTCACATGATGGCACAACTCTCGTTGGATTTACGTCAGGCGACATACTGATGTGGGATACGTTCGATGGCTATCTACTTCGAAGCAAGGCCATCAATTCAATCAATTCTTTCCATCAATCACCCGATGGAGATTGGTTGATTGTATCAACTGATGAGGAGATCAAATTATATTCATTCAATACGTTGGAGTTTAAGGACTCAATTTCAATTACACGAAACAACTCTGATTATATCTACGATGAAATCGACGGGTTATCACTGTCTCGTAATGGAAATCTGATTTATGCTTCAATCTCCGAACACTACCGAGACTATACCGCCGGAGAAGTATGGAGGAACGTGACACTACATACCTATGCAATCACAGAATCAAATGATCTTGAATTCATCGTCAAATCAACAAGTGTTAACGAATCAAATTGGATGGTTACGTCGATTTCTCCAGATGAGTCAATGGCCATCGTACGTTTGAGTTCAGTTAATGGATTTACGATTTGGACGAAGGATTCGGATGGCGACGGGATTGTTGACACGCAGGACCTATGTCAAGAGACAACGATTGCGGCGGAGATCAATGAAGACGGTTGCAGTCAGGAACAACGAGATGATGATGATGATGGCGTTGCTAATTCCCACGATTTGTGCCCCGCTTCACCATATGGCATTCCTACAGACGAAAATGGTTGTACTGATCAACAGGTTGATCTGGATTTTGATGGCGTTTGTGACGCAGGTGCACCAAGCAACGGACCCTCAAATTGCATTGGTGAGGACAAATGCCCTGGTTCATCTTCTGGCATGGAAACGGATGCGAATGGATGTACTTGGTCTCAACAAGACAGCGATGGCGATGGTGTGAACAATGCAGACGACCAATGTGCGGAAACCGAAATTGCTGGGGATGCAGATATCAACGGTTGCGATCGTAAACAGAGAGATACCGATGGCGATTCAGTCTACGATTATTGGGATCTTTGTGAACAAACATCGACAGAATATCAGACCGATGATGTAGGATGTTCTGACGTTCAAGTGGATTCTGATTTGGACTCCGTATGCAATCGAGACGCTGCATCAGCTGGACCCTCAAACTGTACATCATTGGATACGTGCCCAAATACTGAACCAGATGAAGCGGTTGATGGGAATGGTTGTTCTTGGCATCAAAAAGACGATGACAGTGACGGCGTCTTGAACAAATTCGACATCTGCCCAGGGACGTTAGCAGATTCCGTGGCTCCGAATGGATGTTCGACTTGGCAAACCGATTCCGATGGAGACGGCGTCAATGATGCAAACGATGTGTGTGCAAACACAAACCCACTACATGTCTCAGATTCAAAGGGTTGCTCACCTGAGCAAAATGAATTGATTGAGCCTTCATCCAGCAGCGGTTTTCTCAACAGCACGACACTCTTTGGAGCCACAGGAGTTGTGGTAGTTCTTCTGATTGCTCTGCTCTTTTTCCGAAGGAAGGAACCTGTTGAAACATCGGAAGAATCCGAAGTCAAGTACCCACAATATGCAACCCGTGGAGCCATGCGTGATGGAATGGAATGGATTGAACATCCGTCAGGGAGCCAACAATGGTTCTATCGAGATCCATCAACCCAGCAATGGGTTCATCGAAAATGAGGATTGAAGTGATGTATTTGGCGTTGTGCTAAAATTTAATTCTCAATGCGTTGAGGTTGCATTATGGATGTCGTCTCACACTGGCTGATGGGTTCGGGTGCGACGAATGGACGTACGAAATTTTGGGTTGCAGGATTGATGGGTGTCCTTCCAGACCTGCTTGTGTTTATTCCGAACTCTTTCTTTTTGGATGAACGACCTGAGATTAACGAGAATACAGTCACTGCTGATTTTGGATGGTATGCATGGGAGGCGTACCAAGTCACACACAGTCTGATTTGGGCTACGATTGGTTTCTTGTTCACGTGGATACTCTTTGAGAAACGAGGTGTTACTGAAAGGTTGTTTACCGACAACACCCTTTCAGCGAGGAATGCTGCAATTTGGCTCTGGCTTCCATGGTTTATCCATATTTTCAATGACATTCCAACGCATACGGCGAAGTTCTTTCCAACACCATTTTTAGCCCCATTCAGTGATATTCAAGTCGATGGATATCGTTGGAGCACACCTTGGGTTTGGTTCACCAATTTAGCGATCATCATCGCAATCTGGTCGTATGTGTTCTACAAAAGACGATACCAATCACTCATCGAGGAAGGGGCGTAGTGCATCGACTGCAGCTGTCGCATGAGGGCCAATTCGAGGACCTACATGTTCAGGTAAAGCACCGGGTCCGATGATTCCCAAGCCAATTGGTTTGTTGTGTACCAATTGCAGTTCAAGGATGGTTTTGAGAACACCTTGACCCATGACAAGGCCGTGGTCTGTCTCACCTTTTTCGATGATGCCAAGGCAAAATGCACCATCAACGTCTTCGTTTGAGAGAACTCTATCAAGCGCCAATGGAATCTCCATGCAGCCTGGAACTTCAATGACATCGACGATATCATATCCCAAATCCTCTGCTTGAGAGGTTGCAATTTTCAGCATTTTATTCATCTCGTCCAAGTGGTACATTGCGCATACTGCTACGATATTTGTCATCTTTATTTCTCCTTCATCATTCGTTCAACGGTTTCAACAATCATCATTGTCGTGGAATCAATTTCAAGATTCACTGCATCACCTACTTGCTTGTCACCAATCGTGGTCAATCGAAGCGTTTCGGGAATCAAATGCAAGTCAAAGCGATCTTCGGAAACATCGCCAATGGTGAGAGAAATACCGTCAATACCGACATATCCCTTGCTGACGATGTACTTTCGAACGTCTGGTGGCGCCATGATTGAATATTGAGCACCGTCGCCAACTGGGTCTGCTTTACTGATGAGCCCTCGACCAATGATGTGACCTGAAAGAAGGTGCCCGCCAACCTCATCACCGTATCGTAATGAACGTTCAACATTGACCTGATGACCTTGTTCAAGTTGGCCTAACGTCGTCTTTTCCAGTGTCTCAGGAATGACATCAAAGGATACAATGTCATCAGAAAATTCTGTTGCAGTTAAACAAACGCCATCGATGGAAATACTGGCACCAATTTGCAAACCTTCTGTTGATGGAATCCTGATTCCAAGGGTTGTAATTTCGTTTCCAGTTTCTATAGAAACAATCTCGCCCTTGCCTTGGACGATTCCAGTGAACATCAGAATTCACCTCCTTTCGCTCGCTCAACGATTCGAGCAATGATCTTTCGAGTACCATCCAAATCATCGCTCAAACCTTCAACACGAACGACATCAATCGATGAAAAACCACGCTCTTCCAGTGCTGTTCGAATCCGGTCCTCTGCGTGCTCTTGATCATACCCCAGGGCAATCACTGACGGTTGAATTTCTGGAAGAATATCAAAGATTGGAACTTCTGGAGGATTGCCTATACATGCTACATCGACCGGTTTCAAGCCTTCAACCATTCGACGGCGAAGATCTTGATTGGTCACAGGTTCATGCTTTCGCTTTCGGACTGTATCGTCGTGGGCTACAACAACAGTCAGATGATCGCCGAGTGCTTTTGCCTGCTCAAGGTAGTGAAGATGGCCTGCATGGAGAAGGTCGAAAACTCCCACCGCCATGACCTTACGCATCGTGTTCACCCAAATCCAGCAGAGGAATCATGTTCTTGAGATTAACCATGCAATGCTGCAATGACTTCTGCACCTTCGAGGAATGGAATTCCTCGTTCACCTGCCCAGATTCGAGCATCCTCGACTGAGAGTGCCCCATCCCCATCGGGCTGCAACATTTCAGCACCAATGACAACCGGAGTCAATCCAGCAAGTCGAGCGATGCCT
>JAPOIF010000149.1 GCA_029979085.1 Methanobacteriota archaeon | reverse complement strand
TATGGAATCTTTCCGTTTTGTTCTCCCTGGATACAACCTCCGGCCATTGGAAATGTCGGGTGCTATTGGGCAAGCTCAACTTCGAAAGGTCAACGCAATCATCGAAGGCCGACGTGCTAACGCAGCCATTTTCCAAGAGGTCATGAGTGAACTTCCAGAAATTCTGATTCAGAAGGAAGTTGGCGAATCGTCTTGGTTCGGTTTTTCAATCGTATTACCAGACTGGTGCGACCGAGGGCCGGTTCTTGACGCACTGCGGGAGGCTGGCGTTGAAACGCGACCAATTGTTGCTGGAAACTTTACACTGAATCCAGTGATTGAACACCTTGACCACTCCATTCATGGAGACCTACCAGCAGCCAATCGAATTCACAATCAGGGCTTCTTTGTCGGCAACCATCATTACGACGTGAAAGATCAACTGAATCAATTCAAATCGATTCTCCAAAAGTGCCTCGATGACCAACGCCCTTCGTCAAATGATTGATGAACAGGCATGCCATCGTTTGCTCATGGGCAAGGCATCCAGGCAACGGGTTCTCTTGTCATGTTTGTTCGTCTTCTTGCTCCTACCATTCTCGGTTTCAGGTGAAGAAGAACCTGCTTGGAAAAGCAATGGAATTGATCCATCAACATGGACGGATGGTCCCGTTGTTGAAGACACACCAATGCAATATTCCTACTTTGGTGACCCCGTTTTTACCATCGATGTCACATATTCACCAGGGCATTTCCAAGATCCAGTTTCTGGAACAATTGTCATCGAGATGTTTCCGCAATGGGCTCCAATCACAGTAGAGAACATGATTGAACACATCGAAGACGATCTCTATGATGGCATCTTTTTCCATCGAGTCATCAATGACTTTGTCACTCAATCTGGTGATCCTGAATGCAAGTCATCGTTTCCAGGTTATCCATCGACAAGTTTGCAATGTGGTAGCGGTGGTACTGGAGAGACCATTCCACTTGAGCACAATGAAAACTTGAGTCACGTTGACGGTGCCATTGGCATGGCTCGAGGAACCGAAGAGGACTCAGCAGACTCACAATGGTACATTGCAGAAACAGAAGCACATGGACTCGACCCTGAAAATCGTGATGATGGAGGATATGCAACGTTCGGAATTGTTCGTGATGGGATGAGCCATGTCCGAGCAATTGCTGAAGTTCCAACATCGGATGACCCAACAGGTACGGATTTGGACAATCCATTCTCATCGGCAGGACGACCCCTCTATGAAGTCAAAATCAACAGCATCACGATGATTGGCGTTGCTGATCCTGAAGGTCAACTTTCGGGAATGAGTTCTGGTGATGAAGCTGAATCTGGGATGGGAACAACCATCGTTTTCGCTGGGCTGTTTGTTGTCCTTGCTCTCGGCATCGCCTATGTCGTCGTACAAAACAACGCCAAACAGGATGATCCCATTTACGATGCAGAACTCATTGAAGAAAATGAGACGTCCAAGACCACGTGACGGATTCGAGGTGCGTACCACTTGACTTTCTCAAGGTGATGAGAAACCACTCCCCAGTTCCGTCCAGCGTCTTTTGCATATTGCACACATTTCTGCATCGTTTCCTGACACCACGATTCGATTCGTTCTTCTTCAACATTCATGTGGATATGCAGCGTTCCACCCGTTGCTTTCAAAGCTCGAACTGCAGGTTCCCAGGTCGCTTCAGAACTTGGTAGATAGCCGAGAAGTACACGATCAACAGTCCCCTCAAATTCTCTTAATGTGATTTGATTATCTTGAGAATGTACCGTTAATCTTGATTGAACCCGGTTATGTTTCGCTGACCATTCAAGTGCATGAATGCTGTTTGGATTGATTTCACAGGCGTGAATGTGTTTCACGTTCGCATGAACAAGGAGTTGCATTGTGTAATAGCCAATTCCTGCATAAGCGTCGATGACGATTTCACCTTCTGCAGGCATCGAAGCCATGCGATGACGCTCTGTCACATTGCCAGACGAATACATTACCTTGGTCGCATCAAAACCGTAGACGAGTCCGTTGTCCTTGACTTCGACCCAACCGTTATCGCCATACAACAACTCAACCTGAGCGGTACGCATTTGATCAGCAGCAATAGGTTGCTGACGACCGACTCGACCAGCATTGAGGGCTTTTGCAACAATGTGGTAGAAATCCTTGTGTTCCTCCACAACTAAATCCCATCCATCGTCCAAAAACGCATCCTTTGGAAATAAGATGAGATCATCAAGCCGCTCCCATTTTTTGGGAATGGTTTGAATCAATCTATCGTTTGAATTCAACATCGGCAGAAGTGCATCCTGCAATCGGCTATGGGGATCAATGGAAGGCGGTGCCCGCTCGACCTTATGTCGCTCAAACCGATGTTCAAATTCGATGGCGTCAATCTCGGCGCCTTCCACAAGAGGTAACGCCAATTCGTTCTCGATGCGTTTTGGACTGTAAGCGCGGTCAAGAACATCTTGTTCAATCAGGAGTAGTCGAGCCTCTTCTCCAACATTGAGCGGAACAAGCAGACACAGTTTCATTGTCATGAGGACGCCAACAGCCTTCCTAAGGGGAAGTCCTTTGAAGGTCTTCGGTCTGTTGGAGCATCATGGAAGAACGTGCAGTATGGAGAAATCGATTTCTAACACTGTGTTTCACATTGTTTTTTGCAACACCAATCCTTGCACCGCTCGCTTCCGCAGACGGAATGTCAACATGCGATGGCGTTCCAGGGTTCAGCGATTGTGATGATTATGATTCGAGTGATGACGGAACACCTTTCCAACAGGATTGGATTCGAGGGACGTACGATTTCGATTTGCAAGATACATCGACCATTCACATGACACTGAGCTGGGCAATTCGTGAATTCGATCGTAGTAAGGTTGGGCTCGATGATTCTACGACCCAAGCTGCACTTGCTGCTGATGGATTGGATGC
>JAPOIF010000148.1 GCA_029979085.1 Methanobacteriota archaeon | reverse complement strand
AAGATTCAATCACGTATCCAATAGGATGGACGATTTCGATTTGAACTTCTGCGGACTTACCTGTGAGGGAACTTCCTCCCAGTTGAACTTGCACGATGACTTCGACTTCTTGACCCATGATCAGATAATCAACGGTCGATTGATCCGATTGAACCCAAGTGAAGGCAGGATCGGAGACGTTTCCGATTGTAATTTTCTTCAGAATAAAGTCATCATTATCTCCACCTCGGCCAGATGCTGCTTCGGCTGAATCCAGCACGAGCAAAGAGGCGGTCTGAAACATCATGAGAGCAATCAAAAGCATAGGTATACTGCGTCGCATCGTCATCAACGCTCCTCCCAACAACTTGCATCATATGAAGATGGTCGTTGTTTGCTCTCTAATTCTCGTTGCGATGTTCGTCGGAAATCAGGCCTTGTATCGTCGGTTGGTCATACGGGGGCGCATCGTCAGAATCCAACTCAAGGAGGCTGTTGTCAAATTCAGGTAGGTCAAGCGAAACATCCTCGCTAAGCGATGGAAGTTGTGGTGTAGGGAGGCTTGATGCTGTACTGCCTACCGCATCGACGCCTGTTGGTGTTGCTGCTGCCATGGCAGAAAGTCCTGTTGCAACTTCTTGGCCTCTGGAAGCGACACCTGCTGCGGCAGCAACAGCGAGTGTAGCCGTGGTTGAAACTGCTGCAGTTGTCACTTTACCAAGTAGACCAAAGTCAGGGGAATCTCTGCCATCAAATCGAGAAACAACATCTGCAGGTACATCCATCCAATCAGGAGGGTTGGTCGAGCCTCCTTCCAAGACTGCAAGCGTCGTAAAGGCTGCAAGCGGCATAACAGCAAGCGCTGTCAACAAATCGAGGAAACTTGTTTCCGGAATGACTGCGTTGCCAAGGAAGGTCTCAAACAGATTGGCTTCGAAGGTGATGGAAAGTTCAGTATCTTGACCCATCCAGCCCAGAACAACCAAACTTGCAAACCGACCCATTAACCACAAGACAAGTACCGGTGCTAGCCAGGAGAGTTTGGTCATCGAGATCAACCAACGACGAGTAAAGGTTGCAATTCCGATGTATTTTCGACAGAATCGGGGATACAAACGCATCGCCATGAGCAAACCGACGATGTACAACAGAATGGCGAGCTCAAGCCTTCGATTCAATTGAACAATTGATTCAGGCACCATCATGACCAAGGTGAGCGGAATGGTCACGAGCAGAATTTGAAACGGTACTGCGAGTAGAAGCAAACCTCCATGGGTCGATATCAACGAATGACCACGCATCATCCGACGATTCACGAGTGTGGATAACGATCCGTGTGGTGATGATGTGAAGTTTTCACGGGCTCGACGCAGACTGGATGCAGAACGCCCTCCTCGCGACATTCCAAGTGCAGCCATCCATCCCCCTCGCTCAACAATTCGAATCGGTTGATAGCCACCCATAACCAAAGCAAGGAAGAGTGCAAGCATACCATAACCGAGTGAAGCGGCCATAATCCATGGAAGCATTTCAGATTGAATTCCGATGGTGATGTTCTCACCGGCCATATCGAGTTGAAACAGGTAGGTGATGGAAAAAGCAGCCATCGGCGTCAAGAAGATTTGACAGAAAACGACGATGGTCAACCAGATGCGAGCAGTCAAAGGTCCACGTTGACCAGCTCGCCCCATAGACCCGATGGATTGGAATGGTTAGACAAAGGTTCCCCTTCATTTCGAGGCAGTAAGATTAGTTTTTGCCATCATCGGGAAGTACCATCGGATGACCGTCACTCAACCACAATCGCAGCCATCCGCGTAAGAATCCATCCTTGCGGGGACGACCAAGATCGGGACGTAGCATGTCCTCGAGTTTTTTTGAACAGGATTCGCAGCGAACCGATTCCATCCACCATTGTGGCTGAGGGTGTGGACAACATGCATCCTCTGAGTCTGCGATGTTCATCACAAGTTGCAGACGTTGAGCCATTTCAAGCGTGCACGCCACAGGTGAACCTCCCAAAAGCGCCTGCGCTCTCGAGAGTAGTGTCCAACCGCCTGCGAGAAACAACCCGTATCCGAAGGTGGATTGACCACCAAGAATGCTCAGATATCCGAAGAGGAGGGGGAGAACGGTTGTGTAGGTACCAAGCCGATGGAACCAACGCATGTGGAGGACACGTTGTGTCAGTCGAGGCGTGAGCGGAATTGGTTCAGGATGAGGAGGGAATCCTTTGTTGAACCCCGATGTTCGACAGAGCACCATGAAGGGTACACGTGGCATCAGATGACCAAGAAGGAATCCTGCAATGAAAAATACAATTGCAGAAATCATGCATGGCACCTTATTGTTCGTGTAGCCGCTTCAAGGTTGCTTCAACCTTATCCATGCCACGAGAGATGTCTTCTTGTGAGATGGTGAAAGCGAAGCGTAGGTGGCCTTCACCCGATGGGCCAAAAGCCGTACCGGGTGAACAAAGGACACCGTCTTTGAGGAGTTCCATTGCAAGTTCTTGGCTGTTCAATCCTGGAACCTGAATCTTCGGGAACACGTAGATTGAGCCTTTTGGCCTGTGGCATTCAACACCGGGCATAGCATTGAGTCGATCAACGATAAGATTGCATCGAGCATGGAATTCTTTGGCGAGAATATCAGGGTAATCGGATGCTTTCTCCATGGCCTCAAGTACAGCATATTGCATCGCATCGTTTGAACACGCAGTGATGTAATATTGCATCTTGATGACTTGCTTCATCGCTTCAAGATTCGCCGACATGATGTAACCAATCCGCCACCCTGTCATGGCAAAGGTCTTCGAAAAGGAGTTGATGAGGAGGACTTTATCGTAGTCTGTTCCTACGAACGAGACGTGCTCCGAGTCAAAGACGATGCGGTCATAGACTTCATCGGAGAGAATCCAAAGGTCATGTTTCTGAGCAAAGGCAAGGAGTTCATCTCGTTGTTCAACGGTC